>JAEUMI010000163.1 GCA_016792825.1 Hyphomicrobiales bacterium
CTGCAAGTGCGCACCAACGCCACGAGCATTTGGTCTGCCCTGACGGCCGGTGAATTGCCCCCATCTCCCGCAAGTCTGGAGTTGCCGCAGGAGCTGCTGGTCTGGCGCCAGGGTTTGGCATCACGCTTCCGGATGCTGGGACGCGAAGAGGCCGTTGCAATCGATGCCGCCGCGCGCGGCGAAACGATGAAACTTGATCAATTTTCGGAAGGCTTCCTGCGCGGCTGGCTTGAAGCCGAGATTGTTTCAGCCGTGCGCGACTTGAACGATGCCGGTGAAAAATAATCGCCATCCAGCCGCTTGAACTGAAATGTCTCCAGTACCTTGACGCCGATGTTGTGGCGGATCATCAGGCCGGTCAGCTTCTCGCCATCAATCAGCACGATGCGCCGTGACAGCAGGGAAACAAAATCGCGCCCCGCCCTGGTGAACTGGCTGGTGGCGACAAACACGCCCTTGCCCGCATGATGCGCCTCAAGGGTGCCGGCAAAATCCCTGACATCGGCGACCGGCACCGGCGAACCCAGCTTGTAGCGCTTGGCCTGCAGATAGATGACGTCGAGTCCCAGTTCATCCTGCTCCACCACCCCGTCGACGCCGCCATCGCCTCTGCGCCCCAGCCGCCGCGCCAGATCGCGCCGCCTTGCGCCATAGCCCATGGCCAGCATGACATCGATGATGAGGTGCTCGAAGAATTCGGGAGACTGCGCCAGAATCCGCCCCAGAAGCTCAAGGCGCAGGCTGTGGGTGGCGCGTTGATGGGCGTCGGCAACGCTCAGTTCTTCCGCCTCGCTATGCCTGCCAGGCACCTCCGGTGCTGGCGGCTGCGGCGCCAGCAATCGCTCATACCAGGGTTTCATCAGATCGGAATAGTCGACTGTCACGCTACGGGCTCCGCGGGGCCTAACCCGCGTAAAGCAAACGCCTTAAGTGGAGGTGCGATTCACCTTTCCATTTTGACGAAATACTGCGCGCCAGCGGTGATGGAACTTCAACTATGGGATCAGGAGTTGCTCTTGCTCACATAACAGGAAACGCCGCTGGACTTGAGCTTCGTGCAGCTCTTCTTGGCCGCATTCTGGTCCTCGAAGCCGGGCAGGCGCACCCGGTAGACAATGCCCTTGGTGCCGAGATCGGCGCGAACCACCACTGGTTTCGCGGCCGCAAGCGATGCGTGCTTGGCCTTCATCTTCTTCCACGTCGACCAGGCCCCGTCCTCACTCGTAGCTGAAGCCACCTGCACGCTCCAGCCTTCCAGGACTGGTGCAGCGGGGGTTTCTTCTTCAGAGGTTTCGCTAACTTCGGCAACGGCAGGCTCGACCACGGGGTCAACGGCCGCCGGCGCGGCATCATCCTCAACTACTTCAATTGCAACGATTTTTTCTTCCACGACCGGCACCCGGTCAACGATCTTGGCAGGTATCGCGGCCGGCACGCTCACCGCCGCGGTTAGGATTGGATCGCTCTCCGTCTCGCCCAGCAAAGCCGGACTTGGCTCAACTGCCTGGGGCAAATCTGGCTTCCGAACCGTGACCTGGCCACCCCCGACAGCCGCAACTGCAGTAGGTTTGGCAATAACACTGCCCTGCAAGGTGGCAAGCTTGTCAACCGCCGGCTTGAACCGCGGATTGGCGGCAACGGCCCGCTCCAGGGACTTCCGCGCCTCGTTTGGCCGCTTCAGGCTCTCATAGGTAAGGGCTTCCGCATAGAACACGTTGGCCGCATTCGGATGATGATAGCGCGTGGCTTTTTCATAATCCGACAGGGCAAAGAGGAACTGTCCGCTTTCACGCAACGCGTTGCCGCGGCCATAATAGGCATGGGCAAAACTGGGGTCGAGGAACAGCGCGCTGGTGTAATCTTCAACCGCGGCCGAAAGGTTCGGCAATTTCTGCTGGCTCAGGCCCCGGTTATACAGGGCCGTTGCCCGCATTTCGGCGCTCATCGCATCAAGGCGCAGCGCCGCGGTGTAATCATCGATGGCTTCCTGGTGCTCACCCAACTGTTGATAAGCAAGGCCGCGATTGAGCAAGGCATTCGCCAGCCCTTCCGTCGGCAAATCCTGGGATTCAATCGCCTGCGTATAGGCGCTTATCGCTGTTTTCTGGTCTCCCGCCGCCAGCGCCTGATAGGCCTGTTCAGCGATGATTTCATTGGTCTTTTCGGCGTTGGCGAATGCCGGACCGGATGCAGCCACACATGCAGCGAGAAACGCGGAACTAACAGACGCAAGGATTACACGACGGACACTCATCCCGTCAGTAATAGGCCGTTAGGGTTAAAACTCCGTTGCCGGGCTACTCCTCGCGCAAGGCGTGGGCGAACTGGTCCGTGAGCGGCTTCAGGAAGTAGGTCATCGGTGTCTGCGCTTCCGTCTGGATGAAGGCTTCCGCCGGCATGCCGGGCTTCAGCTTGTTGTCGCCAAGCTTTGCTAGCTCCGTGGCCGAGATCATCAGGCGCACCGAGTAGAACGGTGGCGAGCTCGCATCGATCCGGCTGGTATCGGCGGAAATCTGCGTCACCTCGGCGGCAACCTCAGGCGTCAGCCGGGAGTTGAAGGCGGGAAAGCGGATATGGGCAATCTGGCCGGTGCGCACCTTGTCGATATCCTGCGGCATGACCTGGGCCTGCAGGATAAGCTCATCGGCTTCCGGAACAATGAGCATCAGGGGTTCGCCCGGCCCGATGACCCCGCCAACGGTGTGAACCGCAAGCTGGTAAACATCGCCGGTGATTGGCGACTTGATTACCATCCGCTCAAGCCGCGACGCCACGGCGAGCTTGCGCTCCTTCAATTCGGCAACCTTGCCCTCGATTTCGCGGAGCTCGGTGAGCGTCTGAGACAGGTCCTCTTCGTCGATCTGCAGGATTTGCACGCGCACTTCGGCAATGCGTGCTTCCGCCGAGGCCTTGCTGGCCACCAGTTCGCCACGTTCGCCATCAAGCCGCGCCGTTTCACGGTCCATCGCCATGACGCGGCTCACCGGGACGAGCCCCTTGGTCTGCAGGTCTTTCAGATCGGTGAGTTCAGCGCTGATCAGGGTCAACTGCTTTTCCTTGGAAACGCGCTGCGATTCCAGGCCGCCGATCTGCTCCGTCAACTGGCCAATTTGCTGGTTCAGCTGCTCTTTCTTGCCGGCAATCGCCTGCAGGCGCGCATTGAAAAGTTTGGTCTGGCCGGCCATGATGGCGGCAACACCCGGCTCGTTTGCCCGCGCCAGAATCTCTGCCGGAAAGACGATCACGGAAGAGAGGTCGCGCTGCGCTTCAAGCCTCGCCCGTTTGGCCAGCGCCTCGTCCAGCAGGCCATCGATAATGGCCAGCTCGGATTTGGTTTCGGTGTTGTCGAGCACCACCAGTGCCTGTCCGATTTCAACCCGGTCGCCATCCTTGACCCGGATCTCGCCGACAATGCCGCCTTCCTTGTGCTGAACTTTCTTGGAATAGGTTTCGACCATGATCGTGGCGGGCGCAATAACCGCGCCATTCAGGTGCGTAAAGTTCGCCCAGCCTCCCACCACGCCAACCATGAGCAGTACCGACAGGAAACCCACAATCTGAAAGCGCCGCAGCGAGGAATTGGTGTTGATCGCTTTCATCGCCTAGTGCGCCTGAATCAAAGTTGGTTTGGCGGGCGGCGGCGCTGGCCTGGCCTCGCCCGTCGTCGGCCGGTTCAGCACTCTCTTCAGGATTTCGTCGCGCGGTCCCAGTGCCACGGTCCGGCCTTCGCTCAGGACCAGGATTTGCTGGATTGACGCAAGCGCGCTTGGCCGGTGCGCGATAACCACCACCGAAGCGCCCCGTTCCATCGACACGCGAATGGCGCGGTCAAGGGCGGCTTCGCCTTCGGCATCAAGATTGGAATTTGGTTCATCCAGGACAAACAATACCGGATCGCCATAGAGGCAGCGCGCCAGGGCCACCCTTTGCCGCTGGCCAGCCGAAAGCCTGGCGCCGTTCTCACCCAGGGGCGTGTCATAGCCCATCGGCAGCCGCATGATGAGGTCATGGACATTGGCAAGCTGCGCTGCCTGCACGATCTTCGTGGGATCGGCCCCCACTTCAAAACGTGCGATATTCTGCGCCGCCGTGCCGTCAAACAACTGGATGTCCTGGGGCAGGTAGCCGATGAGCTTGCCCGCCTCGTCAATGTCGCGCTGGTCATGGGTGGCGCCGTCCAGGCGCACCGTGCCGCGCGTAATCGGCATGACGCCGACAAGGGCCCGCGCCAGGGTTGACTTGCCGGCACCGGTGGGCCCGATAATCCCGATGCCCTTTCCCGGCTCCACCGAAAAGGTGATGCCATGAAGCACCGGTTTTTCCGTGCCTGCCATTTGCACAATGAGGTTTTCAACCTCAAGCTTTCCACTGGGTGCGGGAAGTTTCATGCGGTGCGCTACCGCTGGAACCGAGGCCAGGATGATACCCAGCCGCTCGATCGCCTTGCGGAAACCGAGGAACTGCTGCCAACTGGCAACCGCCTGTTCGACCGGTGCCAGCGCCCGGCCCATGATGATCGATGCGGCAATCACCGCACCCGCTGAAATCTCGTGCTGGAGCGCCAGATAGGCGCCAAGCGCCAGAATGCCCGACTGCACCATGAGGCGCAAAACCCGCGATGCGGCGCTGAGGCTGCCGCCCACATCATTGGCGATGGTCTGGTGGTCCAGCGCCAGTTGCTGCATGTCGGACCATTTCTTGCGAATGGCGCCGCGCATCCCGAGCGAATGCAGCGCTTCTGAATTGCGCCGGCTTTCATCCGTCATGATCGATGACTTGACGATGGCCGAATTGGCTTCCGCCAGCGGCCCGCGCGTTGCCTTTTCCGACCAGACCGCCAGAATGAAAATGACAACCGCCGCAATAACCGCCGCGACCCCGAGCACCCAGTGCATCAGGAAGATGACGAGCAGGTAAATGGGAACCCATGGCATGTCGAGAAAGGCGAAAGGCCCCTGCCCCGAAAGGAACTGGCGGATCGTCGCCAGATCGTTGATCGGTTGGCCGCCGATTCCTTGCGTGCGGCGCAGCGAATGTTCAGCCATGGAATCAAAAACCCGGTCGCGCAGTTTCTCCTCGACCCGGCGGCCGATCCGCACCAGGATGCGGGCCCGCAGATATTCCAGGAATCCGTAGTAGGCGTAGAGCGCCATCACGATGCCGGTGAGCGCCACAAGCGTCGGCACGCTGCCGGACGTCAGCACCCGGTCATAGACCTGCAGCATGAACAGCGGCCCGGTCAGCATCAGAATGTTCACCAGGCAGCTGAAAAGCGCCGTTGATGCGAAAGCCGCGCGGCTTGCCAGCAAGACCGCTGCGATCTCACCTCTGGATTGCTTCTGCGCGGACATAAAGACTCCTTGGCCAACCTTGGAATTGCCGCCTGATTCGTCTTCATTGCTCAAGGTGGGTTGCGACCTAGGTAACCCAAGGCCGGAGTCGGTTCAACCCTGTTGACGTCCCTGTCCCCTGCAAAACGCGAGGGAACTCCTAAAACTTTACGGACTTAGCGGCCCCAGGGCAGCGGCGGTATGGCATCCCTGAGGACCTTGTTGGTCTCTGCAAGGGCGCCCGGAACCGGCGGCTTCTCAAGCCCCACAACCGGAACCACCTGGCGCAGCATGTCGTGATAGGCCCTGACGCCGCTTTCCAGGTCCGAGAGAATGAGCCCCTTGTAACCGGACGACTGCAGCGCCTCGAAACACCAGGCGATCAGCTGTGTGTCTTCCATCCCTGTCAGCTTGTCGATGCGCTCGGCGAGATAGCGCGAAAGTTTCGTCTCGCGGCGCTCATCGTCCAGCGCGTAATAGGAAAAGCGCTGGATCGTCTTGTCGACGGCCACCGGGAATTCCTGATAGAAGCCCACCATGTCCGGATAGAGCATGAACACCATGTTGGGAAAAATCCCGTAATAATACCAGGCCTTCTGGTTGGCTTCCGGCAAATGCGCCATCGGTGCGAGAATCTTCTTGTAGTTCCGCACGCTCCAGTAACGGTCGCGGCTGTCATTGAACACGCCGGTTGAACGCGTGATGCCAAAGCCCACGCTCTCATCGACATAACCATTGCCATAGAGATCCTGCAGCGCCGGATGGGCCACCGGCACATGGTAGCCCTCATTGTCCACGTCGCGCACCGATTTCCAGTTCACCGGCATTTTCTGCGTGATCATCTTGCCGTAAGGCTTCGTCTCGGCAATCCGGTAACGGCCGATGACGTCCTCATGCGGCGCCATCATATGTGCCACCGAGGGTTGGTCGCCGCGCACGAAGCGCACGAACACGAAGCCGTGCCAGATTTCGAAATCAACCGGCGGCAGGCCATGCTCGACCGGATCAAGCTTGGGTAAAGATTTGGCCTGGGGCACGGCGCGCAGGGATCCGTCCAGATTGTAGGACCAGCCATGGAAAGGACAGACGATGGCCGATTTGCAGGTGCCGCGTTCGGCCGCCACGACCCGGCTGCCGCGATGCCGGCAGACATTGTGGAAAGCCCGCACCTGATTGTCCTTGCCGCGCACGATCAGCGCCCGTTCGCCCACCAGATCGAAACTGAAATAGTCGCCGATATTGGGAACATCGCTCACATGGCAGGCAATCTGCCACGTCTTGCGGAACAGTTCGTCCTTCTCGATCTCGAGGAATTCCGGGCTGGTGTATGTCCAGTTCGGCAAGCCGCCCCGTTTGTCGTCGTCAAGTTTCACCCGGACGTTAGCGGCTATATTCATGTTCGGTTCCATTTATATTGAATACATGTTCAATATAGCTCAACCCTCCCAATTTGCCAAGGACGGACGCCAGAATTCTATTTACTCTTGCAATTTCAAAAGCTTGACCGGGTCTCCCGCCCGGTCTCGGACTCTTATATACCTAAAGCACGCGGAGAACGATGAAAATGCCCACCGATGCCCTGTCTTTTCCTGACGACGGCGATGTTCCCAACCATCCCCGCTGGCCGATGATTGTCTATGCGCGGGCAATTGCACCCGAGACCCTGCTATCGTCCGAAAATGCCTTTGATGAGCTGTTCGGGCGCAATGGCTGGCCCGTGGCATGGCATAACGGCATCTATTCTTTCACCCACTATCACTCGACCACGCATGAAGTTCTTGGCATCGCCAGGGGCCAAGCCACCGTGCAGTTCGGCGGCAAGTCCGGCAAAATTCTCACCGCCAGCGCCGGTGATGCCCTGCTCCTCCCTGCCGGCACCGGCCACAAGCGGCTCTCGTCAGGTCCCGATCTTCTCGTCATTGGCGCCTATCCGCCCGGTTCGAAATACGATCTCATGCGCTCCGGTGAGCCCGATAAGTCCGCCATCAGGGCGCGCATTGCCAAGGTCGCAAGGCCCGATACCGATCCCGTTTCCGGCGCTGCCGGCACAATGCTGAGCCTCTGGATCTAGAATCAAGTTGACGTGGCACGGCCCCAACTGGCACAACAGAACGGCTCGGTGCTCAGAAACCAAACGGTGAAGAGCCTAACAGGGAACACGGTGCGGACGACCCAAATGGGGCCAAAACCGTGACTGCCCCCGCAACTGTAAGCGGCGAGGCTTGATGCGAACTATGCCACTGGGAAACCGGGAAGGCCCGCATAAAGCCAGCGACCCGCGAAGTCAGGAGACCTGCCGCGCGAAGAACCGGGGTGAAAGCCCCAAATGAAATCGGTCGCACGGAGGGTGTCCATGGCCATTGTAAAATCATCTGCCCAATCTCTTAGCGTTTCGCAGCGCGTGACCGCAGGCGCGGTTTGCCTGTTTGTCGGCGCTGTGCTCGTGTTCCTCGTGGGCATGTCGCCCATGAGCGCCGCCCACAACGCGGCCCACGACACGCGCCACTCCATCGGCTTTCCCTGCCACTAAAAATCAGGGATCAAAATCATGATTGGAAGGCTTGTGCTCGCGGCACTTATCGCGGGAATGGCGGCTGGCTTGATCTATGGCGGTGTTCAGCATGTGCAGACTACCCCCTTGATTATCGCCGCGGAAGCATACGAAACGGCTCCCGCCCATGATCATGGAGCGGCGGCAACAACAGATCCGGCAGCGCCTGCCGCAGCGGCACCAGCTGCCCATGACCATGGCGAAGAGGAATGGACCCCCGCCGATGGCTGGCCGCGGACCCTGTCGACGACCCTCTCATCAGTGATCGCCGGAGCGGGCTTTGCCCTTCTGCTGGCCGGCCTTTCATTGCTCACCGGGATTCCCATCACGCCGCAGAACGGCTTGATCTGGGGGATCTGCGGGTTTCTGGCCGTGACCGTGGCGCCCGGCGCCGGGCTTTCGCCTGAACTGCCGGGAATGCCCGCTGCCGATCTCGTGTCCCGCCAGGTCTGGTGGCTGGCAACGATCATCGCTTCGGGGATCGGGATATTCCTGATTGCCACCCGGCGCGAACTTGTCTGGCTCGCCGCCGCCGTGGCGCTTATCGCCCTGCCCCACATCATTGGTGCGCCCCAGCCGCTCACCCATGATACGGCGGTGCCCGCCGGCCTTGCCGCAAGCTTTGCCGCCAACACCATCGCCGCATCCGCCGTGTTGTGGTGCCTGATCGGCCTTTTCCTCGGCTTGGCCCTGCAAAAATTCGGCAAGGATGTTTACGCGTCATGATCCCCGGAAAAATTCCCGCGACAATCATTACCGGCTTCCTCGGAGCCGGTAAGACCACCCTCATCCGCCACATGCTGGAGAATGCAAATGGCCGCAGAATCGCCCTGATCATCAACGAGTTTGGCGATGTGGGCGTGGACGGCGAAGTGTTGAAAGGCTGCGGCGATGCTCTGTGCAAGGAGGAAGATGTCATCGAACTCGCCAACGGATGCATCTGCTGCACCGTGGCCGATGATTTTGTCCCGACCATGAAAAAGCTCCTCGACCGTGCAACGCCCATCGATCACATCGTGATCGAAACCTCGGGCCTTGCCCTGCCCCAGCCGCTCATCCGCGCCTTCAGCTGGCCGGAGATTTCCGCCCGCGTCACCGTTGATGGCGTGGTGGCCGTGGTTGATGCCAAGGCCCTCGCCGAGGACCGCTATGCCGACGACGAGGCCACCATTCAGGCCATGCGCCAGGCCGATCCCAAGCTCGAGCATGAAAACCCCATCGAGGAGTTGTTCGAGGATCAGTTGAACTGCGCCGACATGGTGATCCTCAACAAGACTGACCTGCTCGACGACGAGGAAACCCTCGATGTCACCGCCGACATCGAAGGGCAGATCCGCAAGGGCACCCGCATCCTGCTGAGCGAGCATGGCAAACTCGACATCAAGGCCCTGCTTGGCCTTGGTTCCGCCGCAGAGGGCGACATTGGCAACCGGCTTTCGCATCACGAAATGGAAGGCGAGGAGCAGCACGACCATGATGATTTCATCAGCTTCACCGTTGCCCTTCCCGATGTGAAGGACCGCGGCGCGCTGCAGAGGCGCATCGCCGAGGTGATCGCCGACAGCACGATTTTGCGATTGAAGGGTTTCGCCAATGTTGTAGGCTCCTCGTCACGGTTGCTGATTCAGGCCGTAGGACCCCGCATGAACAGTTATTTTGACAGGCCCTGGAAAAGTGGTGAGAACCGCGCCACCAGACTTGTGGTGATCGGCGTAAAAGGCATGGACCAGCAGGCGATCACTGCGGCCCTTCAGGGCTGATGCACCTCCTCGCCACGACAAGTGGCGTGATTGACGGGGCGGCAGAAGCGGTCGACCTCAAGCAGTCACCCGCCGATATCGTGGTGCTGAGTGCCGCCGACAGCGAGATTGCCGCATTGGCACGGGCCTATGACACCGGAAAATACCCCACCCTGCGTCTCGCCAATTTCCTCCACCTCCAGCATAATTTTTCCGTCGACCTTTATCTCGACAAAACCCTGAGCCTGGCCCGGCTGATTGTGCTGCGCCTGCTCGGCGGCGCCAGCTACTGGCCCTACGGCCTCGAGCAGATCGAGGCGCTGGCCAAGGACAACGACATCAAGCTCGTCGTCCTGCCCGGCGATTCCCAGCCTGATCCCGATCTCACCTCGCGTTCGAACCTGCCGCTGCAGGATTGCGAGCGCCTGCGCCAGTACCTGGTGGCCGGCGGCCAGTTCAATGCCGCCAAGTTTCTCGGCTATTGCCGGCACCTGCTTGAAGGAACCGAAATTCCCGCGCCCGCCGAAGCGCCACCCAGCAATGGCATTTACCGCAGCACCGCCGGCAAGCAGATGACCGGACTGATCTTCTACCGCTCCGTGCTTGAAGGCGGCCAGACCGCGCCCATCGATGCCCTGATTGACGCCCTTGCAAAACGGGGCTTTGGCTGTGTCGGCATTTTTGTCTCGAGCCTCAAGGACAAGGCCAGCACCGATTTCATCCACGAGACTCTTGCCGGGCATTCCCCCAGCCTGCTGCTCAACGCCACCTCGTTCGCGGCCACGTCGGGCGGCGGCGGTGATCCCCTTTCGCAATATGATTGCCCGGTGCTGCAGGTTGTTCTCGGGACCGTGTCGGAGGAAAGCTGGCGCGCCAGCCCGCAAGGCCTGGGTGCCCGCGACCTTGCCATGAACGTGGTGCTCCCCGAACTCGATGGCCGCATTCATTCCCGCGCCATCTCCTTCAAGAGCGACAGCTTTTACCACGAGCCCACCCAATGCCGCGTCGTGACTTACAAGCCTTTGGCCGACCGGGTTGAGTTTGTGGCGGACCTCGCGGCGAACTGGATCATCCTGCGCCACCGCGAAACCATCAATTGCAAGGTAGGGATCATCCTGGCCAACTACCCAAACCGTGATGGCCGCATCGCCAACGGCGTGGGCTATGACACGCCGGCCAGCACCATCGCCATGCTGAAAGCCATGCAGGAGGCGGGCTATGACGTGGGTGAAATTCCCGCCGGCGGTAATGATTTGATCCACCGTCTCGCATCCGCGCGCGCTCCGCAGTCGCCG
>JAEUMI010000154.1 GCA_016792825.1 Hyphomicrobiales bacterium
GTCATTCGCAGGGCCAAGGCCAGGGGCCTGCCGGTAACATGCGGGGTCTCGATCCACCACCTGACGCTCAATGAAAACGACATTGGCGCCTACCGAACCTTCTTCAAGCTTTCGCCGCCGTTGCGCACGGAGGATGACAGACGGGCCCTTGTCGCCGGAGTGGCCGACGGAACCATCGATGTGATCGTGTCCTCGCATGATCCGCAAAGCGCTGACACAAAGCGCCTGCCGTTTGCCGAAGCGGCTTTCGGGGCCATCGGGCTGGAAACCATGCTGTCGGCCGCCGTCGGACTTTACCATAATGAAAACATGCCCCTAGGGCGACTGATTGAAGCGATGTCGTCAAAGCCCGCCGACATTCTGGGGTTGGAAACAGGACGCTTGGCGCCGGGGGCACCCGCTGACTTCGCACTCCTTGACCTCACCATGAGTTGGACAGTTGACGAAACCAAGCTGCGCTCACGCTCCAAGAACTCTCCGCAGGAAGACCGTACCCTCGAAGGCCGGGTCATCGAAACGGTCGTTGCAGGGCGCACGGTTTACGCATACGCTCGCTGAATCATGACCTCGTTTCTTGCCGTTCTCTTCGGTTATGTCTGTGGCAGCATTCCCTTCGGCCTTCTGCTCACCCGGGCCGCGGGACTTGGAGACGTGCGAAGCATCGGCTCTGGAAACATCGGGGCCACCAATGTTCTGCGCACGGGCAACAAGATGATCGCGGCGCTCACGCTGTTCCTTGACGGGCTCAAAGGCGCGGTGCCGGTGTTGCTGCTCACTTACTATGGCAGCCCGCAGGCAGGCATGATCGCGGGGCTTGCGGCCATGGCCGGGCATATTTTTCCGGTCTGGCTTGATTTCAAGGGTGGCAAGGGGGTGGCCACAAGCCTTGGCGTGCTGTTCGGCTTATTCTGGCCGCTTGGACTCATATTTATCGCCCTCTGGCTTGCGCTTGCTTTCGCCTTCCGCATGTCATCACTAGCCGGACTTGTTACTTCGGCGCTTACGCCGTTGTGGGCTTATCTTCTTGGATGCACCACCGAACTAATACTTTCGACGGTCATCATAGCAGTTGTCATCTGGACTATGCACCGCGCCAATATCGCAAGATTGATGAAGGGCGAAGAGCCTAAGATCGATCTTCAAAAAAGAACCTGAGCCATGCAGCTGCTGGACCAGACGCAGCGACGCGATTGGATCCGGCTCAGCCAGAGTGAAAACGTCGGGCCCGCGACATTCCGGCAGCTGATCGGCCGCTATGGGAGTGCTGCCGCGGCCTTGGAGGCTTTGCCTGAGCTCTCGGTAAAAGGCGGCTTGTCCCGTCCCATCCGAATTTTTTCGCTAGAAGACGCGGAAGCCGTCATGGAACAGGCGCGTGACTTGGGAGCATCGTTCGTGGTCGCGGGAGAGGCAGGCTATCCGCCCTTGCTCTATCACATTCCGGGCGCGCCGCCACTGCTCTGCGTGAAGGGCAATACTGCTCTGGCGGCGCTTCAATGTGTTGCCATCGTCGGAGCGCGCAATGCTTCGGCCGGGGGCAGGAAATTTGCCCGGCAATTGTCGGCTGATCTCAGCGAAGAAGGATTCCTCGTTGTATCTGGACTGGCGCGCGGCATTGACACGGCGGCCCATGAAGCCGCAGCGCAAGGGCGGACAGCGGCGGTCATTGCCGGCGGCATTGACAATATCTATCCACCGGAAAATGCCGAGCTGCAAAGATCCATCGGCGAGAAGGGCCTGCTGCTGACCGAGATGCTGCCCGGCTCGGTGCCACGGGCTGAACATTTTCCCCGCCGCAACCGCATCATTTCGGGGATGTCGCGGGCCATTATCGTTGTGGAAGCCGCCCTGCGCTCAGGCTCGCTGATCACGGCGCGGCTTGCCGGGGAACAGGGGCGCGATGTCTTTGCGGTGCCGGGATCACCGCTTGATCCCCGCGCCGAGGGCACCAACAAGCTGATCAAGGAAGGGGCAACGCTTCTGACGAGCAGTGCGGAAGTAATCGAAAGCCTGAGGACCGAATATTCAGTAGCTC
>JAEUMI010000339.1 GCA_016792825.1 Hyphomicrobiales bacterium
CATCTTCGCTTCATCCAGCAGCGGATCGTCCGGCGCGCTCATCAGCGCCTTGTGCGGCAGGCTGTTCATCGCCCCCAGGATCTGCCCCGCGCCGTCCGTCGCAACCCGCCACCGCCTGAAGGTCGCAAAGCTGTCCCGGTCAAGGATGCGCCGCGTCATCACGCAGTCGATCACCGACTTGCCCGGAACCAGCCCTTCATAGAACAGCTCCATCACCCCATGCCCGGCCATGACGCAAACCTCCGCCAAAGCCCGCGCATCCCCCTCAACCGCATCCCTGATCATGATATCTTTCATGGCATCCTTGATAGCGGAAGTCGGGCAAGGCGTCTTGCCTGGCGCGGCGGTTTTACTCCTTGCTCAGCCGCGACCAGATGCGCTTCATTTCCACCTCGACGTTCAGCGCCATGGGCGGCTGCACCGTAAGCCGCTTCAGCACGCTTTTTGGTGGATAGAGCCCGGGGTCTTTCAGCAGTTCGGGTTCAATGAATGGCGCCGAGTTCACCACCGCATTGGCATACTGCAGGAAGTTGGTGTTGGCCGCCGCCACCTCGGGCTTCAGGATGTAGTTGACCAGCTGGTAGGCCGCGTCCTTGTTCCGCGCCTTGCTGGGAATGACCAGCAGGTCGAACCAAAGCTGGCTGCCTTCCTTGGGAACATTATAGACGATGGTGCCGGCGTTGCTTTCCTTTGCCAGGTCGCGGGCGAAGAAAATGTCGCCGGAATAGCCCCAGGCCACGCAATATTTTCCCTCCGACAGGCTGTTGATGTAGCTGTCGGTCGAAACCACCTTGATATGGGCGGACACTTGCGACAACGCTTGGTCAACCGCTTCGAGGTCGGTGATGCCGATGTTCTTCATGTCGCCGCCCAGATAGGTAACCATGGCCGGGATGACGTTGATCGGCTCGTCGATCAGCGCGATGCCGCATTTCGCCATGTCGGCGGCAATCGCCGGGTCGAGTATGAGGGCCAGCGAGTTGAGCGGCGCGTCGGGCCGGATCGCCTGAACCTTTTCCTTGTTCACCCCGAGCCCCACCGTGCCCCACATGTAGGGAACCGAATGCTTGTTGCCGGGATCAAGAACGCCGGTATAGGCGAGCGCCGCCGGATCAAGGTATTCCGCATTGGGCAGCTTTGCCCGCTCGAGCACTTCAACGGCGTTATCGCCTTCCAGGACCTGGCGCATTTGCGCCCCTTCCTGGACGATTACATCATATCTGTCGGAGCCCTGAAGCAGCAGGTCCTTGGTATCCGACGAATTTTCGAAAACCTCGTGAATGACCCGGATATTGGTTTCCTTCTCGAAATTGCTCAGGGTGTCCGGGTTCATGTAGTCTGGCCAATTGAGCATATGCACCGTGCTCACCGGTTTCTTGTCCGCGAAGTTCAGGGCCCGCGTGACGTTCTGGAACGTGTTGCGGCTCAGGACGCCTGTCACATTCAGGCCGCTGTCCTCCTGGAACAGTTCGATGGCGGAAAATGTTGCGGGCCCGAACACGCCGTCAACGGGGCCGGGTTCATAGTTGAGCTTCTTAAGTGCCTCCTGGGCCACTTTGACTTCAGCCTTGTCGACCACCAGGTCTTGGCCGTCGGCGCTGCCC
>JAEUMI010000005.1 GCA_016792825.1 Hyphomicrobiales bacterium
GCTCCGTAACAATAGGTTGCTGCAGGTCTCTGGGGCGAAGCCTTCGGTGGCGCGTGCCCTCAATTGGTGCGGCTTGGACCACCTTATGCGCCCGGCCCGCCCGTAGCTGTTTCATTTTATAAACCGCTGGCTAGTCATGGCTGCGGGAAGCCGCAAAATGTATGTTTGCGGCTTCCCCGTTTGTTATCTATTCGCGAATGTAGTGCCGGATATCGTGGCCGGGCGGCAATGTCATGGTAGCCATGAACCGGCGGGCCACGGCCTGGGAATACATCGCCTTGTCGTGGTCAACATCATCGCTTTCCGCTTCCCCTTCCATCACACGTCCCCTGATGGTTAGGATGCCCGTTTCGCTGTCAATGACGAACTGGCGGGGATGAGGGATGGGTTCCTCAATCTGGACATTGAATTTCCTGGCATGATCGAGAAACTCCCCCCAGAGTTGCAAGTACACCATGGCATAGCGTACGAACCGCTCGTATTCTTTCCGATGTTCACTTTCGATGCCGCGGGCCATCTCGAAAACAAGTTGCGCCGCGCGAATATTACCAGAGATTGCCTTCCCAATCAGGGCTTGCAAGATCGCGGCTAGCACTGGCTGCGTGACATTTGCCTTGCCATCGGAGATCACAATTTCTCCGTTGAGCTCAGCGAGGAAAGTCGATTTCAGCTGTTCTGCGCCGAAAAGAGGCGGATGGTTCTTGGACCCCAGCGGCCGACCCAGGGGGTTCCCGGACTTTCCCGGTTTGAACCGGTTTGCTTGGGGCGGTTTGCCATAGCCAGTCGCCTCGCTGTCAGTGGCATTACCGTCAACCAGTTTGGCCTTTGCAGAAATGTTTTTCTTCTTCATAGCATAACTCATAAGTTTGCCGCATCGCGGCGGTTGAGGGGTAGAGCTGCGCCTCCAACTTCATGAGTGAACCGCAGCCGGTTTCATTTAATTGGCGCCGAGCCGAAGCTCGGACACCCATTCCACTGCGTGACTTCACTCATGGCCATGAGCTCAGTGGGGCAGCGAATAATTCTTGATTGATTGGTTCGTGCTCTTTGGCTTCCGAACCCCGTATTGATTGACCTGAGCAGCAACTAGGTGCGCGACAGGACGCCTGCTTCTTTCGCGAAATTCTCGCGATTACTTCATTGATTGGTCTTCTTTAATTACCCTGCCCACAATGGAGCAAGCTGCATTCACATATGAACTTCCCGGAATCCGTGCAAGTCCTGTATGTGAGGAAGAGGAGTAATTCAGAATTCTTAAAAAGCAATTAGAGATTAAAAGGCGAGCCCTTTCACTAGATTTTTCGATCAGCTGAGTCAAAGTGACTCAGCCGCCTGCCAACTGAAAAAATAGTTGAAATTGCAAGCCGGCCGGCTCAAGCAGACATAACTGGATGATGAATATGTATTTATTCCTATTTCTATATGGACGGCAGTATGCTTTCGTACCGCTGCTCACTTAAGTTTTCCCTGTAAATTCCCTGTATTTCGGCAGAGCGCCCGAGGCGCCGCCGGACGCCGATAACAGCCGGCAGGCCGCTATCCTCCTTCAGCCGCCGCTTCTGAGCCGCAATATTTGTGAAGAGCCTGAGCGGCTCTCGGTCACCACGTAGACGCTGTGAATTGGGGCTCGCCCGCGCCGAGCCCGTGGATCCAGGTGGTCCAGCTTCCCGCTCAGACCGACCCTCTTGTCTTAAATCAACAGGGCGTATTACATCGTGGTGAACCGCAAACTACTTCATCCTGAACCGGGGTGCACGACATGCAACACGCCTCACTAACGTTCAAGAGCCTCCGCGCCCGGGCCGTGGTGCTGAAGCTGGAGAGGCCGATCGTTGCGCGCATCGCAACTATTTCTGACTGGCCACTTATCCTCATCGATTTTTACACCGAGGAAGGCATCGTCGGCCGGAGCTACCTCGAACCCTACACGGCCAGGGCGATGAAGTATTTGATCCCGGCACTTCATGATTTCGGGGAGATGCTCAAAGGGCAAGCGGTTTCTCCCATCAGGCTGTATGAACTGGCGCGGAAGTCACTGCATTTCGTTGGCTATCAGGGCATGTCCATGATTGCCGCGTCGGGGCTGGATATGGCGGCCTGGGATGCACTGGCAAAGGCCGCCGGAATGCCGCTTTGCGTTCTCCTCGGCGGATCAATCGGGCCGGTCAAGGCATACAACAGCAACGGCCTCTGGCTCAAGGAACCTGCGGCAGTGGCGGCCGAGGCGCTTGAATTGCGGGAAGAGGGCGGCTTCACCGGCCTCAAGCTGCGCCTGGGGCGGGAGCGCCCGGCAGACGATCTCGCAACCATACTGGCCGTCCGCAAGGCCGTCGGGGATGGCATGGAGCTCATGGTCGACTTCAACCAGGGCCTCCACCTCGGCGAGGCCCTGCAGCGGTGCCATATGATTGACGACACGGGCCTTGCCTGGATCGAGGAGCCTATTGTCTACGAGAATTTCGACGGCTTCACACAACTTGCGGCCGAGTTGAAGACGCCGATCCAGATTGGCGAAAACTTCTACGGCCCCCGGGACCTCTACAGGGCATTGCAGGTCAAGGCTTGCGACTATGTGATGCCGGATTTCATGCGAATCGGAGGCGTCACGGGGTGGCTCAGAGCGGCGGCCATTGCTGGAACGGCGGGCATTCCCATGTCGAGCCATCTCTACCCTGAGGTGGCCGCGCATGTCCTGCGGGTGACCGAGACGGCACACTGGCTGGAGTGGCAGAATTGGGCTGACCCCATACTGCAGCGGCCCTACGAAATCAAAAACAGCCAACTCCACATTCCTGATGTCCCCGGCGTGGGACTGGAGTGGAATGAGGCTGCGGTAACTGCAAATGAAGTGGTAATCTGATGTACCGTGGCTCCGGCACGCTCAGGGTTAGGATACCGCCATTTTTCGGGTGGGATCCGCAAGCAAATCCGCAATGGCCGCAAAGCTGACGGGCTTGCTGAAATAGTAACCCTGGATTTCATCACAATTATTTTCGCGCAGAATGGCAAGCTGTTCGGCGGTTTCAACGCCTTCAGCGATCACGCGCAGATTGAGCTTTTGCCCCAGCGAAATGACGGCTGCGGCCACTGCCTTGTCTCGGTCATCGCTTGCGAGGTTCTTGATGAAGGACTTGTCGATCTTCAGCCTTGCCACAGGGAAATTCTTCAGCGCATTGAGACTGGAGTAGCCGGTTCCAAAGTCGTCGATAGCCAACTGTACGCCCAGGTGCTGCAGCTCTTTCATCGTGGCTATCGCCTGATCAACATCCTGCATGATCAGGCCCTCGGTGATCTCGAGTTCCAAATGGTTTGCCGCCATTCCACTTTCCCGGAGAGCGTTGTTTACGCGGTCAATCAGGGTCTTTTCCTTGAACTGCCGGGCTGACACATTCACGGAGATTCTGAGTGGAGGTAGGCCGGCGTCTTGCCAGGCTTTGTTGCGCCTGCACGCCTCGTGCAGTATCCAATCGCCAAGTGGCACGATGAGCCCGGTCTCCTCGGCCAACGGGATAAATTTGAGCGGGGATAGCAGGCCAAGAGCGGGATGCCGCCAGCGCACCAGAGCTTCAACGGCGAAAATGCGGTCAGTGCGCAGATCAACCTGTGGCTGGAAGAGCAGGGTAAACTCGGAGCGCGCCAGGCCATCGCGCATCTCCTGCTGCAGGGCCAGCTTTTCGCGGACCCTGACATTCATCTCGGCGGTGTAGAACTGTACACTGTCGCGCCCAGCGTCCTTTGCCTTGTACATTGCAGTATCGGCGTTCATCAACAGCGTATCCGGGTCGAGGCCATCATTCGGATAGGTCGCGACCCCCATACTGCACGTTACATAGAGACTGCGTCCCTCGAGCAAAATGGGCTCGGCGATCGCAGCACTGATTCTGTCAAGGTAAGCTGAGATTTCACCGGGATTCGCGGGCAGGTCGACAAGCAGGATGACGAATTCGTCGCCGCCAAGGCGTACCACGGTGTCGGTTGACCTGACACAGGCAACCATGCGGCCGGCAACAATCTTGAGTAGCTCGTCGCCCGCGGTGTGACCAAGACTGTCATTGATCGTCTTGAAATTGTCGAGATCAATGAAGATCACCGAAACACACGGATTGTGGCGTTGCGTCTGCAATATTGCCTGGGTCAGGCGGTCCTTCAGGAGGCTGCGATTTGGCAGGCTCGTCAGCGCATCGTGATGAGCGAGAAACCTGATCTGGTCCTCGGCGCGTTTGCGCTCGATGGCGATTCCGGCAATTCGAGTGGTCATCTCGATATGCCGGGTCTCATTTGCAGTTGGTTCCCGCACCGAATTGGAATACATCGCAAAAACGCCAAGCACCGCGCCTTCATGCGACAGAATTGGCGTGGACCAGCAGGAGCGATAGCCATAGGGCGAGGCCAAACCGCGATAGTCCTCCCACAGGGAATCGGTCATGATATCGCTCACAATAACAGGTGCGCGGCGGTAAACGGCAGTGCCGCAGGAGCCCACTTTTGGCCCGATGCACGCGCCGTCAATTGCCTTTACATATGCTTCAGCCATGCTCGGCGCTGCGCCGTGCCGGAGATGCTCTCCATCCTCATCAAGCAGCAACACGGAGCCAAATATCCCGTCTAGTTGCGATTCAACGAGGCGCATGAGACGGTCGAGCACCTCGGCCAGGGGAACACTCATGGCGATCAATTCGAGGATTTGCGCCTGTTCGTCGCGCAACGCGTCGGCTCTCTTGCGCTCTGTTATGTCACGGGCGATTCCGACCAGGCCGAAGATTTCATCATTTTCGTCCCGCAAAGGAATCTTGGTTGACAGGAGCCATTTTTCGCTGCCCTTCGCATCAACGATGAGTTCCTCCTCGTCGATCATTGGTTCGCCAGTGCGCATCAAACGCTGTTCGGACTCAAAGAATCCACGTGCCAACTCGGTTCCATGGATTTCAGCATCGCTCAAGCCGAGCATGTCTTTTGGCCCTACCCGCCCATTGTCGGTGGCCAGACACTTGTTGACCAGGACAAACCGGCTTTGGGTGTCCTTCACCCACAGGTACTCAGGCACCCAATCGATCAGGGTCTGAAGCGAGATTCGCTCGTTGGCCAGGGCGCGCTTGGACTTGAGTTCGGTGATGTCCTCGTGGGTGGCCACCCAGCCGCCATCGGGCATTGGCTGGTGGACAATATGAATGGTGCGGCCATCTTTCAGTTCCGCGGTCGAGTTTGATGCTCCGGCGCCGGAATTGATTGAGGTGCGCCAGGCGAGATAGTCTTCAACTGACATTGGGGAAGTGCCAACCTCCAAACGGCGCTGGACAATTTCACGCAAGGTTGTGCCTGGAATCAAATCCTCGGACTTCAATTTGTAGATTTCCCCGTAGCGGCGGTTGCACAGGATAAGCCGCTCCTGGCCATCAAAAAAGCAAACGCCTTGAGAGATCTTGTCGATGGCAGTTTCATAGCGCAGTGCCTGCGCCGTGAGTTCGGCAATTTTCCCCTGCTCGTCGCGCGCAAGAAATTCCCGCGAGGCGGCATTCAGCCTTTCAAGGGTTTTCAGACCGCTCTTTTGAGGCGCCTCGGTATCCCACTTTATCAGATTCTTTCGCAACTGGAATTCCTCCGCCATGGCGGCAGGCTAATTTACGGGACTTAATTGCGGATGAATTGCCAGCAATTGCCGGACCCGCCCCGTGGTGTAGTAAAGAACCGCTTACGAAACACGGTTAATCTCAAATACCCGCTGTTGCATCAGGGAATTCAAGGAAGAGCTTCGCAATGTTTGCCGCCACACCCACAGCCATGCAGCGCCGGTGCTGCCCAGCATCGTGGTAAAGAATTTCTTGCGTGAGATGCCAAAGCTTCACCCAGTTCGCGGGTGCCCGGCTCTTAACAGTTTTTACATGCCACCGCGACATGGTGTTGTTTTTTGGAGTTTCACCTGGCATGCGGGGCGCGTTGCTTATTCGCCGATCATTGATTCTTGCTGTTGCGGGCATGATCGTGCTGTGGGGCGCGGTTATCGTCGGGATCAACTACGCGGTGAATCACTCAGTATCAGCTGACGCCGAACAGAAGGCGCAACAGTGGGCGAAGTTTTTCATTGAAGAAATGCCGAACCTCAACCAGTTGATCGCGACAGGCAGGCCCGACCCCATCCAGCTGGAACGCGTGACATCGGCCGCCAAAATCGGAGATGTGTTCCGATTCAAGTTGTTCGACCGGCAGGGACACCTGACTCTGGTTTCCGACGAAGTCGCTTATGCCAGCGAAGGCGCTACGGCGCGCGAACAGAGCGACAAAGCGGCTCAGGTTCTCAAAACCGGAAACAGCAATGTTTCGCTCAAGGACGGGACAGGAAAGAAAAACCGGCCTCCGCTCTATGTTGAAGCCTTTGTGCCGATCGTGGACGGCCATGGCGGAGTCCGTGGCGTTGTCGAGATCTATATTGACCAGACCCAGATGGCCTCTCTGCTGAAGTCAAGCTTCGCCAAGCTTTCAATGGGTCTCGCGTTCTTCGCGGCGCTCACATTCGGGTTTCCGATGATGGCCTATCTTCTGCGCAGCAAGCAGGCCAGTGAAGCCCGGCAGCAGGTGGATTATCTGGCCCGTTACGAGCCATTGACCGGGTTGCTCAATCGCGCCAGCTTTACTGAAGAACTTGATGCCATCCTGCGGGAGGGCGAGCGGGGAAAGAGCCTGGCTTTGGTTCTGCTTGACGTGGACGATTTCAAAGCGATCAACGATAGCCATGGCCATGAGGCGGGAGACGAGTTCCTTAAACATGTGGCGGCATGCATCACGGGACTGTGCCGTGAGACCGATGTGGCCTCCAGGCCCGGAGGCGATGAATTCATACTTGCCCTGACCGGCCGCAGTGAATCAGACATTGTGGCACTGGTTGAGCAGCTTATGCGGGACACTGCTGAACCCATTGTCAGGGAGAACAAGAGCATCTCCGGCAAACTTAGCATCGGCATCTACTTGGTCGATCGGCAAACCGACACAATGGCCGATGCACTGCACAAGGCCGATGTTGCGCTCTATCAGGCAAAGGCCGATGGCCGGAATACCTACCGCCTGTTTACCGAGGATATGGAAACAGGCATGCGGGCCCGGCGCGCGCTGGAACAACTGATCGGCAGGGCAACGGCGCAGAACGGCTTTGAACTTCATTATCAGCCGCTGCTGCACGCGGAAAGCGGAGCCTGTGCGGGCTTTGAAGCCCTGCTGCGCCTTCCCGATGGAAAGGGCGGCTATGTTTCGCCGCTGACCTGCATCCCGGTGATCGAGGCGATGGGGCTGATCAACGCCGTTGGAAAATGGGTCATCGAGGAGGCAACGCGGACCGCCGCCACCTGGCCGTCACATCTTTTTGTTTCGGTCAATCTTTCGGTGAAGCAGTTTGAGGACGGCACGCTTG
>JAEUMI010000008.1 GCA_016792825.1 Hyphomicrobiales bacterium
AGCTGGCGCACCCAGCGCAAGTGGCCCGAGGCCCAGCGCATGGATTTTGGCCAGGGGAATTTGCGTATGACATCAGGCAGCAGTTCTGCCACCACGTCGGTTGCGGCGCGCCCCGGTTTCTTGATGGTGGCGATATAGAACTTGCCCTTCTTGTCGTCCTGAACCGTGAGCTGGTCGAGCTTCAAGCCGGTGGATTTCAGGAAGCCGTCGATGGCGGGCTTTGGCGCATCGGTGCGCGGGCCCTTGCGCTCCTCGCGCATGTCGGCGGCTTTGGCGTTGAGGCCTTCAACCGAGAGCACGAGGCGGCGCGGCGTGGCGTGGGCCTGGGCGCCCTCATAGGTGAGGCCTGCTTCGACGAGACCGTTGGTGATGAGGCTGCGCAGATCTTCCGCCGCCTTGGCCTGCATGCGGGCGGGAATTTCCTCGGAGAAAAGTTCGATCAGGAGTTCAGGCATCAGACCCGGCCTCCCGCCGTTTTGCTCCAGGCTTCGCAGCAGCCCTTGGCGAGATCGCGCACGCGCAGGATATAGGCCTGGCGTTCGGTGACTGAGATCACGCCGCGGGCATCGAGCAGGTTGAACATGTGCGAGGCCTTGATGCACTGGTCGTAAGCGGGAAGCGCCAGTTCGTGCTTCTCGTCCTTCAGGCCCGCAGCAAGCAGCGCCTTGCATTCCTTTTCCGCGTCGATGAAATGCTGGTGCAGGATGGCGGTATCGGCGTGTTCGAAATTGTAGCGCGAATATTCCTGTTCGGCCTGGAGGAAAACATCGCCATAGGAAATTTTCTTGGCGCCTTCGAGGCCGTTGAAGTTCAGGTCATAAACATTGTCGACGCCCTGGACATACATGGCGAGGCGTTCGAGGCCATAGGTCAATTCGCCGGACACGGGAAAGCAATCGAGGCCGCCCACCTGCTGGAAGTAGGTGAACTGCGAGACTTCCATGCCATCGCACCAGACTTCCCAGCCAAGGCCCCAAGCGCCGAGCGTGGGGCTTTCCCAGTCATCCTCGACAAAGCGGATGTCGTGGAGCTTGGGATCAATGCCGATGGCGGCAAGCGAGCCGAGATAGAGTTCCTGCAAGTCCGGTGGCGATGGCTTGATGATCACCTGGTACTGGTAATAGTGCTGCAGGCGATTGGGGTTTTCACCGTAGCGGCCATCCTTGGGGCGGCGCGAGGGCTGCACGTAAGCCGCGGCCCAGGGCTTTGGCCCCACCGAGCGCAGGGTGGTGGCGGGATGAAAGGTGCCGGCTCCCACTTCCATGTCATAGGGCTGCAAAATCACGCAGCCCTTGGCTGCCCAATACTGGTGCAGGGTGAGAATCAGGTCCTGGAATGATTTGCTCGGATTCAGCGGCATTTGCGGGCGCAAACTAGGGATGCGGGTTTGAGAGGTCAAGGAGATAAGGTTTTGGTCCTCTCCCGCTCGCGGGAGAAGACATTAGAGCCTGCGATAAACGTGGGCTCTTGTGGTGAAACCTGATTCCGTGGGCGAATAGGGCATGGGGTGATAGACGGGGGTGGTTTCGACGGGTTCTACCAGACCCTTGCCGCAGAGTTCGTCGAATTTCCTGGCAAAGCCTGACTCCTGCCAGACGACGGTTCCGACGGTGAAGATGAGATGGCCCCCTGCCCTTGTGATCCGCGTGAGTTCATCCCAGGCATGGGCCGGGCCATGGCCGGTGGTGAAGACGCCGGTTGAGACAATGGCGGCCATGCTGCCATCGGCGAAATCCAGCGGCTCACCCAGCACGCGATTGCGGAGGTCGGCGTAAATCCTGCGGGCTGTGGCGCGGGCCAGCATGCCATCGGACATATCAACGCCGATCAGGTTGCTGTAGCCCAGGATGGCGAGGATCTTGCCCACCGTGCCGGTGCCGACGCCCGCATCGAAGACCGGATCGGATTGGTTTGGAACATAGCGGCCGACGAGGCCGGCAATCACCGCGGGGTGGACGTAGCCGATGCCCTGCATGTCGGCGTCATAGGTATCGGCCCAGCCGTCATAAAGGGCGATAAGATCGTCTCGGGTCTTGGCGTGGTAGACGCCTTCAAGCCAGGCGTCGCTGGAATGACCCGACATCACTCAACGGGGTAGTAGATGCCCGTTGATGGATCCTGGCGGAGCTTGGTGACCGTATTGGGCTGGCGCGGCTTCGCCCGGACCTTGGCGGCGTTCACCTCATTCATCAGGCGGCGCGCGGTGAGAATGGTGAAAACACCGGCAATGATAACAGTCACAACCTTGGCAAACAGCATCGTCATCTCCTTGTTCCCACCACTATAAACCGAACTTCGACCATAATGCACGTGTTTCGATTGCCGCAAGGGCAGAATCAGGAAACTCGGAAATCGCGCCGAAACCAAGGCGGCTGAGGCCCCAGCCCCTGGAGGCTGCGATATTCCTGAGAATCATCTTGTCGCCGAACTTCTGCTTCAGCACCTCATGCAGGTGGCCGATGCCGTCGATCAGGCCGCGGTCGAGGGCCTGGCGGCCGGACCAGAAGGCGCCGGAAAACATTTCCGTTTCATCGCCCTTGAGCTTGCCGGCGCGGCGTTCGCGCACCAGGGCCTTGAAGGCGCCATGGACATCGGCCTGGAGGGCCAGGAGCCGGTCAACATCTTCCTGCTTTTCGGGCTGAAAGGGATCGAGAATGGACTTGTTTTCGCCCGAGGTGTGCACGCGGCGCTCAACACCCAGCTTGCCTATGGCTTCGACAAAGCCGAAGCCCGCGGAAATCACCCCGATGGAGCCCACAATGGAACTTTCATCGGCATAGATTTCATCGCCGGCGCAGGCCAGCCAATAGCCGCCCGATGCGGCCACATCCTCGCAAAAGACATAGACCGGAATCTTGAATTCGGCGGCGAGCGCCCGGATGCGGCTGTGGATGAGGGCCGACTGCACAGGTGAGCCGCCGGGCGAATTGAGCGTTAGGGCCACCGCCGCGATATTCTTCCTGAAGGCGCGCTCGAGAACTGGATCAAGGTCCTTGGCGGTCAAGGGCGGGCGGAGCGGCGAGCCCACACCGATGGCGCCGTGAAGGCGCACAACATTGACGATGGGGTGGGATTTGCGGAAACGCGCCGGGATGAATCGGGAAAAGAATGAAGCTTTGGCCATGCCCCTCAGATAGGAACAAAGCCTTGGAGTTGCAAGCTTTACTGGGTTTTAGCGCAGGCGCCAGGCCGAGCCGTCGCGCAGCACCGCCTCGGCATCGGCGGTGAACTGGGAATGCTCGGAATGGAGGATGAGGCCCGGTAGGAGTTGCATGGGGGCCCTTGAGCCCTTTATTCCCTGCACCACGACGCGCGAAGCGGCGGTTCCCTCACGGGCATAGAGGGGCGCAATGCGGATATCGCCAAAGCGGCCATCCATGGCGGTGAGGATTTTTCCCAGTGTTTCAGCCCGGTGGACGATGGTCATGGTGCCGCGCAGGGCCACCATGGTGTGCATCACCTTGACCCAGATTTCCAGTTCCTCGGGGCCAAAGGCATGGGCCTGGGCCTTCAGGATATTGGGCGACGGGGTTGACTTGCCTTCATCAAAATAAGGCGGGTTGGCAATGGCGTGGCTGAAAGTGCCATGCTGGGGCAGATGCGAGAGGTCCTTGCGCAGCGCATCCTTCACATCTGCGTGAATGACGCGCACACAGTGGCCAAAGCCGTTGCGCTTGGCGTTTTCCTCGCAAAGCATTGCGTAGCGCGAGGCAATTTCAATGCCGGTGACATGAATGGCGGGGTTGCGCACAATGGCGCAGAGGGCGGCCACACCGGTGCCGATGCCCGCCTCGAAGATGGTTTCACCGGCAACACAAGGAATGGCGGCGGCAAGAAACACGGCATCAATTCCAGCGCGATAGCCCTTTTCGGGCTGGAGCATGCGAAGCCTGCCCCCCAGAAATGCGTCCTCAGTCAATGAGTGCGGCACGGCTGACGAAGCCAAGGGCGGTGGCGGTATATTGGCCGGATCGACCTGGACACTCATTTGCATAATCGCCAAATATTAATGATTGTTGGTTAGCGAATGGTTACCGAGCAGGTTTTGGGCGCGCTCCAGCATTTCTTCAGCAACAACGATGCGGCGCGGTATGGCATTTATCGATCCTTCCACGGCACTCGCATACTCATCGAGGAGCAGGTGTTCTATGCCCTCCCCGTTTAGCACATGTCTGACGAAGGAGAGAAAGACAATATCGTTCGAGCGCAACAATTCAACCATTTCACCGCCTTAGCCACCCGCCGCCCTCGCGGCAACCGGTCACGCTTGCTGCGCATGGCGCTTTACCTCTATTCTTGACGAGAAAACAGAAGAAGGATGGCAACTTTATGGGTGTGGTCATTCCCTTTGGGGGCAGCACCGGCGCGCCACTGCCCAGCCTGGATGCCCTTGTCGGCCTGGTTGCCGACGACATGGACCGGGTCAATGACGGCATTCTGGCGCGGGCCCAGAGCCATGTGGAACTCATCCCGGAAATTGCCGGGCACCTGATCAATTCCGGCGGAAAACGCATCCGCCCGATGCTGACCCTGGCGGCCGCGCGGATGTGCGGCTATTCCGGCGAGCACCACATCAAGCTGGCAACCGCCGTCGAGTTCATGCACACGGCCACGCTACTGCACGACGATGTTGTCGATGAAAGCGATCTGCGCCGCGGCAAGCAGGCGGCACGCGTCATTTGGGGCAACCAGGCGAGCGTGTTGGTGGGCGATTACCTGCTGGGCCAGGCCTTCAAGATGATGGTGGAAACCGGTTCGCTGGACTGCCTGCGCATCCTGTCGAATGCGGCGGCGGTCATCGCCGAGGGCGAAGTGCTGCAGCTTTCGATTTCGCAGGACACGTCGACGACGGAAGATGCCTACCTGCAAGTGGTGGGGGCAAAAACCGCGGCGCTGTTTTCGGCGGCCGCCGAAGTTGGCGGGGTGATCGCCGGGAGGCCGCGCGACGAACAGGCGGCGCTTGAATCCTACGGCCGCAACCTCGGCATCGTTTTCCAGCTTGTCGACGATGCGCTGGACTATTCCGGCAAGCAGGCCTCATTGGGGAAAAGCGTTGGCGATGATTTCCGCGAACGGAAAATCACCCTGCCCGTGGTGCTGTCTTTCCGCCGTGGATCAAAGGAAGAAAGAAAATTCTGGCAGCGCACGCTGGAAGACGGAAACCAGACGGAAGACGACCTGCTCTATGCGCAAAAGCTCATGGCGCGGCACCGGGCCATTGATGACACCATCGACAGGGCCAACCACTACGGCGACATTGCGCGCGACGCCCTTGCCATATTCCCGGACAGCGCCTGGAAGTCATCCCTGCTCGAGGCGGTGGATTTCTGCATCATCCGCGCTTACTGAAGCAGCGTCGTAGCGACAACCCACCAGGGGGGGTGTTTTTGCGTGATGGACTCTGCAGCGGTTTGGGCCGCGCCGAGGCTTTCAAACAGACCAAAACAGGTGGCGCCCGAGCCCGACATGCGCGAACAGATGATCTCGGGCTGGAAATTCAGACTGCCGATCACCTCGGCGATTTCCGGGACGAGAGTGACCGCCGGCGCCGTCAGATCATTGCGCCAGCTCTCGATGTCGTGAAGGTTGACGATCCCTGCCCCGAAGGACTGGCCAGGCTGCAGGTTCAAGGATGAAAACACCTTAGAGGTTGGTGCCGGAATGAGGGGGTTGACCAGCACCATCGCCGAGGGAAGTTCGAGCGATACAGGCTCAATGATCTCGCCGATGCCACGCATGCGGCTGGATTGCTGAAGCAAACAGACCGGCACATCGGCGCCGAGGCGCAGCGCCAGTTCGCTCAATTCATCCGGCGATATTCCAAGCCCAAAATGCCGGATCAGGCCGCGAAGTGCGGCTGCCGAATCGGCAGAGCCGCCGCCAATGCCTGACGCAACGGGAAGATTTTTCTCAAGCTGAAAATTGACCGGGGTGATGGGAGCGCCCTTCTGCCTTGAATACTCGCTCAGCAGGGTCCAGGCGGAGGTGACACTGTTCTCGCCATCGCCAGGAAGATCACCGGCAAATGGCCCGGAAATGCTGAGAGAAACCGCGCCCGCCGGGGCAATGGTCAGGACATCCGCCACGTCGGCGAAGGCCACGATGGAATCAAGTTCGTGATAGCCGTCCTGGCGCCGCCCTGTCACATGCAATGCGAGGTTTATCTTGGCGTGGGCCCGCTCACGCACCAGCATGGGGTTATCCGTTGGTCTGGTCCGTGTGGTTTTCAGCAGGCTTGCTGACCGGTTCGTCAGGCAGGCCGTTCAGCAGTTTTTCCTCGATGCGTTTCAGGTCCTCGGGCTGGGGATCATTGTCCTTGGCGTGCTGCCACTGAAACTTTGCTTCCAGGGTGCGGCCGACGCGCCAATAGGCGTCACCCAGATGTTCGCCGATAATCGGGTCCGACGGATTCAGATCCACGGCGCGCTCGATGTGGATTGTCGCTTCCTCGTAGTCGCCGAGCTGGAAATAGGCCCAGCCCAGGCTGTCAACGATATAGCCGTCATTGGGCTTCAATTCGACGGCCTTCTTCACCATGGCCAGGGCTTCGTTGAGGTTCATCTTCTTCTCGATCATCGAGTAGCCAAGGTAGTTCAGCACCAGCGGCTCTTCGGGCGAAAGCGCCAGGGCCTGGCGGAAATCAGCTTCGGCCTTGTCCCAGAGCTTCTGGCGTTCATAGGAAATGCCGCGATAGTAAAGCACGCGCCAGTGCTCTTTCTCCAGCTTCGAGACGAGCGCCAAGGCGGTGGAATAGGTGTCGGAGGCGGATTTGAACTCTTCGTTGCTGCGGTAGACGTTGCCCAGGGTGACCAGGGCCAGATAATTCCCGGGCTCGCGCGCGATGATTTCCTTGAGCTTCTCCTGGGCTTCCTTGGTGCGCTCCAGGCGCTGCAGGTTGATCGCGATCTCGGTATCGGCGTTGGTGCGCAGGGCCGAGCCCGGCGGGGTTTGCTCATAGGCGCTGATGGCGTTCTGGTACTGGCGCGTATCCACATAGATATCGCCAAGGAGGGTGAGGACCACCGGCCTGTCGCCGTTGAACGAAAGGGCAAGCTGGGCATAAAGCAAAGCGACGTCGATGCTCTGCTCGTCAGTCATGGCCGCGGCAAGAGAAAACAGGGCTTCACCGGCGCCGGCTCCCGGCGTTGCTATGAAGGGCAGCGGCGGCTTTCCCTCCTGGGCGCGCTTCAGGGCAAGTTCAATCAATATGTTGCCATCGCCGCCTTCAATGAATGCCTGATAGATCTTGATTGCCTCGTCGCGGCGGTTGTGGCGTTCGAGGAAGTTTCCGTAGGCCTGGACCACCCGCAGGGAGGTTCCCGCCTGCTCATAGGCTTTCTTGTAGGACGCCTCGGCGCGAATGGCCGAGGAGAGATAGTCGGCGATCAGGGCACTGTGGTAGGATTGGAAATTGGCGAAGGAATCATTGCCATCGAGCTTGTCAAGCGTGGCGAGGGCATCGTTCAGGTCGCCTTCGCCGGCAAAGGCCCAGGCCGACAAAAGCGCCGAGGTCAGTTCGCCAACGGGGGTGTAGGAGGCTTCGCTGAAATTCCGGCGGGCGTCGGCGTAGTGGCGGATTCGAAAATCCCTGAGGCCCAGAACGATGCGGGCCATGCGATGCTGGCTGTTGAATGACAGCACCTTGGTGGCCAGCTCTTCCGAGTCAGGCAGATTGCCAGACGAGACTTCGAGCAGAAACAGCCTTTCGATGAGAAGCGGATTGTCAGGATCCTCGATCAGGGCCTTGCTGAGATAATCGGCGGCTATCTCGTTGTCGCGCTCTTTGCCCGCCGTGCGCCCGGCGAGGTAGTTGCCGGACAGGCTGGACACCTCGTCGAACGAAAACTCGGCACGGGCAGGAACCGCCGCGACAAGCATCATAAAGCCAGCCGCGCTGGCGAGAGGCAGGGCAAATCTGAGCATTGGCATCCGTCTCACGAAAAAAAAGCGGCCACTTCAGCCGAAAAGTGATTCATCGGCATAAAATGGGGTTTTTTCAGGATAACCGCAATAGCAAAACGGCGGGCCTGGGCCCGCCGCCGGTTTGCCGCAAAAGCGGCTTATTTGCTGACGTAAATCGACTTGTTGAGCACGTCCTGGCCGATGTGGTTGAAGAAGGCGGC
>JAEUMI010000071.1 GCA_016792825.1 Hyphomicrobiales bacterium
AAGGATCAGTTGGAAAAGCTTGCCGAGTATAATGTTCCGGTAACCCGCGACCTTGAAGACGCCGAGATCAAGAAGACGGCTGTGTGGCAATTACGGGCCTGACGGCAGAACCCGTATTGTTGAGCCAGAGGGCCAGCATGAGGACCGACAGGGAAATCCAGAGCCAGATATCGGCGCCGCCGCCATAGAAGAAGATGGCGAAGAGAACGGCTGCAGGGGTGGACACATAGACGGCCTGAATGGTGTAAACCGCGCCCTTGTCACGGATCAGGGTGAAGAAGGCGATGCGTTCGATGATCCAGAGGATGCCGGCGACGAGAACCGTCCAGTAGGCCAGAAACTCCGGCGTGGAAGGCCCCCAGGGGGCGGCGAAATAGAGCATGAAGGGCACGGCAAGCAGCCCGGACCAGAAGCTTTCAGAGGCGCCAATGGAATAGACGTCCCGGTCCCTGGGCCAGAAGTGGGCGGCGAACCAGTTGTAGCCGGTATACATGATGGGGGCGCTGAAGGCCGCCAGTGTCCACCAGGAAATCTGCCCGGAGAGCATGCCTTCGCGCGAGAGGATCAGAATGGCGCTGGATACAAAGCCCGCGGCAACGGCGAGGAGCCGGCGCGGCACGGCATTTTCGCGGCCGGTGGCCAGGGCAATGGCATAGTTGAAGAAGGGGGCGGTTGAGACGATCAGCGCCATTTCCGTGGCGGGCAGATGGCGGATTAAATAAAGGCCGATGGCGAAGGGCACGTTGAGCAGGACGGCGCAACCCAGGCCGAACCAGAGGACCTGACGGCTGAAATCGAGGCGCGTGCCGGAAAGCCTTGCCACAACCACAAGGCCCGCACCCACGCCGAACCCCGCATAGACAATCACATGGCTGATGGGCATGTCCTGGAGCGCCATGGCTTTGTAGAGCGATTGGGAAATCCCCCAAAACAGGCCCAAGAATATGAAATAGAGGAAATGGCGGGAAATGAACATCGGCTCTCGTATGGCACCTGCTTAAACTTTAAGCTACTTGATAGGGACGCAGAACTGACCCTACATTGCGGCATAACTTATGAGGAAAACGCCCATGTCGTCTCACACTTACCCGGTTCCGGCCAGTTGGAAAAAGCGCGCTTTCGTTGATGAAGCAGGCTACAAGGCGATGTATGCGGAGTCGGTGAAAAGCCCGGAAAAATTCTGGGCGAAACAGGCCAAGCGGCTGGACTGGTTCAAGGCGCCGACAAGAATCAAGAACACGTCCTTTGACTACAAGAATGTTTCGATCAAATGGTTCGAGGACGGAATCCTCAATGTTTCCTATAACTGCATTGACCGGCACCTGAAGAAGCGGGCCAACCAGACGGCGATCATCTGGGAAGGCGACAACCCCTACGACGACAAGAAGATCACCTACGGCGAGCTTCATGCGCAGGTCTGCCGCATGGCCAATGTGATGAAGCGCCACGGGGTGAAGAAGGGCGATCGCGTCACGATTTACATGCCGATGATCCCGGAGGCGGCCTATGCCATGCTGGCCTGCACCCGGATCGGTGCGGTGCACTCCATCGTGTTCGGCGGCTTCTCGCCGGATTCACTTGCCGGGCGGATCAATGACTGTGATTCGAAGTTCGTGATCACGGCCGACGAAGGCATTCGCGCCGGCAAAAAGATTCCCCTCAAGGTGAACACCGACGAGGCGCTGAAAAAATGCGCCGGCAACGAGAAGGTGCTGGTCATCCGGCGGACCGGCGGGGCCGTGCCTTTCGACGCCGCCCGCGACTTTTGGTATCATGAGGAAGCGGCAAAAGTTTCCGCCGAATGCAAGCCGGAGAAAATGAAGGCGGAGGATCCGCTGTTCATTCTTTATACTTCAGGTTCCACCGGCAAGCCAAAGGGCGTTCTGCATACCACGGGCGGCTATCTGGTTTATGCGTCAATGACGCACCAGTATATTTTCGACTACCATGACGGCGACATTTACTGGTGCACGGCGGATGTGGGCTGGGTGACGGGCCACAGCTACATCGTCTACGGGCCGCTGGCGAACGGGGCCATTACGCTGATGTTCGAAGGGGTGCCGAACTATCCGACGAACTCGCGTTTCTGGGAAGTCATCGACAAGCACCAAGTCAACATTTTCTATACGGCGCCGACGGCGATCCGGGCGCTGATGGGGGCGGGGGAAGAACCCGTCACCAAAACTTCGCGCAAATCGCTCAAGCTCCTGGGAACGGTGGGCGAGCCGATCAATCCGGAAGCGTGGGAATGGTATCACCGCGTGGTGGGCGACGGGCGCTGCCCGATCGTGGACACATGGTGGCAGACGGAGACGGGTGCGGCGCTGATCTCGCCGCTGCCGGGGGCCACGAAACTCAAGCCGGGTTCGGCGACATTGCCGTTCTTCGGCTGCCGGCCTGCCCTTGTGGACGAGAAGGGCGATTTCCTGGAAGGGGCCACCTCGGGCAACCTGGTCATCCTTGATTCATGGCCGGGGCAGATGCGGACGGTTTACGGCGACCATGACCGCTTCGTGCAAACCTATTTCTCCACCTACAAGGGCATGTATTTCACCGGCGACGGCTGCCGGCGCGACGAGGACGGCTATTACTGGATCACGGGGCGGGTTGATGACGTGCTGAATATTTCGGGGCACCGGCTCGGCACGGCGGAAGTTGAGTCGGCCCTTGTCTCCCATGAAAAAGTTTCGGAGGCAGCGGTTGTGGGCTATCCGCACGACATCAAGGGGCAGGGGATTTACTGCTATGTCACGCTGATGGTGGGCCAGAGCGGCAGCGATGAGCTGCGGAAAGATCTGGTGGCCCATGTGCGAAAGGAAATCGGGCCGTTCGCCACGCCGGACATGATCCAGTTTGCGCCGGGACTGCCCAAGACGCGTTCGGGCAAGATCATGCGGCGCATCCTGCGCAAGATTGCCGAAGATGACTTCGGCTCACTTGGCGACACCTCCACCCTCAATGATCCGGCGGTGGTGGATGATCTGATCGCCAACCGGCAGAACAAGAAGGCCTAGACAAAAGGGAACTTTGGGACGGCGAAAGCGTTGATGGCGTGCGGCGCACCCATGCGCCAGTCAAACCAACGTTTTGGAGTTCCCCCATGAAACATCTGTCCGGCGATACCCGTGTGCTTGTGGCCGATGGGGCCCGCGCCCTTGTGCTCCGCAATGATGGCGACGGCGCTTTTCCGAACCTCCGTCTGGAGCGCTCCTATGAACAGGACAATCCCGCCACGCGTGAGCAGGGAAGCGACAAGCCGGGGCGGACCAATGACTGCCTGGGCCGGCGCTCTGCCATGGAAACCACTGACTGGCACAAGGTTGCCGAGGACCGCTTCGTGCAGGGAATTGCCGACGACATGGCCAAGGATCTTCAGGCGGGGGCATTCACCAACTTCATTCTTGCGGCTCCGGCAATCGCGCTGGGCGAGTTCCGCAAGGCTTCATCAAGCGCCCTGACGGAGGCGACGATCATGGAGATCGACAAGGACCTGACCAACCATCCCATCGACAAGATCGAGAAAATCGTGGTCAAGGCGCTGGAAGACGCGAAGGCTTAAGGCGGGCCAACTCATTTCAAGGCGACTCCGGCGAAAGCTCTGTTATTTCTGTCACCCCGGCGAAAGCCGGGGCCCAGACTTTCAGCTATCACACCTGTATCAAGTCTGGGTCCCGGCTTTCGCCGGGATGACAGAATACATGGCACGACTTTCGCCGGAACGATGGACTTGGGAGTGATTCACATTTCAATGAGCGTTGGGCACAGCTTCGCCCACGGCTATGCCGGGGGTGGAAACGGTTATGCCGTTTCCGGGGGGAGAGAAGCGAAGGGTTGCGTGAACGCAGCCTACGCAGAAGTGCCGGTCGTGACGTCCGGCGGGTGACGCAAACTGCGTCCACGCTTTTGCGGCGGTTTTTGCCTGGGGGAGGATCTTGCAGAGCCCTAGATCGCACGGTGTCCTTGTTTGCCGCTAGGGTTGTTTAGCCATCTAAGGCGCGCGGACCATAATACCCACGGGCCCTCCCTTCGGCTCCCGGGTGCATGGTGAACGTTTCACCAAACCCGCAGGCGCCACATCCACCCCATC
>JAEUMI010000120.1 GCA_016792825.1 Hyphomicrobiales bacterium
GCTGGCGTTTTTTCTGCGCCTCGATGGCGAAACCGCCCTTCGCCTGTGCACCACGGCCTGGCGCTCGGACACGCAGGTGGGAGTGGAATTCAGCCAGCAGATTCTCGAACGCAACGCAGAAAGCCGCAACGCGGTTCTGAATTTCCACACAGCTTAGTAAGTTGCCGCAACGATTGATCGTGGCGTTTTGATGGTGGTTGGCTGGCGTCGCTTCCCTCAAGGGAGCAGCTCGGATGTTGCTCGACAGTGCAACTCGTCTAAGGTATTCGTCCTTTTGGCGGTAAAACGGCACATGAAGAGCCCATAAGCCACATGATACCCTGGCAACGTGTGATAAACGTGCAGCTTGCTGACCGCATCGCGGGTTATATACACGAGCTGCATCGCATACGTTTACCGCTCACCAAGAGGATGGTGTTGCCGCTTAACGTCAAGGCCCTTGAACGACAGCTATTGGATATCCACGATGCTTTTGGGCACGAGGGCGTTAGGTTCTGGCTGAGGGACGGTACTGCGCTAGGGTTATATCGGGATGGTGGCATCATACCGTTTGATGACGATGTAGATCTTGGCGTCTGGGATGCCGACACCCCAAAGATTGAAGCAGCGCTTAAAAGGCTCAGTGAGAAGGGATTCATCATCCATGGGCGGAATCGATACACGATCAGGCTGCTCAGGGATTGGGAGACGGTCGAAATCGCTGTGAGTGGCCTGCCGGTGGAATGCTGGGGAGGAAATCTGCGTTACATCGAAATTCAGGAGGCCTTTTTCCGCGATCTGGTTCCTATGCGGTTTCTTGGGCGCGACTTCCTGGTCCCACGGGATATCGAGGGCTACCTTGAGTTCAGTTACGGAAAAGACTGGTCAATTCCAAAGCCGCAAGCATGGTGGTCACATACATGGTGGCTCAAAAAAGATGAGAAACAGGCGCATGTTGAAAGTTACGACAGTGCCGGACCCACACTTGGCAATTGAGGAGGCCGGGACGGAGTGGGCACCCAAATTGGGTCGCGCAGAAATCTGCTGGGAGCGGCTGGCGAAACAGCTTCGCAACACTGTTCACTATCATTGCAGCGCAAGCGATGGTGCCCAGGGGCGGAATTGAACCACCGACACGCGGATTTTCAGTTTGACTAGGAAACTATTCAGATTGTTTCAATGCATTCCATTTTATTGTGCAATTCATTGAATCGGCTGTCCAATCGGGCGGTATTGATCCATCAAACTGTTGCTAGCCGTTTCATGTAATTCCATTCAAGCAAGACAGTGTCTGAGACCCCGGCGGCACCCAGTCGGATGAGCTGCTCAACTTGATCAAGTGCATAGCAGCAGAGTGTCCGATAGAAGTCCCCCTTGGGAAAATTAGCAGACACCGTTCAAGGTTTACCTAATTTCGGCTTTCGACCCAGAGCCGTCATCGCGACTTTCAAACACTATCCAAACCCGAATAGTTATTTTTCAATTCGGCCGCTTGCCGTGAACCGGATGCCCCGTCACCGCGACAAACTCCATGAGTGTGGGCAATTTAAAACCAGATGGAGAAGAAAATGAACGCAATTTCACTCAGGGGTTTCTGGCCTCGCGGCCGCGTACTGGGATCGCGCGCCCGCCAAAAGGCAGATCAAGTTGCCGCTGCAGATCAACAAGCAATCGACGATATGGGCAGCGGAAAGGATGAGCCCGGCTTGGCAATTCAGAGCCTCGCAGCAAACAACCCGCACATTCTTGCAGCTTCGCTATTTTTGCGAAAGCAAAAATAAATTGTGCGATCCGACTGCAGTCTGCTCCTGGAACCATCATTTCTGATGGTTCTTTTTTATTCATTATGCGTGAACCGGAATCTCCGCCACGGCGACTAACTCCATGAAGGCCAGCGGCAAGCGGCACGGCAAAGTGCCAGGAGCTATGAGCGAGCCTCGATTAAAACCATGGAGACAAAAATGAATATCCTGTCAAAGTCCGTTACGACCGGTGCGTTGGCCATCACATTGACCGCCGCAGCTTTCACCGCAGCCACCTCGACCTCCGCAGAGGCCGGGCGCAAGCATTTCCGTCATGCCATCCATCACTGCCATACCCAGAGCAACCATCCCTACCGCTGCTTCAACCGTGTCTACAAGCGCGCCTACAACAGCGCCTATGCAAATGGCTACGGCCTCGGATATGCCTCGGCCTATCCAATTGCCGGTGGTTGTGGCTGGAACGTCATCACCTTCAAGAAGTGGAATCCCGCCCATACCCGCCTCACCATTGTGAAGGACCGGGTCTGGACCTGCTACTGACATTGAAGTGAATGTGAGGAAGCCGGCCGTTCCACCAGGAGCGGCCGGTTCAGCATTTCCTGATTGAACTGTCAGTTCTTGTTCTGCAGCACGGAAAGCGCATTAACCCTGCCGGCGCCAAACTGGTCGTCAGTTCCCGACGGACCCAAGTCCTTGGCGCCGGATTGCAGGGCAGCGCGAATTTCCTGAATTGAAAGTTTTGGTCCGCGTTCCAGCATCAGGGCAATCACCCCGCTCACATGGGCAGCGGCAAACGAGGTGCCGGAACTGACCTGGTAAGCCTCGTAGAGGGCAGGAGCTATGACATCGACTCCGGGCGCGGCAACGGCAATATAGCGCCCATGGTTCGCCAACGCATAGAGAGCATCGCCTGAGTCCGTCGCAGTCACCGCTATGACTCCGTCAAAGGCCGCCGGATAGGCGCTAGGCGCCGAGGCTCCGGAGTTTCCCGCAGCTGCGACGACTACGGTATTTGTGCGCACCAGCGCCGCGATGGCGAGGCCTGCCAGGGAATCGCGAGATCCAGCCAGGCTCAGATTGATTATGCGCGCCCCGTGGTCGTCTGCCCACTGCAGCCCACGCAGCAGGAACATGGTGCTGGCGATGGAGCCAGCGCCGCCCGGGTCCGCCTGAAATACACGGACATCGAGCACCCTGGCACCGGGCGCCACGCCTTGAATGGCCCCATGAGCCGCGATTATGCCGGCGATAGCCGTGCCGTGGGGATCATCTGCCGGCGACGCGCCTTCTGTCGCGTCAAAGCTGCCTGCGACTGCGGCCACAAGATCTGGATGGCTCTTGTCTATTCCCGTATCGACTACGGCAATGAGTGCGCCGCGCCCAGTCGCAAGCGCATGCGCCGCATCGACCTGGAGTTTCTCGAGCGCGTATTGAATGCCGGAGGAGAATGGGAGGTTTGCTGCTGCCTGTCGGCGGTAATAGTAGTTGGGTTGGGAGCCGCTGACCTGGCCGTCGCTCTGCAATGCCGCCAGAACTTCGGGAACGCTGCGGCCACCTGATATGCGGCAGCGGACAATGCGGTTGCCCAGCAGGCTGAAATCAATTCGTTGCAGAATATCCAGATTGTAACGGGATGCGACCTGCTCTTCCAATTGCGGGGAATTGCCAATGGGCAGGATCAGCAGAATCTCGTCCGGTGCAAATTCAGCGGCGGTAGCTGCGGCGTTTACAGTGCCAGCGGCGGCCGGTGCAATGCTGGTGGACGCAAGTCCCGATTTGGGCTGCTGGCACGAGAAAACGCTCGTTCTTACTGTAACCTTCGCTTCGTCATTCTGGCATTGGCAGCGTTGCGCGATAATTTTGCCACCGATGCAGATGCCGCCTGGCCTATAGACCGGCTTGAACGGACGGACAACCAGCTTTCCACCCTTTGGCTTGTCATTGCCCTGCTTCGGCTTGTCGTTGCCTTGTTTCGGTTTGTCCTGGGTCTGACCAGGTTTGTTCTGGTGTTGCTGGTTCTTTTTCTTGAACTTCTTGCAGTTTCCCTTGGACTTGCATTTCAACGCAACATGCCCAAAGCCTTGTGGCGGGGAATTGAGCACCTCGCGCGCGGCTTCCGGCCAGGACCCAAGGAGGCTTGCCCCGGCCGGCGCAATTCCAATGGTGGCGACCGCCAACGCGGCCATTGAAATCTTCCCGAGAAAAAACATCATTGAACCGGTCCGACAAATATTACGAGGCCGGTCTCAGCACGCAATGCGGTGATCTTTCCATCGCGTTCTGCCGCAATCATGCCTTCCGGGCCAATGCGCAGAGTAAAGAGTCCACCGCCCTTTGGTCCATCGACGATGGCAATGTCCATGGCCGCCAATTGGGCGCCCAGTTCAGCCAGCGTCGCGCCATCGGCGAACCGCGCCAGTACCAATGTTCCATCAGGCAATGAGCCGGAACCTCCGGACGCCGTATGATACCCACCTTCCGGCCTTTCGATCACAAGCGCGCCAAGCAAAGCGGACTGGACGACGATGGCCAGGAGCGCTGCTGCTACCGCCCAGCGCGGCGGCCCGGCCAGTTGCTGGCCAAGCCATCCCAAAAATTCTTCGAAGCGATTGGCCGCCGGTACACGTGGCTTTGCCTCGCGCTGAATCATGGTCATGAATTTGCGCGTGGCGTCGGCGTGCGGCATCGCCAAGGCTTCGTTTGCCGCAACCGTTTCGCTTAATTCCTGCCGGATCAGCTCAAGCTGCTTCCGAAGCTGCGGAGAGCGATTCAGGGCGTTCTCAACGTCATTGCGGTCGGATGCAGCCAGTTTCCCGGTTGCGTACCAGGGAAGGAGTTTTTCCACGGCGCTGTTTCCTGATTTGGTTTTCGCGGTCTTTGTCATGGCCATCCTCTGTCTACACCGGCTGCAAGCAGCATTTGGGAGAGGCGCTTTCGTGCCGCGAACAGCCTAGTCTTCACCGTTCCTTCCGGAATGCCCACTACCGCGCTCACTTCGGCAACGGAAAGCTCCTGATAGTAGACAAGGTCCACGATCAGGCGCTGGTCCATTGTCAGGGCCTCAATACAGCCCCGCAGCAGCGCCGACTTGTCGGTTGCCAGCAGCGCCTCTTCCGGGCCTGGCGTATCGTCAGGCGTTTCGTTTGCCTTGACGTCATCCAGCCACTCCTCGCGCCTGCGGCGCAATGAGCTGCTGGCCCGGTGATAGGCAATGGACAGAATCCATGTCAGGGGTGCCGCGTTCCCCGCGTAGGACTGTGCATGCCGCCAGACTTCCATGAATACCTCGTTTGTAATCTCTTCCGCGACCGCTTCATTGCGCACCAGGCGCAAAATGAAACGGAAAACCTTTACATGATGGCGCTCAAAAAGCAGCCTGACCGCCGCCTGATCCTGGTTAGCCAGGCGATCGAGAAGGGCTCTGTCATCTGCGCTTTCAATCATCGGTCAGGGGGTCCTTGACGCCATCGTAACTTGTTAGTCGCAGTGGATGCGAACGTGGTTCACATCCAAAGGCGGTTTTTTTGCGAAACTTCCAGTATGGCAGCAGCCTGCATCCGGTTCAGTTGCAAAATTGCGCTGGAGAGGTTGAATTATAATGATTTTTCAGTTTTTTCCATAGCGGACCTCAAGTTTGAACCGTGAGATGTCAGCCAGTGACCCAAATCGGACATCGCTGCATGAGACGCAAGTCACGGGCTGGTCTTAGCAGGACAATGTCACTTAACGTTCACAGCAGAACTGAGACAGTCAAGCAGGAGAACCCATTCTCCCATGGTGACCCTGGCTTAATGTAAAGGTTCTTGGTGCCAAGCCCTGTCAGCCATTCACGCAGGACCTTTGCAACCATTTCCGGCCCATTGTCCGAACGGATGTAGGCCGGCAGGCCTTCAAACAGCATGGTATCAGCTAACGTCTCTATGACACCGATGGCATTGATCCGCCTGGCAACGCGGATGGCCAGGCACTTGCGGCTGAACTCGTCGATCAGTGTCATCAGGCGGATACGCCGCCCGTCATGGGTTTGGGTCTCCACGAAGTCGAAGCTCCAGACATGGTTGGGATATTCGGGCCTGAACCGAATGCAGGATCCGTCGTTGAACCAGAGGCGGCTCCGTTTGGGCTGGTTCTTCGGTACTTTCAGCCCCTCACGGCGCCAGATTCGCTGGACCCGGTCCTTGCCCACTTCAATGCTGCTTTCGTTCAGCAGGGCCGTAACCCGGCGGTAAACGTAGCGGCCATACTCCGAGGCAACATAGACAATGTTCCGGTTCAGCTCATCTTCATCGGGCTTCAGGTTTGGAACATATCTTTGTGTCCTCCTGGGCTGCCCGACAATCCGGCAGGCTGTGCGTTCGCTCAGTGCATACTTCTCACGAGCAGCATCCACCGCCTGCCGGCGCCGTTCAGGGCTTACAAGTTTCCTTGGGCTATATCCTGCAGCACCTGTTTCTCAAGCGACAGGTCAGCCACCAGCTTCTCAGCCTGCCGAGCTCGCTCTCAAGCTGCTTCAGGCGTTTGGCCTGGTTCACCTCAAGCCCACCATACTCTTTCCGCCAGCGATAATAGTTTTGTTCCGTCGTCCCGGCTTCCTTGCAGGCCATGGCAATCGTCTTGCCCTGTCCCTGAAGCACCTCGATCTGGCGCAGCTTCGTCACAATCTGCTCCGCCGCAAGTCTCTTCCTCGCCATCGCCTTTCTCCTTTCCAGTTCAATACTCTCGTATCGCCTAGTTCAGAAAAAGCCGGTCAGGTCAAGGGGGCACGGGATGAACCGTTGCGCCAGCCTAGCAGGATTTGGTGGGGAACACAGGGGTAGGGCGCGGGTTTGCGGTATTGTTGGTACCACTGCGGTACCACGGACAATTTCTCAAAGAAGAATCTTCGTTTGTTCTTCAGCTAATGGTTTGTTTTGAATTGGGAAACAATGGTGCCCAGGGGCGGAATTGAACCACCGACACGCGGATTTTCAGTCCGCTGCTCTACCAACTGAGCTACCTGGGCACGTCACGTGCGCCGCGTTGTAGAGGATAGGATTTGCCCTTGCAAGAAAGAAAGGCCATGTAACTTTCGTCGGGAAAAACAAGGGCGGGCCTCATTACTTCCGCCTGAATTGGGCCCGCGCGTCACAGCGCGGATCCACGCTTATTGATCTTTTGCGCCCCCGGCGTTAGAAAAACACCCTGAATCTGGAGCGGATATCAATGCCAATCACCCGACGCGCACTTCTGGCTTCCGCAATTTATGCCGGGGTGGCTCCCGTTTCCCGGGTGCTTGCCCAGTCGGGTGAGCCTTTCCCGGTTCCCGAATCCGAGGCGAAGAAGGTTCCCTACAAGTTCCAGCGGCGCGAAATGGCCTATAAAACCCAGGAACCGCCGGGAACCATCGTCGTCGACGCCAAGCGTTGTTTTCTCTACCATGTGTCGGAAAGCGGCCAGGCGATGCGCTACGGCGTCTCCGTGGGCAAGGCGAGCAAGGCGTGGCGCGGCGAGGCGGTCATCAAGCGCATGGCCAAATGGCCGGTTTGGGTGCCCGCGCCCTATCATCTCGAGGAAATCCCCTCCCTCGCCAAGCACATCAACGGCATGCCGGGCGGCCTCGACAATCCCATGGGGGCCCGCGCCCTCTATCTCTATCAGGGCGAGGTCGACACGATCAATCGCATCCATGGCTCAGCCAAACCATCCGAAATTGGCAGCAAGAAAACGGCCGGATGCATCGCCATGCTGAACATCGACATCATCCACCTCTATGAGCGTGTGGCGCTCGGAACCCGCGTCGTGGTGATTGGCTAGATCATTCCTTCACCGCACCGGTCATCGATGACACGTAGTGATCCACGAAGAACGAATAGAGGATCACCACCGGCAGCGAGCCAAACAGCGCTCCCGCCATCAGCGCCCCCCATTCAAAAATGTCGCCACGCACAAGTTCCGTGAGAACGCCCACGGGAATCGTCTTGTTTTCCGACGATTGGATGAAGGTGAGGGCATAGATGAATTCGTTCCAGGACAATGTGAAGGCGAAAATTCCCGCCGAAATGAGCCCCGGCACCGCCAGCGGCAGGATGATGCGGCGCAGGATCTGCCAGCGGGTGGCCCCGTCCACCAAGGCGCTTTCCTCGAGTTCATAGGGGATCGAACGGAAGTACCCCATCAGCAGCCAGGTGCAGAACGGTATGAGGAATGTGGGATAGGTGAAGATCAGCGCAAAGCGCGAGTCATAGATGCCGATGTTGAACACGATGAAGGCCAGCGGAATGAACAGGATCGAGGGTGGCACCAGATAGGCAAGGAAGATCAGGAGCCCCGTGGTCCGCGCCCCGGTAAAGCGCACGCGCTCGATGGCATAGGCCGCAAATACCGAGGCAAACAGCGAGAGGAAAGTGGAGGCCACCGAAACCAGAATGGTGTTCCACAGCCATCCCGGATAGGAAGTCTGGAAAAGCAGATAATTTATGTGTTCCAGGGTCGCGCCGACAACCCAGAACGGGCTGTAGTTCTCATAGTCCGTCAGTTGCGAGTTTGGTTTTACCGCCGTGATCGCCATCCAGTAAAACGGAAAGAGCAGGACGAACACGAAGATCGCCAGCGGCAGGTAGATCACCACAATCCGCCGTGGCAGGTGGCTGAGATAGCTCATGCCCTCCGCATCGTCGCGAAGTTCGTCTGGTGCCGCGCTGCTGTCCTGTGTGTTCATGGCGCCCTCATCAGTCCGCACCGCCCTGCTGCCACTTCCGGCGCTGCAGCCCGAAGAAGCTGAACAGGATCGAGGCAAGCAGGAAGGGAATCATGGCGACGGCAATTGCCGCACCTTCACCCAGCTGGCCGCCGGGAATGCCGCGCTGGAAAGACAATGTGGCCATCAGATGGGTGGCGTTCACCGGCCCGCCCTTTGTGAGCACATAGATGAGCTGGAAATCGGTGAAGGTGAAAAGCACCGAGAAGGTCATGACCACGGCGATGATCGGCGTCAGCATCGGCAGCGTCACATAGCGGAAGCGCTTCCAGGGCGTGGCGCCATCCAGCGAGGCGGCCTCCTGCAGCGACACCGGGATGGTCTGCAGGCCCGCCAGCAGCGAGATGGCAACAAAGGGAATGCCGCGCCAGACATTGGCTGCAATGACGGAAACCCGGGCGTTGAAGGGATCGCCGAGAAAATTTATCGGCTGGTCGATCAGGCCCAGCTTCATCAGGGACCAGGACAGGATCGAAAACTGCGCATCGTAGATCCACCAGAAGGCCAGCGCCGACAGCACCGTGGGAACCACCCACGGCAACAGCACGATGGCCCGGAAGAAGGATTTGAAAGGCAGCTTTTCGTTGAGGATGAGCGCCAGCCAAAGGCCCAGGGCGAATTTCAGGATGGAAGCGACGAGCGTGTAGACAACCGTGTTGAAAACTGAAAGCCAGAACACCTGGTCATCCATGAGGTAAAAATAATTCTGCAGGCCGACAAAATCGCCCGCCCGGCCGATCCGCGTATCGGTGAAGCCGAGCCAGACACCGAGCCCCAGCGGATAGGTGAGAAAGCCCAGCAGGAAAATCGCCGCAGGCAGCATGAACACGAAACCAAGCGCGTTCCGGCTGTTGTTGAAGCGCTTCAGGAGTGAACCTGAGCGGCTGATCGCACCTGGGCTAGATCGACTGGCCATGCAGTGGTCTCTTCACGGAAAACTTTTAAAGGAGTGCGGGCCACCCGCCTTGTCAGGGATGGCCCGCATTGTTTTAGACCTTGTAGTAGCGGTTGGCGCGCTTCTCGGCCTGTGCCGCGGCCTCTTCCGGCGTGGCGGCGCCGGTCACAGCGGCCGCGAACATGTCGACCAGCACATAGTCCGCCATGACGGCGGCGGATGCATAGCCCAAGGGACCGGCATATCCGTTGGGGCGCAGGGTTTCCGAAGCCTTGGCATAGGGCGCATGCATCGGATCCGCCGTCCACACGGGGTTGGACGCAAAGGCCTTCAGCGGCTGGCAGCAATAGGCGCTGGAGCCGGTGATCCAGGCATTCATCTGTTCGGCCTCATACATGAATTTGAGGTAGGCCTTGCAGGCGTTCGGGAACTTCGTGTGGTTGAAGACGACCGCTTGCGTCGTCTGATACAACTCCACGTTCGTGCCGACCGGCCCCATGGGGAAGTTCGTGGCGCGAAGGTCAGCCGTCAAGTCCTTCAGCTTCTCGTCCTTTTTCGCCGCGTAATAGAGCGAAACGCCGTTTGCCGTGAGCGACACCTGGCCCGCGAGGAAGGCGCGGTTGTTGTTGATGTCCTGCCAGCTTTCCGTGCCCGGAATGAAGGTGTCGTAAAGCGCCTTGGCATAGTTGATGGCGGCGATCGTCTCCGGGCTGTTGATGGCCACAACGCCCGCCTCATCGACCATTTTTCCGCCGTGGCTCCACAGCAGCCAGTGCACATAGTTGTTGCCGTCACCCACTGCCTTGCCATGCGCGAAGCCGGCTGGCGTGCCCTTGGCCTTCATCGCCTTGCAGAGATCGAGGAAGCCCGCTGTGTCCTTCGGGAACTCCTTGAAGCCAGCGGCTTCGATGTGGCTCTGGCGATAGCAGATGGCATTGCCGATGGCGGCCAGCGGCAGCGCGATGTACTTGTCACCGCGCATCGCATAGCCCTTCAGGCCATCATAGAAGCCGCCGTACTTGCCATCGAGGTAAGTGCCGAGGTCGGTCAGGTCCACCAGCTTGTCGGGATATTGATGGGCGTCGTCGAACCAGCACAGCACCATGTCGGGGCCTGAACCGACGTTGGCCGTCACCGCCGCCTTCGGCCGGATGTCTTCCCAGCTTTCCTTGTCGACGCGAACCTCGACGCCGGTCGCCTCGGTGAATTTCTTGGTATTGGCGAGCCAGGCATCTTCATCGCCCTGCACGAAAGGGGCCCAGCGCAGCAGGCGCAGGCTGGCGCCGGCTTCCGGCGCAAAGGCTGGTTCCTGCGCGAAGGCAGGGCGAATGCCAGGCAGGCCAAAGCCTGCCGCACCGGCAATACCGGCCGAAGCCGCAAGTAGATCACGTCTGTTGATTTTCATCATTTCCTCCTGAATGTTTCCGGGATATTCCAAATTTTCCCTCCGGCGCCATCCCGTGGCCGCACCGGCGGTTCTTAGTTTCCAGTCAGAGCCGCATCCCCGTTTCCTTGTCGAAGAGGTGGACGGCGGATTTGTCGATTGCCAGGTGCAGCGTTTCGCCCGGGCGCACGTCGATGCGCTCGTGGAACATCAGCGTAAGGTCGGATTGGTCGAGCCGCACGATGACCTGGGTTTCCGAACCGGTGGGTTCGGTGACCACAACCGTTGCCGGAATGCCGTTCGCCTCCAGCCGGACATGCTCCGGGCGCAGGCCATAGATCAGGGCCTTGCCCTTCGCCGCGTCCATCGGCCGTGCCAGCGGCAGGGCCGTCCCGGCCGTCGTAAGAAACACGCTCGCATCGGATGGCGAGAGCCGTCCCTCGATCATGTTCATGGCCGGTGAGCCGATGAAGCCGGCGACGAAGAGATTGACCGGCCTGTCATAGAGTTCCAGCGGCGCGCCGATCTGCTCGACGATGCCGTCATGCATCGCGACGATCTTGTCGGCCATGGTCATGGCCTCGATCTGGTCATGCGTCACATAGACCGTCGTCGTCTTGAGGCGCTGGTGCAGTTCCTTGATCTCCACGCGCATCTGGACGCGCAGCTTGGCATCAAGATTCGACAGCGGCTCGTCGAACAGGAACACCTGCGGATTGCGCACGATGGCGCGGCCCATGGCGACCCGCTGGCGCTGGCCGCCGGAGAGTTGCCGCGGATAGCGGTCGAGCAGATTTGTAAGGCCAAGGATTTCGGCTGCCGGCTTTACCATGGCAGCGATCTCCTGCTTGGCAACGCCGTTCATCAACAGCGAAAAGCCCATATTCTCGGCCACCGTCATGTGCGGATAGAGCGCGTAGTTCTGGAATACCATGGCGATGTCGCGCTCTTTCGGCGGCATCCTGTTGACCACCCGCCCGCCGATTTTTATTTCTCCGGCGGTGATGTTCTCAAGTCCGGCCAGCATGCGCAGCAAGGTTGACTTGCCGCAGCCGGAAGGGCCCACGAGGATCACGAACTCGCCGTCGGCGATCTCGATGTTGACGCCCTTGATGATGGGGACGGCGCCAAAGGATTTCCGGACGTTGATGAAATCGACCGGCGCCATACACATCCTCCCAGACCA
>JAEUMI010000136.1 GCA_016792825.1 Hyphomicrobiales bacterium
AAGGAGGAGATCGGCGTCATCACTTATTTCGGGCTCGCCAAAGGTTTTCTTACCGGCAAGTACCGCGAGAAATCCGATCTTGCCCAGAGCCAGCGCGGCGAAGATGTTGCTGATTACATGAACCCGCGCGGTATGCAAATTCTTGAAGCACTGGACCAGGTGGCAAAGCGCCATAACGCCAGGTCCGCGGAAGTGGCGTTGGCCTGGGTCATGGCCCAGCCGGGCGTCACCGCGCCAATCGCGTCGGCCACCTCAGTGGAACAAGTGCGCTCCCTTGTCCGGGCGGCAAGCCTTAACCTCGAAGTGGCCGATCTTGCACTGTTAAGCGGAACCGGCCCGAGACAACTTTGAATTCTACATCAGGCAGGAATATCGACGGCAATCCGCAGGATCGAGACCTCGGCCCGGCGGTCGATCTTCACTTTCACCGCTTCTGGCTTCACCAGCATGTGGCGGGCTATGGCATCGATAATATCCTCCTTGAGCGCCGTCATCTTGCTTGAATTTCGCGGCGAACCGCGCTCATGGGCGAGCAGCACCTGCAGGCGCTCGCGGGCCACGGGCGCGGTTGCCGGCAGTGGTTCGCTACGCTTGAAGAGGCCGAAAAAACTCATGCCGCCCTCCCGCCGAAGATGCGCCCCAGCAGATTGAAGCGCTCAAGGGGAACATTGATTGCAAGATTATCGCCCATTAGCCGGCGCGCCGCATCGCTGTAAGCGCGGGCCGGAGCCGAGAGCGGATTGGCGAGAGTCACCGGCTGACCGAGGTTCGAGGCGCGTAGCACCTGATCACTTTCCGGAATGATGCCGAGCAGCGGCACCGAGAGGATGTCAAGAACGTCATCGGTCTTGAGCATGTCGCCGCGCCCGGCGCGGGCCTGGTCATAGCGGGTGATGAGAAGATGTTTTTCGACGCGCTCGCCCTTTGCGGCCTTTTCGGTCTTGGCGTCGAGCAATCCGATGATGCGGTCGGAATCGCGCACCGAGGAGACTTCCGGATTGGTAATGATGATCGCTGCATCCGCATGGCGCATGGCCATCATGGCGCCGCGCTCGATACCGGCGGGGCTGTCGCAGATCACCCAATCGAACAGGGTGCGCAATTCCCTGATGATGCGGGCCAGGCCCTTTTCGCTCAATGCATCCTTGTCGCGGGTTTGAGAGGCGGGCAGCAATGCAAGATTCTCAAGGCGCTTGTCGCGGATCAGAGCCTGGCTCAGCTTGGCATTGCCCTGGGCCACGTTGATGAGATCATAGACGACGCGGCGTTCGGCCCCCATGACAAGATCGAGATTGCGCAGGCCGACGTCGAAATCGACGACAACCACCTTCTGCCCGTTCAGCGCGAGGGCGGCGCCCAAGGCTGCCGTTGAGGTGGTTTTGCCGACGCCTCCCTTACCGGACGTTACGACGAGGACCTTAGCCATACACATTACTCCTGACATTTTTTCAGCTCATTTTTTCGATGTTCATGACGTTCCGGTCCAACCGTGCCTGCACCGAGGTGCCGCGCAGGGCAAGATCAAAATCATCCGCCGTCTTGTAGAGGCCGTCGATCACCATCATCTCGGCGTCGAACTTGCTGCAGAAAATGCGCGCATTGGTGTTGCCGTTGGTGCCGGCAAAGGCGCGGCCGCGCAGGCTGCCATAGACATGGATGGAGCCGCCGGCGATGATTTCAGCGCCGGAAGCAACCGAGCCAACGATGATGACATCGCCATGGGGATAGATGATCGACTGGCCGGAGCGGACCGGCTCGTTGACGAGCAAAGCCGCGCAAGGGGAACCGATGGAAGGCTCATTCTCCCAGGTCACGGGCGGAGCTGACCGGCCCGGCTTTTCTGATTCAGGCGGCTGGAACACGCCTGCCGTCTGGACCTTGCCGGGGAGCGGGGCCAGGCGCTCGGGCAACCAGTCCAACGGAACGCCCTCCACAGCGATGAGACGCAAGTGGCGCTCTTCTATGAAGGCAATGATCTCGGCAGTCTCGGCTTTGGTGGGAGCGACACCTGTGAGATCGAGCACCAAGGGACGGTTGGCGAAGAAGCTCAGGGAGTTCTCCACCCTGCGGTCCAGTTCAACGAGCCAATCCACAAAGGGCAGCTCGGGGGCCAGGACAAAGGCCAGATAGGACCGGCCCATTAGACGAAATGAAATCCGTGATTGAACAGCAACTGACAAATTGAACACCCTCACGCAACGCACCCCAACAGCAGCGATTAGGACCAGACATGGTTAACAATCCGTTAACGGAGTGTCGCGTTCAGGGAAAAGATGGCTTAGCCCGCTTGCCAAGAGGCATAGGCGGCCTTGTTGGCAAGGAGCGTCATTCTGGCATTTACCGTTGTTTCTTTCGGCGTTTTGCCCGAATCCTTGAGGCTGGCGAGGGACTTTTGAAGGTCGGAAATGTCCTGGCTTCCCATCAGAGGGGCCCGATGCTTTCCCTTTTCATCAGGCGCGCCGTGGCCGCAGAAAATTTTTGTTTGATCATCTATCTGGGTCAATAGAGCCACGGATGTCGTGAGGTAGTCGGCGAGGTTGGCACCAGGGACTTGCGCATATAGGGGGCCGGGATAAACAAAATCGGCCGCAAATAGAATGTTTGCCTCCCGATCAAAAAGCGAAATCGAATCGGGTGAATGGCCGGGCGTATGGAGCACTTCCAATTGACGCCCGCCAAGATCAATTCGACTGCCGATGGGCAACCATTGTGAAATTTTCACGGGCTTCCAAACCATGCCTTCGAGGAAGCCGCGGAAGAGATCATCGCTGGCATGAAGCAGGCCGTCACGCATGCAGGATCTCAAGACAGGCAAGTCAGCCAAGGCAATATTCTGAAAGCGCTGCAGATTGCCAGTGTGATCAAAGTGCAGATGCGATGGCAGGGTGATGAGCGGAAAATCTGTCAGGGCTCGCACCACCTGCGAGATGTCGCGCACACCGGGACCGGTATCGAAGAGCAGCACGGTGTCCTGCCCCTCGATCAGGTAATTCCAGTTGATCTGATGGAAGCGCGGCTCGCCGATGGCATAAACACCTGGCGCGATGTCTTCAATCGCAAACCAGTCGTCGAACCAGCGCACCCCATCGGCCAGCATACTAGGCTTTTTCTGTTCCATAATAGAGCGATACCACATGTTGAGCTTCGGCAAAGAACAGCCAGCGCTCCAGGACAGCTGCAAACAGAATAGCCGGGGCTGCCAGCAGTGAAAGCCATGGGCTGATAAGACAGACCGCAAGTGCCAGCAAAGTGATGAACAAAAACAGGAATACGGTGCCGCGCAGTTTCACCGCGTGCTTTCGTGCCACGGCAAAACCCATTTCCTTCATGATGTAATTTTCGGAGGTGTGCGGCACTTCCCATTGGCGCACACCGGCGCCGAGCCCGGTGGCTGCGGCCATGGTGTGGGTCCGTTCGGCGCTGTCGATGCCGCGCCAATAGAAAAACTTCAGGGCAATCAACACAAGCAGTGCGGCACCGGTCAGGATGACCTGGAAGATCTGGAATCGATCGAAGATGGTGGCAATCGCTGTCAATAATGTGCCCCCCGAGGCGAGCGCGAAGGCGAGATAGACCGGCACAGTAAGCGGGTGATTCCAGGCACGGATGGTTTTCAGAGCAGAGTAGATTTTTGCGGTGCAGAAAACGGTGACGGCACACATGGCCGCGGTGATGAGGCCCAGCGGGCCAATCCAGCCGGGCGCATGAATGATATTCAGCCATGTCGCCGCGAACAATAGCGCGGGCAGATAAGTCAAAACCGCGGCCACACCTTCGCGCGAGAGCCATGAACTACGCCATTGGGAGAAGGCCCGCCAGGCGCGTTCCGGGTGGCCGAGATGAAAGGTCGAGGACAGCAGGCCGATGGTGATCAGGCCGAGGGCGATGACCATGGCCGTCAGTCCAAAGATGAGACTTGAGGCGGGGCCATGGTTGAAGCCGACCAAACCAAGCAAGGCGAGCAGCCCATAGCCTGCGCCTGACGCCGTAGTGAACAGAATGACCGAATAGGCGGGATGCATGGCGTCAGCCTTCGAGCTTGTCGGACATGTCTTGGAGCGAGGCAATGGTGCCGGCGGGCTTGCCGCTCAGGAACTTGTCGGCCCAGGAGAAGAGCCGGTCCATGGCCGAGCCATCGCCCTTGGGCAAGGCGATAGCGGCAGATGTCACCGCATCCCGGCGCTTGCGCGGCGGAAGGTATTTGTTCACCGGCTTGTAGTTCATCTCGGGCAGCAGCTCGAACCCATCTCGCGCTTTGACCAGTTGCGAGACATCGGACTCAGGGTCGCCCAGATCGCCGAAGTGGCGAGCCCCGGTCGGGCAGGCTTTCACGCAGGCCGGAGCACGGTCTTCGGGTTCAAGATTGGTGTTGTAGATGCGGTCGACGCAGAGCGTGCATTTCTTCATGACTCCATGGCTGTAATCATACTCACGCGCGCCATAGGGGCAGGCCCAGGAACAGAGTTTGCAGCCGATGCAGGTGTCGGGGTTCACCAGCACGATGCCATCCTCGGCGCGCTTGTAGGAAGCACCTGTCGGGCAAACGGTGACGCAGGCCGGGGTTTCGCAGTGCAGGCAGGAGCGCGGGAAATGCACCACACGGGTATCGTCCCTGCCCTCTTCCTTCACCTCGTAGCCGTGAACGCGGTTCAGCCAGACGCCGGACGGATCAGCGCCATAGGAGTCGCTATCGTTGAGCGGGGCCGAATAGCCTTGCGTGTTCCATTCCTTGCAGGAGGTGACACAGGCTTGGCAGCCGACGCAGGTATCCAGATCGATGACGAGGCCGAGTTTTTTCTGGTTGGGCTGTGGGGTTGGAAGCGAAGTCATTTGCGCCCCCGCAGTTTTCTCAAAACCGGGAACTGCGGCTGGCTTTCCGCTGACTGGTCCACCGCCTTTTCAACGCGGACCTTGAGATCATACCACGCCGCCTGCCCCGTCACGGGATCGCTGTTGGAGAAGCGGTAGCCGCCTTCGCGTTCCGGGAGAAGATCAGAGATCAAGTGATTGAGGAGGAATCCTTTTTTGGCTTCCGGCGCATCGGCGGACAACCCCCAGGTGCCGGACCGCTTGCCGATGGCATTCCAGGTCCAGACCGTATCGGCATTGACGCCGCTCATGAGCTTCACCTGGGATTTGATCTGGCCGTGGTGGGAGGTCACCGTCACCCAATCGCCTTCGGCGATGCCGAGGGAAACGGCACGGTCCTTGTTCATGTAGAGCCAGTTGCGGCCCAGGATTTGGCGAAGCCAGGCATTCTGCGCACCCCAGGAATGGTACATGGCCATGGGGCGCTGGGTGATGGCGTGCATGGGAAATTCCGTGTTGGAAACCATGTCGCCTTCGAATGGCGGATACCAGAAGGGCACGGGATCGAAATAGGTTGATATGCGCCTGGCGTGTCCTTCGGGCGGCAGGATTTTTCCGTGGCCCTGGGCCGCCAGGCGAAACTTTTGCAGGGGCTCGCAATAGAGCTGGTGAATGATGGGTTCCGGCTTTCCCATGAAACCCATGAAGGTGGACCAGTCGAGATAATCCCAGTTCACATGACGGTAATACTTCATGTGATCCGGCAATTCGTAAAACCAGTGGCAGCCATTGTCGATATAGGCCTTGAGCTGATCGGGATTTACGGCCCCCCTGCCCTTGGATTTGCCGTCCTTGCCGCGAAACCCTGCGAGCGGCCCAAGACCAGGGGCGCGTTCATGGTTCACGATGTAGTCGGGATAGCCGCCGGGATAGCGCGCCGTGCCATCGGGACGCGTCATGCCGGGAAGGCCAAGCCTAGCGCCCAAGTCCAGCAGGACGGATTGGAAGGCCCGCACATCACGGTCCGGTTCAACCACGGGCTGGCGGATGGAATCGGCGGGGCCATCAGCTTCGGAAATCGGCCGGTCGAGCATCGAAATGCAATCCCAGCGCTCGAGATAGGTTGTATCGGGCAGGATGAGATCGGCGTAATGCACCATCTCGGAATCATAGGCATCGGAATAGATGATGCGCGGGATGACATATTCGCCATCGTCGCGTTTTGCCGTGAGCGCCTTCAGCGTGTCCGGCACATTCATGGCCGAATTCCAGCTCATGTTGGCCATGTACATGAAGAGAAGATCGATCGTGTAGGGATCGCCCTTGGCTGCGTTGTTGATCACCATATGCATGAGCCCGTGGGCAGCGAGCGGCGCATCCCAGGAATAAGCCTTGTCGATGCGCAGGGGTTTACCGTCTTCATCCACCAGCAAATCATTGGGGCTGACGACGAAGCCCAGAGGCGGGCCGGGCATGGGCGTGTTGGGCCGGACCTGCCCCAGCTTGCCCGCAGGCCTGATCGGCGGGGGTATGGGTTTGGGAAACGGCGGCTTGTAGCGGAAGCCGCCGGGCACATCGATGGTGCCCAAGATGATTTGAAGGATGTGCAGGATGCGGCAGGTCTGGAAGCCATTGGCATGGGCGGAGATGCCGCGCATGGCATGCATGGAAACGGGGCGGCCGATCATTTTTTCATGACGCCTGCCGGTATAATCCGTCCACGGCACATCAAGCTCGATCTGCTGCTCGAAGGCCGCCTCGGCAATTTCGGCAGCAATGCGCCGGACGGTGTTGGCAGAAATGGCGCAGCGTTCCGCCACAGTATCCGGGGCGTAATCGTTGGAGAGGAATCGTTCGGCAATCAGGGTAAAGCTGGTCACCACCTTGCGGCCATCGGGCAATGCAAAGCGTCCCATGAGCTTGGGTGACGCATCGCTCGAGTTGGCGGACATGGGCGAATTGGTGTGCGAATCCCAGACCTGGGCCGCGCCGGATGTTTCTCGCAGGAAAAGGCCATCATCGTCGCCACCGGGATTTTCGATCACCAGCCACGGCGCATTGGTGTAGCGCTGGAGGTATTCACCATCGATTTTCTGGGCAGCCAGCAATTCGTGGATCAGGGCTCCGACAAAAAGGCCATCGGTGCCAGGCTTGAGTCCCACCCACTCATCGGCGATTGCCGAATACCCGGTTTTCACCGGATTGATGGAGATGAACTTCGCGCCCCTGGCCTTCAATTTGCCAAGGCCGGTCTTGATCGGGTTCGAGGCATGGTCTTCGGCCACGCCAAAGAGCAAAAAGTATTTGGTGTGCTTCCAGTCAGGCTCGCCGAATTCCCAGAATGACCCGCCGAAAGTGTAGAGGCCGGCGGCGGCCATGTTTACCGAGCAGAAGCCACCATGGGCCGCATAGTTGGGGGTGCCGAACTGCGTGGCCCACCAGCCGGTGAGACCCTGAGACTGGTCGCGGCCGGTAAAGAAGGCAAGTTTGCGCGGATCCTTGTTGCGGATTTCCGAGAGCCACAGGGTGGCGGTGCGGAGGGCCTCTTCCCATTCGACTTCGCGGAATTCGCCGGAGCCACGTTCGCCCACCCGCATCAGGGGTTTGGAGAGGCGCGCCGGGGAATAATGCTGTTTGATGCCGGAGGCGCCCTTGCCGCAAATCACCCCCTTGTTCACCGGATGATCGCGGTTTCCCTCGATATATTTGACAGTTCCGTCCTTGAGATAGACCTTAATCCCGCAGCGGCAGGCACACATGTAACAGGTGGTGGTTTTCACCTCATCCCAGGTCCTTGGCGATGTATTGATTACGGGTTCGGTCATGGGGTTCCAGGATGCGACGATTCCGGACTACATTAGGGCGCGGGTTGGTACTATGATAGGTCCAGACGGTTATTTCCTGGGGACCAAATCAGTTGCGCGACTGGCTCGTTCATATCAAGCGTTCGGAAAACTCAAGCCTGCAGATGCAAATCCGCGAGGCCCTGGTTTCGGCGATTCTTGACCAGCAGCTGGCGCGCGAGGAACCCATTCCCTCCACCCGCAAAATGGCAAAGTCACTCAGCGTTTCGCGCAATACGGTGGTTCTGGCCTATCAGGGTTTGCTCGATGACGGCTTCCTCGTGGCCAAGGAACGCTCCGGCTACTACGTGGCTGAAAAAGCGGGGCTTGATACAGTTCTTCCCAAGCGCAGCCCTGCGGCAAAGACCAATGGCACCGCTACAGAGATTGACTGGGCCAGCCGCTTCAAAAAGAACCCGGCTGCCCAGGAAAACATTTCAAAGGCCCTGAACTGGCAAACCTATGCCTATCCCTTCATCTATGGGCAGGTCGACCATACGCTTTTTCCGGTGGCTGAATGGCGCGACTGCACGCGGCAGGCGCTGGGCAAGAAATGGCTCGGCACCTGGACCAATGACACCTGGGCCCATGACGACCCGATGCTGGTCGAGCATATCCGGCGGCGGATACTGCCGCGGCGCGGCATCATGGCCACCGATGATGAGATCCTCATCACCCTGGGGGCGCAGAACGCGCTCTACTTATTGACCAGCCTCCTGGTCGATGAGACGACACGCGTTGCCATGGAAGAGCCGGGGTATCCTGACATCCGCAATATCTTTCAATTGAAGACAAGGCATGTGGCGCTGGTACCGGTCGATGACCATGGCCTGACGCTGAACGCCGATGTTAGCAACGCGCAGATCATATTTACCACGCCCAGCCACCAGTTTCCGACCACCGCAACCATGCCTATCGAACGGCGCATGGCGCTGTTGAAACTCGCGGCGGCGCGCGATTTCATCATCATCGAAGACGACTATGAGTTTGAAACCAACTATGTGAACGAGCCCTGCCCGGCGCTGAAATCACTCGATGACAAGGGCCATGTGATTTACGTGGGCTCGCTTTCCAAATCACTGTTCCCCGGCCTGCGGCTTGGCTTCATGGTGGGACCGAAGAAACTGATCGCGGAAGCCCGGGCGCTGCGCCGCCTGATGGTGCGCCATGCGCCCAACAACAACCAGCGCACGGCTGCCCTGTTCCTCTCCCTTGGCCATCATGACACCCTGATCCGCCGACTGCACCGGGCTTACCGCACGCGCTGGGAAATCATGGGCAGGGCGCTGGAACAGCACTTCCCCGCCTCATCCCGCCTGCCAAGCTTTGGCGGCACAAGTTTCTGGGTGAAAGGGCCTGCCGACCTCGACAGCGAAGTGCTGGCAAAGGCTGCCGCGGCCAAGAGCATTCTCATTGAACCGGGGCGGATAAATTTCGGCCGGCGGAACCCGCCGAAGAATTATTTCCGCCTGGCCTTCTCCTCCATCGACGAAAAGAAAATTGCCCAGGGTGTAAAACTGCTGGCCGAGACGATCCATGACGCCAAGTCCTAGTCCGGGCGACAACAAGGCACGGGCCGCGGTTCTGGTACTTCTGGCCATCGGGCTGGCGTCAACCCAGGACGCGATCATCAAGGCCATGTCGGGCACCTATCCGGTGTATGAGACCATGCTGATCCGGGGATTGACCTCATTGCCGATTCTGGGCGTGTGGCTGGCCTATACCCACGGGCTTCGAACGCTTCTCACGCCGCTGTGGCTGCGCATTCTGATACGCGCCCTCATCCTGTGCACGGCCTACCTCGCCTTCATTCTGGCGATTGCCGCGATGCCGATTGCCAACATGGTGGCGATCTATTTCACCATGCCATTCTTTGTGGCGGGCCTTGCCGGGCCATTTCTCGGCGAGCGCGTTCCCTACTACCGCTGGATTGCCATTGTCGCGGGCTTTGCCGGGGTGATCGTCATGGTGCGGCCGGGGGTGCAAGCCTTTGAGCCCGCCGCGCTCCTGGCTCTCTATTCGGCTTTTGGCTACGCCATCGGGCAGATGATGGGACGCGACCTGGCACAACGGGTGGAACCGCTGGTGATCGCCAACTGGCAGAATGCGGTCTATTTCATCTTTGCCGGGGTGATCGGCGTCATCGCGCAGGCCAGCGGTTTTGCGGGCGAGAGCCACAAAAGCCTGGCCTTTCTCACGCGGCCATTCGTATGGCCCACGCTTCCAGACTTTCTGCTGCTGAGTGCGGTGGGGGTTCTTGCGGCCTTCGCGATGATGAGCTTCATTTCCGCCTACAAGCTGGCGGAATCAAATTTTGTCGCCCCCTTCGAGTATTCCGGCATGATCTGGGCGGTCCTGTTCGGCCTGCTGTTTTTCAATGACTTTCCGGATTTCTGGACCTGGAGCGGCATGGCCGTTGTCGCCAGTGCCGGGCTTTTCATGCTGTTCATGGACCGCCGCGCCAGATTTCAAACCGGGTAGCCAGCCCAGGCTTTCACGGTGCGCAGAGCCAGCGAAGATTGAATTCGCTGGATGCCGGGCAGGCGCGAAATACGTGAGCGGTGGATGCGCTCGTAGTCGGCTGCGTCGCTGGCCACGACGCGCAGGAGATAGTCGAACTGGCCGCTCATCAAATGGCATTCGAGAATCTCAGGCACGCGCTGTACCGCCTTCTCGAACTTTTCAAATGCCTCCTCGGTTTGCGCCGACAGCGAAACTTCAACGAAGAATTCATTGGCAAGTCCCAGCGCCATGCGGTCAAGCGTTGCGGTGTAGCGTGTAATGGTTCCGGCCTCTTCCAGAAGCTTCACCCGGCGGTGGCAGGAAGAGGCGGAGAGGCCAGCCTTCGCGGCGAGTTCATTGATCGACTGCCGGGCATTTTTCTGCAGCTCGGCCAGAATGATCTTATCGGTCTTGTCCAATTCCTGGTATTTCATTCCATTATTACTACAATAATTCGAATTTTAGTTCAATCCGGTGGCCACCATGCCCGTTTTTGGAAATTCTTTCGGATGGAAGTGGGATATTTTGAACCCAATCAACTGGAGGAACGGCAATGCTCATCGGCGTACCCAAGGAAATCAAAAATCATGAATACCGCGTCGGCATGACGCCCATTTCGGTGCGCGAAGCGGTGCGCAACGGGCACAAGGTGTGGGTGCAGGCCAACGCGGGTGGCGGGATTGGATTTACTGATGCGGATTATGCGGCGGCCGGTGGCGAGATCGTCAAGGCAGCCGAGGATATTTTCGCCAAGGCCGACATGATTGTTAAGGTCAAGGAGCCGCAAGCGGGGGAACGCTCCATGCTGCGCGAAGGCCAGATCCTTTACACTTATCTCCATCTTGCGCCCGATCCAGAGCAAACCAAGGACCTGGTGAAGTCCGGCGCCGTGTGCATCGCCTATGAGACCGTAACCTCAGCACGCGGTGGCCTCCCCCTGCTCGCTCCCATGAGCCAGGTTGCGGGCCGCATGTCGGTTCAGTCCGGCGCGCATTGCCTCGAGAAGGCCCAGGGCGGGCGCGGCATGCTGCTCGGCGGCGTTCCCGGCGTTGCGCCGGCCAAGGTCGTGATCCTTGGCGGGGGTGTGGTCGGCACCAATGCGGCAGCAATCGCCATCGGCATGGGTGCCGATGTCACCATCATCGAGCGCAGCACGGACCGCATGGAAGAACTGGTGGCCCGCTTCGGCATCAGCACCAAGACACTTTACTCCACACAAGGGGCCATTGAAGATGAATGCGCCACCGCCGATCTCGTTATCGGGGGAGTGCTCATTCCCGGCGCCGCCGCCCCGAAACTCGTGACCAAGAAGATGCTGAAGGACTGGAAGCCCGGCTCGGTATTCGTCGACGTGGCCATCGACCAGGGCGGATGTGCCGAAACCTCAAAGGCCACAACCCATGCGGACCCAACATATGTTGTGGACGGCGTGATCCATTACTGTGTGGCCAACATGCCGGGCGGCGTGGCGCGCACGTCCACCTTCGCGCTCAACAACGTCACCCTGCCCTTCGCCATGGCCATTGCCAACAAGGGCTGGAAAAAGGCGCTTGCCGATGACGTGCATCTGAAGAATGGGCTGAACGTTGCCCTTGGCAAGGTGACATACAAGGCGGTGGCCGATGACCTGGGCTATGCCTACGTGCCGGCGGACAGGGTTATTGCGGGGTAAACGATCCACTCCACTTTTGCGATTTCATCGTGGCCGGGCTTGACCCGGCCATCATCTTTTGGGACTCAAGAAGATGCCCGCGTCGAGCGCGGGCATGATGAGAATTGAGGATGTGTGCTTTAGATTACATTCCCACCTTTTTCGCCTGACCTTCGAGATAGTAGTTGGCACTGCGGCCGTAGATCAGGCCGCGCAGGAAGCGGCGGATGCTTTCCGATTTGCGCAGGGGATCAAGCAACGCGCGCAGAGCGTCGTGGGCCATCACTTTCAATGCATCCAGGCCTGGCGAAACTCCCGGCGCCTTCTGCGGCAGGCCGTAATGGCGAAGCGTGCCGTTGATCAGCCTGATCTTGTTGAGGCGCAGCACCTCCGGCGTCTTCCAGGTCATGGCCATGGAAATCGAATAGGAGTTTCCGGTGCTTACCCAGTGGGGTACCATATAGGGCATGTGCACGGCATCGCCGGGCTTGAGGTTATGCAGCGTGGCGCGGGATTCGTACCAAGGCTCATACCTGGTGTTGCGATGCCGGGACGGCGTCAGTTCCAGAGTCTCTTCGGACACCAGCTTGCGATCGTCATTGTCAAAGGTGCGCACGAACTTGTCGCCCTTGATCTGGATGAGGATGTTTTCCTCCGCATCAAAGTGAAACGGCGTGATCGAGTTTGCCGATGACACAAAGATGAAACCTTGCAGGTCGCAATAGTCGCCGGGCTTCTTGCCCGCTGCCGCATTGGCTTCTTCGACGAAAGCCTTGAGCAGTTCGTTGTAGGCCAGATCCTGATTTACAAACTTGATCACCATCCAGGCATTCGCCGTTTCAATGGTGCGGATCACGTCTTCCGCCGGCATATCGATCTTTGGAACATCCTCCGGCTTCACGCCCACGGCCACCTTGCCGGAATTGTATTCGATCCGGTCGCGCGGCAGCGACTTGGCGAGTTCCACCAGGCGCTGCAGGGAAAACAGCGGATGGTCGGAAAGCCCATGCTTCAGTTCAAAGGGCCGTTTCAGGAAATTTTCACGGGCCAGAGCGGGATTGATGGTGACAATGCTCATGATCTCTTCCTTCCCCGCAGCGCGTTATAGGCATCACGGGCCAACACCCGGGCCGCCCGGCGCATTTTTTCCACTTTCAGCGTAAAGGCGAAGCGCTTCACCCCAATTGAGTTCGGTGCAATCATCACGTCTGAAACCTTGATGCGGTCACGCCAGATGTTTTCAATCATGGGGTGGCCGGGAATGGCGCAGCTGTCGACAAAGGCAATGCCGTTTTCGGCAAAAAGCCTTTCGGTGGCATAGAGGACAAGCAGGACACCGGGCGAGAATTTTGCGTATGCCTCGTCATAGGCAATCTTGTGAAGCCATGCCTGGTTGCCTTCGACGATGGCGTATGTGACGGCGATGGTTTTTCCATCAAGCGCCAGCTTCCAGAAGCGGAGCTTCCCGGCGGCGGCGAGAAATTGGCAGGACTCCCTGAAAGCCGCCTGCAGTGCTGCGTCCTTTGCGATGGCGGTGCCACGCCTGCCCTTCCAGCCGGCAGCTTCGAGGGCCAGCAGATCGTCGACCCATGGGCTACAATCGCGCCCGACCTCGAGGTTGAGAGATTCGAACCTGCCCATTTCCGAAAGCCGGTTGGCCAGGCGCCGGTATTCCTTGCGGCGCTTGGCACCGAAATTTGATTCGGCCCAGGTTTCATAGGTTCCGGTCAGGCTCAATGCTGCGCGTTGCCAGGAGGAGAGGATGGAAACCTGGGCGTCCTGCCTGGCCAGCAAGTTCCAAAATGACCCGTTCACCTTCAGGGAATGAAGCAGAATGGGACTTTTCAGATTGTTAATGAACGAGGTTAAGCCCGCTTCCGGAAACTCCCGGTCAAGATGAGGCTCGCCCATGATGGTGAGGGGCGTCATCCAATTGGTGAAGAGGCCCGGCATGAAGCGGCGTTTTTTGATGGGAAGGGCAAAAAGCAGGTCATTGCCCTGTTTCACGACCGCAAGCTCCGCGCCCGGCAGGCCTCTCAGGAGGGGCATGACCAGTTCCGGGGCATTGAGCCCTGCAGGTCCCAAACTGTGGTCAGCGAGGCGTTTCCAGGCAGGCAAAACGGCATCCAGATCGGCGCTCTCGCGCAGATTAATCGCCGTCACCATACGCCAATTTCCTGCCAACATGGGGCTCCTGCTGCAAAACGCGGGCCATACAGGCGAGCGTTGATTCAAAAAGAAAAAGACCGGTCAAACGACCGGTCTTAAACCTTCAAATGGCAGTGATTAAGCGTCGGCCTTGACAGCCAGAACCTGGCGGCCGCGATACATGCCGGTCTTCAGGTCAATGTGGTGAGGACGGCGCAATTCGCCGGATTTCTTGTCCTCAATCCAGGTAATTGTCTGCATCTTCTGGCCTGAACGGCGCATGCCGATACGGCTTTTTGACATTTTTCTGCGTGGAACGGCCATAACTTACTCCATATCAGGCGGGCTCAAGCCCACCACGGTTGGGCGGCTTATAGCGAAGCTTATGGCCCAAGACAAGCGAGATAGGAGCCCATGCCGTTCATCCGCGACATAATGCGGTTGGCGATGGACGATACCCGTTTTGAGGGCTTTCCGGCCTTGCGTTTGATAGGATTTGGCAGGACGGCGGCGAGCAAGGCAGCCTCGCGTTTTGTGAGCTTCGCGGCTGATTTCCGGAAGTGGAACTGGGAGGCCGCCTCGGCCCCATAAACGCCGGGGGCCCATTCCACGATGTTGAGGTAAATCTCAATCATGCGGCGCTTGGAGAACACCAGATCCATCCAGTAAGCCACTGGAATTTCGAGACCTTTTCTCACAAAACTGCGGCCATCCCAAAGGAACAGATTCTTGGCGGTTTGCATCGAAATGGTGCTGGCGCCGCGGATAGGCCCTTCGTCGTCGTCCAGGACATCTTCCACGACACCCTGAAACTCCACCCAGTCAACCCCGTTATGTTCGCAAAAGCGGGCGTCCTCCGAGGTTATGACGGCATTGGGGAGTTGCGGCGACATCTGGCTGAGGCTCACCCAATCCTTGTGAATGCCATTGCCGGTGAAAAGGCGAAGAATCATCAGATTGGAAAATGGCGGCGGAACGGCGGTGTAAACCAGCGTCATGATGATGGGCCAAGCGATGACCAAAGCTAGCGCATAGACCAGCCGCCGCTGCCACGGCTTGAGCTTTTCCAGATAGCGCCTGGGCGCAGCAACCGTGCCTGATTGAGTTTCAATGATCATGACAGTACACAGGGGGTCTTAACACACAGGTCATGCCTTGGCGTCAACACCCGAAACACAATTTGAAACAGCCTTAAAAGAAGCGGCAGCGGCAACGGATGCATTGCTGGAGCAGCTGCTAGCCGAAAGCGCTTCGCCGCGCTTGCTCAGTGCCATGCGTTATGCAGCGTTGGGAGCGGGCAAACGACTCCGGCCATTCATGGTGATTGAATCGGCGCGCCTGTTCGAAGTGCCCGCCGCTTGCGCGTTGCGTGTTGGGGCGTCGCTTGAGTGCGTGCATTGCTATTCGCTGGTGCATGATGATTTGCCGGCGATGGATGATGACGACATGCGGCGCGGCAAGCCGACGACGCACAAGAAGTTTGATGAGGCAACAGCCATACTTGCAGGCGATGCGCTGCTCACGCTGGCATTTGAGATTTTGGCAGGCTCAGGTACGCACCCCGATGCAACGGTGCGCAGCGCGCTCGTATTTGAATTGGCCAAGGCTTCGGGCATGAACGGCATGGCGGGCGGCCAGATGCTAGATATCGAGGCGGAGGCGGGTGCATTACAGCCGCTGGACAGCGTCATCCGCATTCAAGCCCACAAGACAGGCGCCCTCTTCCGCTTTGCCTGTGAGGCCGGAGCGATCATGGCGGGCGCCGATCCCACGCCGCTCCGGCGCTACGCGGATGACATTGGCCTGGCCTTCCAGATTGCCGATGACCTGCTTGACCTTGAGTCCTCACCGGAAGCGCTTGGCAAGGCAACGCAAAAGGATTTGAAAAGAGGCAAAGCCACCATAGCATCTTTGATGGGGCGAAAGGCGGCGGCGGAAAAGGCCGACAGCTTGGTAGCTTCGGCCATTTCGGCGCTGGCGCCCTATGGCGCGAAAGCCGACACGCTGCGAGAGGCGGCGCGCTTCATCGTTTCGCGGAAGAACTAGTTTTCAGCCCCAGCGGGTTTTGACGTAATTCTCGACGATATCCTTAAACTGTTTTGAGATGTCTGCGCCCTTGAGAGTCGCAACCTTCTTGCCATCGATGTAGACGGGCGCGGTCGGCAGTTCGCCGGTGCCGGGCAGCGAAATTCCGATGTCGGCGTGCTTGGATTCACCCGGGCCATTCACGATGCAGCCCATGACGGCGAGCGAGAGGTTTTCAAAACCGGGATAATCCTTGCGCCAATCGCCCATGCGGCCACGCACATAAAACTGGATATCCTGGGCCAGTTCCTGGAAGACGGTTGAGGTGGTTCGGCCGCAACCGGGACAGGCGATGACCATGGGGGCGAAGGCGCGAAGCCCCATGGTCTGCAGAATTTCCTGGGCGACCAGCACTTCGCGGGTCCGGTCGCCGCCGGGCTCGGGGGTGAGCGAAATGCGGATGGTGTCGCCAATGCCTTCCTGCAGCAGAACACCGAGGGCCGCGGTGGAAGCAACGATGCCCTTCGAGCCCATGCCCGCTTCGGTAAGGCCCAAATGCAGGGCGTGTTCGCTGCGCGTGGCAAGCAGGCGGTAGACGGCGATCAGGTCCTGGACTTCCGAGCACTTGGCGGAAATCACGATCTGGTTTGCAGGCATGCCCAGTTCTTCGGCGCGGGCGGCGGAGAGGATGCCGGACTGCACCACGGCTTCATGCATGACGGCGCGGGCATCGATGGGATTCGCCGAAAGATGATTTTCATCCATCAGCCTTGTCAATAGCGCCTGATCCAGCGAGCCCCAGTTCACGCCGATGCGCACGGGACGGCGGAACTTCAGCGCGGTTTCAATCATGCTGGAGAAGTTGCGGTCTTTCTTCTCCTTGAAGCCCACATTGCCGGGGTTGATGCGGTATTTGGCAAGCGCTTCGGCGCAGGCTGGATGATCATGGAGCAATGTGTGGCCATTGTAATGGAAGTCTCCCACCAGCGGCACAGAAACGCCCATCTGGTCCAGCCGGTCACGGATGTGGGGCACGGCCCTGGCCGCGTCATCGCGGTCCACGGTAATGCGGACAAGTTCGGAGCCGGCTTTGGCGAGGTCCGCCGTCTGGCGGGCGGTGCCTTCGATATCGGCGGTGTCCGTGTTGGTCATGGACTGGACGACGATGGGCGCGCCGCCGCCCACCTGGACCTGGCCCACCATGACAGCATGGGATTTTCGCCGCGTTTCTCTGGCCGAATAGGACATGGTTACTCCCTGCTTCCTAACTGGCCTGCGGCACAGCCAAGGTCAAGGTGAAGAAGCAACTCGCCGCCAGAACAACGCAAGGACCGGAAGCGCCGCCGACAAAGGCTGAGGCCAGAAGACCGCTGATCACCGAAAGGCCGGCAATGGCCGCGGCGATGAAGGCCATGCTTTCCGGCGTCGTGGCCAGGCGGCGGGCGGCTGCGGCGGGGATGACCATCAGGGCGGTGATGAGCAGGAGGCCCACGATTTTCATGGCGATGGCGGTCATCACGGCGATGAGCAGGATGAAGCCGAGTTCAACCCGCGCAACCTTGACGCCTTCGGCGCGGGCCAATTCCTCGTGAACGGAGCTTGCAATCAAATCACGCCACAGGAAAGCCAAGCTTGCCAGCACTACAGCGGCGCCGATCCAGACAGCCCAGACATCATTAGTGGAAACGGTCAGCACATCGCCGAACAGGATATCCATGTGATCGGAGGCGGCACCGGTGGCAAGGCCAACCACGATCAGGCCAAGAGCCAGGGACGTATAAGACAATATGCCAAGCAGTGTGTCAGTGGCCAGGCTGTGCCGGCGGCGCAAGGCGAGAAGAAGCAGTGCGAAGACGATGGCTGTGACAACAGCGCCGAGTGTTACGTTGAAGCTGAAGAGCAATCCAAGCCCCACACCGAGCAGGCCGGAATGGGCCAGGCTTTCGCCGAAGTAGGCCATGCGCCGCCAGACAATGAAACAGCCGACAGGTCCAGAGACAAGGGCCACCGCTAGGCCTGCCAGCATGGCACGCTGAAAGAAAGGTTCGAGAAGGATGGAGGTCATAGCCGCTCAGTGCCTGTGATCATGGTGATGGTGCTCATGGGGCTCGTGGTCATGGTCATGGTGATGGGCGTAGGCGGCGATCATGCGTGCGGCCGAGGGGCCGAAGAGCTTGGCGAATTCCGGATCCTGCTGGACCTTTTCCGGCCCCCCCTCGCAGCAGACATGGCCATTGAGGCAGACCACATGATCGCTTTCGGCCATGACCATATGCAGGTCGTGGCTCACCATCAGAATGCCGCAGCCATGGGTCTTGCGAATTCCGGAAATCAGTTCGTAGAGCTTCATTTCACCGATGAAGTCCACGGACTGGACCGGTTCATCGAGAACCAGCAGATCGGGCCTGCGCAGCAGGGCGCGGGCCAGCAGCGCGCGCTGCAACTCGCCACCCGAAAGGGATGGAACGCGGGCGTTCTTCAGATGCAGAATTCCGGTCTCCTCCAGGGCACGGTCAATTTCCTGATCGCTTGGTTTCAGGGTGAGCGACAGGAGACGCTTCACATCCATCGGGACATTGGCGGTTTGCGGAAACTTCTGGGGCACGTAGCCGACATTCAAATTGGCCAGACGTTCGATGCGGCCAGAGGTCAGGGGACGAAGGCCAAGAATCACACGCACCAGGGTTGACTTGCCCGCACCATTGGGACCGATCACGGTGACAATTTCGCCGCGGCGCACATCCAGGTTCACGCGGTCAAGGATCAGGCGGCCGTTGAGATTGAGCGTCACATCGCGGGCGCTCAACAACGCGTCATTGGCTTTCAGCATGTCAGGCGGCCCTCGCGCAGGCGCCGCAGGTGCCCGACATCTCAATCATAGTTTTAGCCGGTGAAAATTTCTGCGCCCTGGCCTTCGTGGTGATGCGTTCAAATATTTCCGGCGCATCAAGTTCCGAGACCGTGCCGCAGGTCTCACAAATCAGCAGGGCGGCGGGCTGGCCCTCATGGGAATGGGAGCACGCCACGAAGGCATTGCGGCTTTCAATCTTGTGGACTAGGCCGTGGGCGAGGAGAAAGTCCAAAGCGCGATACACCGTGATGGGAGCAGGACGCGGACCGTGCTCAGCCATGCGCTCGATAATGTCATAGGCACCAACAGCCGAGTGGCTCTGGGCCACGGACGCCAGGATTTCACGGCGCTGGCCGGTCAGTTTGCTGCCGCGCCGCTCGCAGGTGCGCTCGGCCCGGGCAATCAGATCGGCGGTGCAACAGGCATGGTCATGGTGGGGGTCAAGGAAGGTCATATTGTTATAATATAACATACTTGCGGGAATTGCTAGTTCCCCGTCTACATGGGGCTGAATCTGAGGAGCAGCCATGACCGGAACAGCCAAAGCCATCGTCCATATCGATAATGAGAAGGTTATCGTCACCGAATACCGCTTTGCGCCGGGGGCCAATACGGGCTGGCACCGGCACGGCCATGACTATGTGATTGTGCCGCTGATGGACGGGAAGGTGAAGCTTGAAACCAAGGATGGCACCAGCTTCGCCGAGATGAAAAAGGGCGCTCCTTATTTCCGCAATGAGGGCGTAGAGCATGATGTGATCAACGCCAATGACACGGATTATGCTTTCATCGAAATCGAGCTGAAATAGCGTTCAAGCGGCGTTCATCTTGAAACTGATAGAGTGTGGATCAAGTATACCGCTTGCAAAGGATTCTTGCCATGATCCGCATCGCTACATCCGCCTTCGCGCTATTCGCACTGGCCGCCCCAGCGCTCGCCGTTGAATTCGAGCCGAATGACCAGGGTTTCACGGAGTTCAATATGCCGTCAGGCAATATCGGCTGTTTCTACGTGCCCGCGGGTGGCACCGATGTTTACAAAACGTCGGACGGCGGCGCGGAGCTTTCCTGCGACCTGGTCGAGCCAAGCTATGTGCGGGTGATGATGGGAGAATCGGGAAAGGCCGAACGCATCACCAATGTGGGCGATGCTTCATGCTGCGGGGCTGACAACATATTCGAGTATGGCGAAGTCTGGTCCGAAGGCCCCTTTAGCTGCATCTCGGCAATTACGGGACTCACCTGCACGCGCGGAACCCATGGCTTTTCGCTGAGCCGGAAGGCCGTGAAGGTTTACTGATAACGTCATCGAATGTTCAAGAACATCGCCTATCCGCTGACATATGACTGTCACGGCGCTTGATGCTATTGATATCCCGTCCTTCGAATCGAAGCTTGCTATCCTGGACACGGCGCTTTCACCCGGCCTCTTCGCGCGCATAAACGCGGAGGTGGCGGCGCTGATCGAGACCGAGCGCAGCTATCTGCTGACCCACAAGAAGGGCGGCACAGTGGCTTATTCGACGCTTCGCGAAAGGGCGCCAGCACTGGTTGGCCATTATCTTTCCAAAGATTTGCGCCAAATCGTTTCACGGATTGTGGGTTTGGAACTTAGCCCCACACCGCTGCACGACGAGAGTTCCTGCTCGGTGCTTTTCTATGAAAAGCCGGGCGATCATATCAACTGGAATTATGACCATAATTTCTATCGCGGCCGTCATTTCACCGTACTTATTCCGGTGGTCAACCGGGGCCGCGATGGTGGTCTTTCGGCAGCCTGCCTGCTGGCTAGGCAACGGGGACGCGAGGTTGAAATCGCCACCCCACCCAACAGGATGATTGTCTTTGAAGGCGCCAAGGTCCGGCACAAGGTCACCCCCATTGGGGAAGGCGAGCGGCGCGCCGTCTGGAGCATGACCTATTGCACGGACCCACGGAACTCGGCGGTCCAGGGGGTTGCGCGGCGGGTGAAAGACACGGCGTTTTTCGGCCTGCGCTCGCTCTGGACCTGAAACCGCTGTTTTCTGGACCTGTCATGGTGCCAGATTCCTGCTAGAAAAGCGCCCTGCCCTGAAAGGAATAAGCCCATGAAAATGACCACTGAGGAAGCATTTGTAAAAGTCCTGCAGATGCACGGGATTGAACATGCATTCGGCATCATCGGATCGGCGATGATGCCGGTGTCGGACCTGTTTCCGAAAGCGGGCATCACCTTCTGGGATTGCGCCCATGAAACCAATGCGGGGCTGATCTGCGATGGCTATTCCCGTGTCACCGGCAAGATGGGCATGGCGATTGCGCAAAACGGCCCGGGTGTCACCGGCTTTGTGACCGCCGTTAAGACGGCCTACTGGAACCACACGCCGATGCTCCTGGTCACCCCGCAGGCGGCCAACAAGACGATAGGCCAGGGCGGCTTCCAGGAAGTGCCGCAGATGGCGCTGTTCCAGGACATGGTCTGCTATCAGGAAGAAGTGCGTGACCCTTCGCGCATGGCGGAAGTCCTGAACCGCGTCATTCTCAAGGCCTGGCGCGGCTGCGCCCCGGCGCAGATCAACGTGCCGCGCGATTTCTGGACGCAGGTCATCGACATCGAGTTGCCGCAGATCGTGCGCTTCGAATTGCCCGCGGGCGGCAAGGAGGCAATCGCCGAGGCGGCGGCCCTGCTGTCGGAGGCCAAGTTCCCGGTGATTCTCAACGGCGCCGGAGTGGTGGTGGGCGGCGCCATCAAGCAATCCATGGCGCTGGCCGAACGGCTGGATGCGGCGGTGTGCTGTGGTTACCAGCACAATGACGCTTTCCCCGGCAGCCACCCGCTCTCGGTCGGACCGCTCGGATACAACGGCTCAAGGGGGGCGATGGAGCTGATTGCCAAGGCAGACGTGGTGCTGGCGCTTGGCACCCGCCTCAATCCCTTCTCCACCCTGCCCGGCTATGGCCTCGACTATTGGCCAAAGACCGCGAAGATCATCCAGGTCGATATCAATGCGGACCGGATTGGCCTCACCAAGAAAGTCACGGTCGGCATCTGCGGCGATGCCAGGCAGGTGGCGCAGCAAATCCTTGAAAAACTCTCGCCCAAGGCAGGCGATGCCGGCCGGACCGAGCGCAAAGCGGTGATTCATCAGACCAAGTCAGCCTGGCTGCAAAAACTCTCCTCCATGGATCATGAAGACGATGATCCAGGCACCACATGGAATGAGGATGCCCGCAAGCGCGATGCGGACCGCATGTCACCGCGCCAGGCGTGGCGCGCCATCCAGGCGGGTTTGCCGGCAAATGCAACCATATCGTCCGACATCGGCAACAATTGCGCCATCGGCAACGCCTATCCGACTTTTGAAGAAGGGCGCAAATATCTGGCACCCGGCCTGTTCGGGCCCTGCGGTTACGGCCTTCCCTCCATCATCGGCGCCAAGATCGGCAAGCCGGAAGTGCCGGTATTCGGGTTCTCGGGCGACGGCGCCTTCGGCATCTCGATCAATGAAATGACCTCTATCTGCCGGGATGAATGGCCGGCGATCACCATGATCATCTTCCGCAACTATCAGTGGGGCGCCGAGAAGCGTAACTCCATCCTCTGGTATGACAACAACTTCGTCGGCACCGAGCTTGATCCGAAACTCAGCTACGCAAAGATCGCGGAGGCCTGCGGCTTCAAGGGCGTGACGGTTCGCACACAAAGCGAAACAACCGCCGCCCTGAAGAAGGCAGCGGAGGACCAGGCAAAAGGCGTAACCACATTCATCGAGGTCATTCTCAACCAGGAGCTGGGCGAGCCCTTCCGCCGGGATGCGATGAAGAAGCCTGTTGCCATTGCTGGTATCAGCAAGTCGGATATGCGCCTGCAAAAGGGTGCGGCCTGATACAGAAGAATGGGATAGAACCGGCAGGATGAAAGCCATCGTCACCTTCAATGCCGGTTCTTCCTCGCTGAAGTTCGCCGTTTTCGGAAGCGGATTGGATCAGGTGCTTGCCGGACAGGTGCCGGGCTATGGGCCCGAGTCGCTGCAGGCGGCTCTGGTTCAAATCGAAAGCAAGGGCATTTTGCTGCAGCATTGCGGCGGCATCGGCCACCGGATCGTCCATGGAGGGACACGCTACACCGCACCGGTCCGCGTCGACCAGACCATCCAGGACGATCTTGAATCCTTGCGCAAGCTTGCCCCCCTGCACCTTCCTTACGGTCTTGGGGCGATGGCGGCGTTGCGAAAGCTGGCGCCCGATGTGCCGCATATCGCCTGTTTCGACACGGCCTTCCATGCGGGACGCGACGATCTCCATACGCGACTGCCGCTGCCGCGCGCCTATCACGAACGGGGTTACCGACGTTACGGCTTTCATGGCCTGAATTACGAGCATGTGGTGCGGGAATTGCCGCTGCAAACCGGAAAGCCGCTGCCGCGGCGCCTGCTCGTGGCCCATCTCGGCAACGGCTCCAGCATGTGCGCCATCCTCGACGGGAAAAGCGTTGAAACCACCATGGGTTTTTCCACGGCGGACGGGCTGCTCATGGGCACCCGCACTGGCGCCATTGACCCCGGCGTGTTGATTGCGCTGATGCGTGATGAGGACCTTGAGTCGGAAGGGCTTGAAGACCTGCTCTACCGACGCAGCGGGCTTTTGGGAATCTCGGGGCTTTCGTCGGACATGCGGGAACTATTGGCAAGTCCTGCTGTCGAAGCGGCACAGGCGGTCAACGCCTATTGCTACCAGGCGGCGCGCTATGCCGGATCCCTGACCGTGGCCATCGGCGGAATTGATGCAATGGTCTTCACAGGCGGCATTGGCGAGAACGCCGAACCGGTGCGCCAGAAAATACTGGCGCAACTTTCATTCCTGGGACTCTCTGCGCAGAACGTTCACGTGGTGAAGGCCAATGAGGAACTCACCATCGCCCGGCATGTCCTATCATTGCTTCGGCAGTGACATCGCCAGCAGCAGGGATGCCGTGTCCACGATATCTTCCACCGTGGCGCCACGCGACAGGTCGGAGATCGGTTTGGCAAAGCCCTGCAGGATTGGGCCGATGGCGCGGCAGCCGGAGAGTTGCTGGGTGAGTTTGTAGGCGATGTTGCCGGCGTCGAGATCGGGAAATATGAGCACGTTGGCGCGGCCCGCGACGTCGCCCACCTCCGCCATCTTGCGCGCCGCAACAGCGGAGGAAAGCGCTGCGTCACCCTGAAGTTCGCCATCGATCAGGATATCGGGATGGCGCTGGCGGACGATCTGCAGTGCGGCCACCACCTTGTCGGCGTCGGGATGCGTGCCGCTGCCCTTGGTCGAGAATGAGAGCAAGGCCAGGCG
>JAEUMI010000141.1 GCA_016792825.1 Hyphomicrobiales bacterium
GCCGCATCAAACGGCCTGATCCCGACCACGCATTGCCGGTTCTTGTCCGTGAGGCCCTCGCGCCCCGCCATCATCCGTCCGATATAATCCTTCTTGGACGACATCATTTTGCCGAGGCCAAGGTCAGCAGCGGTTGTCGTGCCGTTGAGTTCACCGCCCGCCACATGGCCCTTCTCGATGCGCATGATCGACAGCGCCTCGATGCCATAGGGCGTGATGCCGAATTCCTCACCCGCCTGCATGATGCTGCGCGCCACCAGATTTCCATAATCCGCCGGAACCGCCAACTCATAGGCATGCTCGCCGGAAAATGAAATGCGGAACAGCCGCGCCGTCATGCCGCCGAGAATGCTGATCTCCTTGGCCGCGAGATAGGAAAAGCTGGTGTCATCCAGTGTCACCTTGTCAACAATCTTCTGCAAGGTCGCCCGCGCCTTGGGCCCGGCAATGGCCATCTGGGCCCACTGTTCCGTCACTGAAACATACTGCACGTTGAGCTCCGGCCAGTGCGCCTGGTGGCAGAATTCCATATGGCTCATGACGCGCGCCGCATTGGCGGTGGTCGTCGTCATCAGGAAATGATCCGGTCCAAGGCGCGAGGTCGTGCCGTCGTCAAATACGATGCCGTCTTCCCGGAGCATCAGGCCGTAGCGCGCCTTGCCCACATCGAGCGTGCTGAAGGTGTTGCAATACAGACGGTTCAAGAATTCTGCCGCATCCTTACCCTGCACATCGATCTTGCCAAGGGTCGACACATCGCAAAGGCCCACCCGCTCGCGCGTTGCCAGAACCTCGCGCGAGGCGCTGGCCAGCCAGTCCTCGCCCTCTTGTGGAAACCACGACGAGCGCATCCATAATCCGGTTTCAACAAATACCGCGCCGAGTTCATCCGCCCAGTCATGCAGCGGCGTCTTGCGCACCGGCTGGAAATGATGCCCGACAAAGGGCCCGGCAAGCGCGCCGAAGGACACAGGCGTATAATAGGGCCGGAATGTCGTGGTGCCCACCTGATCCATCGTCCGGCCTGTGGCTTCCGCCAGGATGGCAATGGCATTCACATTGCCGAGCTTGCCCTGATCCGTCGCCATTCCCGCCGTGGTGTAGCGCTTGGCCAGTTCGATGTCGCGGTAGCCCTCCTGCGCCGCCAAAGGCAAGTCCTTGGCAGTTGAATCATTCTGGTAATCGACAAAAGCCTTGCCCGTAGACTCTTTTACCCACCACAACGGCGTGATAGCAAAGGCTTCATCCCGGCATTTCGGAACGGCAGGCGTCTTGCCCTTCATTGTACCCGCCCGTGCCCCGTCAGCCAGGCATTCCGACAGCAGCATTTTGCCCGCCGCCGATCCTGCCGCGACAAACTTGTCCCCGACATCAGGCGGCACAAAGCCGGCAATGCGCTCATCCCATTTCGGTTTCGCCCCGCGATGGCACATCAGATTGACGATTGGGCTCCAGCCGCCCGACATGGCAACCGCATCACAGGGAATAACCCGATGACCGTTGAGTTCCACGGCGGTGACACGCTTGCCGCCCCTGACATTCACGATGACATCGCCTGATTTCCTGGGATCGATAACCGCTTCCACATGAATGCCGTGCGCCCGCAAATGCTGCGCAGTGCGTTGCCCGGAATTGTTGTTGGTGAACACCACAACCGATTTGCCCGCCGCTGCCGCATAGCGGTTGGCATAGGTCCGCATGGCGCCAGCCGTCATCACCCCCGGCACATCATTGCCGCCGAACACGATGGGCCGCTCTTCCGCTCCCGTCGCCATCACCGCGCGCTTGGCCATGATGCGCCAGTAGCGCTGCCGTGGCTCATAGGGCGAAGGCTCCAGCACATGGTCATTCACCCGCTCGACCGCGCCGAAAATATTGTCGTCATACCAGCCGAAAATCGTCGTGCGCGGCATGAGGGTGACATGGGGCATGGCGCTGAGTTCGGCAATTGTAGCCATGGCCCAGGCATGGCCAGGCATGCCGCCAATCTCTTCATTCTCGTTGAGCAGCGAACCGCCCAGCCGCGAACCTTCGTCGGCGAGAATAACGTGGACGCCCGTCCGCGCCGCCGTCAACGCCGCCATCAGCCCGGCAGGACCGGAACCCACCACCAGCAGATCGCAATGCGCGTAGGCCTTTTCATACTTGTCCGGGTCCGCTTCCTTGGATGCATCTCCCAATCCGGCAGCCCTGCGGATGATCGGCTCATAGATCTTTTCCCAGAAACTCTTGGGCCACATGAAGGTCTTGTAATAGAAACCCGCCACAAACATGGCCGAGGCCAGTGAGTTCAGTGCGCCGATATCAAACTCAAGTGACGGCCAGCGGTTCTGGCTCCTGGCGACCAACCCGTCATAAAGCTCAATCATCGTGGCCCGCGTGTTCGCCTCCTTGCGTGGCCCCTCGCGCAGTTCCACCAGCGCATTAGGCTCTGAACTGCCCGCCGAAATCACGCCCCTTGGCCGGTGATATTTGAATGAGCGCCCCATGAGGTGCACATCATTGGCAATCAAGGCCGAGGCCAGCGTATCCCCCGCAAATCCGGTGAACGCCCTGCCGTCAAAAGTGAAATCCAGTGGTGCTGTGCGGTCAATCAGCCCGCCCCTGTCCAGACGAAACCCGGTCATGGCGCCACCCGCTTCTTCGCGTAGTCCCGCGCCGTCACCACGTTGAAGATTTCATGCGTCTGCGTATCGCGCGTCACCACCAGCCAGGCCCGGCAGCCGCTGGAATGATGCGCATACTCGTCGAAGCGGCCCTTGGGATTTTCGCGCAGATAGACATAGTCAAACCACTGATCCATCGACTTGGGGTCGTTGGATGTAGGCCTCCGAATGGAGGCATCGCCGTTGAAGGTGAACTCTTCCACGGGCCGCGTTCCGCAATGGGGGCATTTGATCAGCATGGCTTTTCCATCAATGCAAATTGGGCGAAGCGCCCTGCCCCTTTTCATCGATCATGTAGCCCCGGCGGAACCGGTCCAGCCGGTACGCCGCGTTCAGCTTGTGCGGCGCATCGTTCGCAATCGTGTGGGCAAAACACCAGCCCGAAGCCGGCGTTGCCTTGAAGCCGCCATAGCACCAGCCGGCGTTGAGATAGAGCCCATCAACCGGCGTCCTGTCGATAATCGGCGAGCCGTCCATCGACATGTCCATGATACCGCCCCAGGAACGCAGCACCCGCACGCGCGCCAGGCCGGGGATCATCGCCACACCCGCCTCAATCACATGTTCCACCATCGGCAGGTTGCCACGCCGCGCATAGGAATTGTAACCATCGATATCGCCGCCGAACACCAGCCCGCCCTTGTCTGATTGCGAAACGTAAAAGTGCCCGGCGCCAAACGTCACCACGCCATCGATATAAGGCTTCAGTCCTTCCGACACGAAAGCCTGCAGCACATGGCTTTCAATGGGCAGCTTCAGCCCCGCCATGGCGGCAACCTCCGAGGAATTTCCCGCCGCCGCTAGGCCCAGCTTCTTGCAGCCGATAAATCCCCGGTTGGTCTCAACCCCCACGACCTTCCCCTTAACTGTCTTGATCCCGGTAACCTCGCAGTTCTGGATGATGTCGACGCCACATGAATCCGCCCCCCGTGCATAACCCCAGGCCACCGCGTCATGGCGCACGGTGCCGCCGCGCCGCTGCAGGATGCCACCCTTGATGGGAAAGCGCGCATTGTTGAAATCAAGGAACGGATACATCTCGCGCACCCCTTCCGCATCGAGCAGTTCCGCGTCCACCCCGTCAATGCGCATGGCATTGCCGCGCCGCACGAAGGCGTCACGCTGCGGGTCGGTGTGGCAGAGGTTCAGTACGCCGCGTTGCGAGACCATGGCGTTGAAATTGAAATCCTGCTCCAGCCCTTCCCACAGTTTCATCGACCATTCGTAGAACGGATTATTCCCCGGCAGCATGTAGTTGGAGCGGATGATCGTGGTGTTGCGCCCGACATTGCCCGAGCCCAGCCAGGATTTTTCCAGCACCGCCACATTGCTGATGCCATGCACCTTCGCCAGGTAATAGGCGGTGGCCAGCCCATGCCCGCCGCCCCCGATGATGATGACGTCATAGTCCTTCTTGGGTTGCGGATCACGCCACGCCGCCGGCCATTTCTTGTGGCCCGACAGCGTATTCTTGAGAAGCGAGAAGACCGAATATTTCATCAGCAATCCAGCGTCGTGTCCCGTTCCCATTGCGTGAGATGACGGCAATACTGGTTCCACTCCGCATGTTTGAGTTTCAAATAGGCGGCTGATACTTCAGCCCCCAGGGCCTCGCGCAGATACGTGTCCTTCTCGAAATTGCGCAGCGCGTCAAGCAAGTTCAGCGGCAGCTTCTTGGCGTTCTTGACCGTATGGCCGTCCGCATACATGTCGATGTCCAGCCGCTTGCCCGGGTCCATTTTCGCCTCGATGCCATGCATGCCCGCCGCCAGGATGGAGGCCAGCATGAGATAGGGATTGGCCGCATTGTCCGGCAGGCGGAATTCGGTGCGCCCCGCATCGGGAATGCGCACCATATGGGTGCGGTTGTTGCCGCCGAAGGTGACCGTATTGGGCGACCAGGTGGCCCCCGAGATCGTCCGCGGTGCATTGATGCGCTTGTAGGAGTTCACCGTCGGATTGGTGATCGCTACCAGCGATTCCGCATGATGGATCAGGCCGCCCAGGAAATTATAGGCCATGGGCGACAGGCCCATCTCGTCCTTGGCATCATCAAACAGGTTCTTCTTGCGGGCATTGTCCCACACCGAGAGATGCACATGGCAGCCGCTGCCCGTGAGATTGATGAATGGCTTGGGCATGAAAGTGGCGCGAAGTCCGTGCTTCTCGGCAATGGACTTCACCATGAACTTGAAAAAGGCAAGCTGGTCCGCCGTTGTCAGCGCGTCATTGAAATTCCAGTTGATCTCGAACTGGCCATTGGCGTCCTCGTGGTCATTCTGATAGGGCCCCCAGCCCAACTGGATCATGGTGGAGGAAATCTCGGTGATCACGTCAAGTCGGCGCATGATGGCCGCCTGGTCATAGCAGGGCTTTTCCTGCGTATCCCGGCCATCGGAAATCTGCGTGCCATCCGCATTGATCAGAAAAAATTCCGGCTCCACGCCCGCCATGAGCTTGAGATTGCTCTTGGCGGTTTTTTCCATCGCCTTCTTCAGCGCATAGCGCGGCGCCTGTTCCAAAGGCTTGCCGCTCATCCACGGATCGCCCGCAACCCAGGCCACTTCCGGCCGCCACGGCAATGGAATGATCGCATCAGGGTCAGGCATCACGAGGATGTCCGGATGCGCCGGTGTCTGGTCAAGCCAGGTGGCGAACCCCGCAAACCCGGCACCCGCTTTCTGCATCCGTGTTGCCGCTTCGGCAGGCACCAGCTTGGCGCGCTGCGTGCCGAACAGGTCGGTGAAATTGAACAGGAAGAACCTTACCTTGTTCTTCTTGGCATATGCTTCGAGTTCCCCAGCCATTTATTTCCACTCCCGGTTATCATTATTAGGTTTCATCTTGTTGCAATCACGAGCGCTGCCCCGCCCATGGCCGTGGCGCTTGTCCGGTTGGCGATGCGCACGGCGCGCGGGCTCTTCAGCCAGCGCCGCGCCTGCGCCGCAATCATCACCCAGGTGAGATCGACAGCCACAATGACTGCCACCATGGTGACCGTGAGCTCCATCCATCCCATCAACGAAATGCGCGCGAGGTCAACGATTGAGGGCAGCAGCGCCACATAGAAAACCATGATTTTTGGATTGCCCAGCGTGATCGCCATGCCGGTAAGAAACAGCCGCCATGAAGAATCCCCCGCTGGCAGCGCCCCATCCTTGACCACAGAAGGCGCGGTCCACATCCGGTAAGCCAGATATAGCAGGTAGGCCACGCCGAGATATTTCAGGATCACAAAAGCCCAATAAAAGGTTTGCGCCATGACGCTGAGGCCGAACACTGCCGTTGTCAGCCACAGCGCCTCGCCAATCCACATGGCGGCTAGCAGCGGCATGACACTGCGCCAGCCGCTGGTCAGAACCCGCGCCACCAAGGCCGCAACGCTTGGCCCGGGCGAACTCGAATTTATGAAAAGTGCTCCGGCGAATATGGCGAGGACGGTGATTTCCAAAATGGTCTCCTAAGAAATCCCCATCCTAATACCCGCCCCGGCCCGGAATCCAGTCCGTGCCTGCAAGCGGCACCTGCGCCATGGCCGCGGCTTCCACCGTCAGCGCGCACAGGTCTTCCGGCTCGAGGTTGTGGACATGGGATTTGCCATTGGCCCGGGCGATGGTCTGCGCCTCCAGTGTCATTACCTTCAGGAAGTTGGAAAGCCTGCGCCCTGCCTTCACCGGATCAAGCCGTTTGGCCAATTCGGGATCCTGCGTGGTGATGCCGGCGGGATCGCGCCCCTCATGCCAGTCGTCATAGGAGCCAGCCGTTGTGCCGAGTTCATTGTATTCCGTTTCAAAATGCGGATCATTGTCGCCGAGTGCCACAAGGGCCGCCGTGCCAATCGACACCGCATCCACCCCAAGCGCCAGGGCCTTGGCCACATCAGCGCCATTCCGGATGCCGCCGGACACAATAAGCTGCACCTTGCGGTGCATATTGAGCTCCTGCAAGGCGCGAACCGCCGGGCGGATGCAGGCCAATGTCGGCTGGCCCACATGTTCAATGAACACTTCCTGGGTGGCCGCCGTGCCGCCCTGCATGCCGTCCAGCACCACGACATCGGCTCCGGCCTTCACTGCCAGCGCCACGTCATAATAAGGCCTGGCCCCGCCGATCTTCACAAAGATGGGCTTTTCCCAATTGGTGATCTCGCGGAGTTCATTGATCTTGATTTCAAGGTCATCAGGCCCCGTCCAGTCCGGATGGCGGCAGGCCGAACGCTGGTCGATGCCCTTGGGCAGGCAGCGCATGGCCGCCACACGGTCCGAAATTTTCTGGCCCAGCAGCATGCCGCCGCCGCCGGGTTTCGCGCCCTGGCCGATGACGATTTCAATGGCATCGGCTTTGCGCAGATCATCCGGGTTCATCCCGTAGCGCGAGGGCAGATACTGATAAACCAGCGTCTTGGATTGCCCGCGTTCTTCCGGCGTCATCCCGCCATCGCCCGTCGTTGTCGACGTGCCGGCAATGGTTGCTCCGCGCCCCAGCGCTTCCTTGGCCTGCGCCGAGAGCGAACCAAAGCTCATGCCCGCAATGGTGATCGGAATTTTCAGTTCAATGGGCTTCTTGGCAAAGCGTGTTCCCAGCACAACATTGGTGCCGCATTTTTCCCGGTAGCCCTCCAGCGGATAGCGCGAGATGGAAGCTCCTAAAAACAGCAGGTCATCAAAATGCGGCAGCCTGCGTTTGGCGCCGCCACCTCGAATATCATAAATGCCGGTGCTCGCCGCCCGGCGGATTTCAGAAAGCGTGTAGTCGTCAAAGGTTGCTGACTTGCGCGGCAGCGTGCGGGGGGTTTTGTCCATGGTGTCCTCAGTATGCGTCCGCGTGATCGACGCTGAAATTGTAAAGCTTGCGGGCCGAGCCGTAGCGCCGGAATTCCGATGGCTTCTCCTTGCGGTTGGCGGCCTTCAGCAGGCGTTCAAGATCGGCCAGATGTTCAGGCCGCATTTCCTTCTCGATGCAATCGGCCCCCAGGCTTGCTACCTTGCCCCTCACATAGAGCCGCGCCTCGTAAATGGAATCGCCCAGCGCATCGCCCGCGTCGCCACAGACGACCAGATTGCCGCGCTGCGCCATGAAAGCCGACATGTGGCCAACCGAACCGCCGACCACAATATCAATGCCCTTCATGGAAATGCCGCAGCGCGAGGAAGCATCGCCGTCGATCACCAGCAAGCCGCCATTGCCCGTAGCACCTGCGGATTCCGATGAATTGCCCTTCACCCAGATCACGCCGGACATCATGTTTTCAGCCGTTCCCACGCCCGCATGGCCATAAATTGTCAGTTCCGCATCCTTGTTCATGCCGCCGCAATAGAAGCCCACATGGCCGCGAATATCGATCTGCAACGGTGCATCAAGGCCCACCGCAATGGAATGCTGGCCCTTGGGATTGTGAATAACCCAATGCTTCTCATTGGTGTTCTTGGGCAGGCTGTGAAGCTGCGAGTTGATTCCCCGCACTCCAACCTTGTGAAGATCAAGCTCGTTCATGCGTGTCCGCCCCAGGTGTAAACGATGGTGGGTTCGGGCTCCCAGATTTTTGCCGTGTCTGCCCCGGGCAAATGCGCAATGGCGCGGTATTCAGTCGCCATCGCCACCCAGTCATCGGTCTCCGCCATCACCGCATGCTTGCAGGCGATGGGATCGCGCACCACGGCAAAGCCGTCGGCGGTTCCAACCAGAAACGTGTAGAAGCCATCGAGATCACGCAGCCCGTCTTCCAGCGCTTCCTTCAGCGTGGCTCCGCCGCGCAACTTTGAGGTCATGTAGGCGGCGGCCACCTCCGTGTCGTTCTCAGTCTGGAAATCCATGCCCTCCTTGCGCAGGCTTTCGCGCAGGCGGTTATGATTGGAGAGCGAACCGTTATGCACCAGGCAAAGATCAGCCCCGGTGGCAAAGGGATGCGAGCCGGCCGTTGTCACCGCGCTCTCTGTCGCCATGCGGGTGTGGCCGATGATGTGCGTGCCCTGCGCTTCATCCAGGCTAAACCGCTCATAAACTTCCACCGGCAGGCCCGTTTCCTTGAAAATTTCAATGGTGTGGCCCGTGCCCACCACGCGCACGCCGGGATGATGGGCTTTGAGCCACGCGATCACCGCCGCTTCCTTGGCCGTAGTCACCAGAATGCAGTGGCTGTCGATCTTGGTGATTGTGCAATCGCACTTCAGGGCCTTTTCCAGCCCCACATCAATTTTCTTCCAATCATAATTGGCATTGTCATGGGCCAGGGAAAATTTCGTCTGGGCCTTTTTCACCGGATTGCGGTACACCGCGACGCCAGTTGAATCCGGCCCGCGATTGGTCATCTCGATGAGCATCGGCTTGAACATTTTGCCCAGTTTGGATTTCAATTTGGGATTCTTGAGATAAAGACCGACAATGCCGCACATGGCAAAAACCTCTCCTGAAACAGCGTTGAAAGACTGTATCAGGCCCCTACGGCATTATCAACTACTAGGAATTATTTTTTCACAAGAGGAATGAGGGGGTTAATCGTCCCGCCGGTAGCTGATTACGCTCAGATAGCGCGCCGGGAGCTTTTTCAGCTCCTCAGGCCCATGGGGCACATCGGCATCAAAAAACAGCGTATCGCCGGGGTGCATGTCATAGGTCTTGTCGCCATGGCGGTACACCACATTGCCCTCGAGCATGTAGAGCATCTCAAGCCCGCTATGCTGGAAGGTGGGGAACACATCCGACTGGGCCGTGAGCGTGATCATATAGGGTTCGACCATGACCGCCCCATGGGGGCTGTGGCCCAGCAACTGATACTGGTGGCCCGCCCGGGTGCCGCGCCGTTCAATGGTCAGCCCCTGTCCGGCTTTCACGAAGGAAGCATCGCGGATTTCCTCGAAACCCCGGAACAGCGAAGTGACCGGCACTTGCAATGCCTTTCCCAGGGCCTGCAGCGAGCCCAGCGAGGGCGAGGTGGCGCCATTCTCGATTTTTGAAAGCATGCCCGCCGACATGTCCGCCGCCTTGGCCAGTTCCGAAATGGTGATGCCTAGTTTTTCACGGAAACCGCGCACTTCGCGCCCGATGGCTTCCTCCAGCAGCTTGCCCCGCGCCGCCGCACCCAGATGCGGTTCCTGGTAGGGAAGTTTGGGCACTCCCTTCTTGGCCATAGGCTTATTTGGTGATGGATTTTTCATCAGCTTCTCTCTTTAAGCACTAACCCGAAGCCCATATGGGGGCAAGTCCCGCCTTGCCTTTGCGCGAGGACACCGCCATAAACCCGCCCGAACAAGGATAGCGTAATGCCGCAGGCCCCAGTCCCCAGGAAACTGACCCATCTCGAACGCCTCGAGGCGGAATCAATCCACATCATCCGCGAAGTCGCCGCCGAATGCGAAAAGCCCGTAATGCTCTATTCGGTAGGCAAGGATTCAGCCGTTATGCTGCACCTCGCTATGAAGGCCTTTTATCCCGCCAAGCCGCCCTTTCCCCTGATGCATGTGGATACCCGCTGGAAATTCCGCGACATGATTTCCCTCCGGGATGAAACCGCCAAGCGCCTGGGGCTTGACCTCATCGTCTATATCAATCCTGATGGCGTCGAGAAGGATGTGAACCCCTTCGATCATGGCTCGGCGCTGCATACCCAGATCATGAAAACCGACGGCCTGAAACAGGCCCTCGACAAATATGGCTTCGATGCCGCCTTTGGCGGGGCCCGCCGCGACGAGGAAAAATCCCGTGCCAAGGAGCGCATTTTTTCCTTCCGCGACACCAGGCATCGCTGGGATCCGAAGAACCAGCGCCCCGAATTGTGGAACCTCTACAACGCCCGCAAGAACAAGGGTGAATCGATCCGCGTGTTCCCGCTCTCGAACTGGACCGAACTTGACATCTGGCAATATATCCACATCGAGAACATCCCCATCGTGCCGCTCTATTTCGCTGCCCCCCGCCCCATCGTCTGGCGCGACGGCCAGATGATCATGGTGGATGATGAGCGCATGCGGCTCAACCCCGGCGAAAAACCTGAATTGCGCAACATCCGTTTCCGCACCCTCGGCTGCTATCCCCTGACTGGTGCCATTGATTCAAATGCAACCTCGCTTCTCGACATCATCGAGGAAATGCTGGTCGCCACCTCTTCCGAACGCCAGGGCCGCGTCATCGACAAGGACCAGGTCGCCTCCATGGAGAAGAAGAAGCAGGAGGGATATTTCTGATGTCCCGTTTTATCGAATTTGAAGGTGGCGATGTCGAATCCTACCTGAAGACCCAGGAGAACAAGGATCTCCTGCGCTTCATCACCTGCGGTTCCGTTGACGACGGAAAATCAACCCTCATCGGCCGCCTCCTCTACGAAGCCAAGATGCTGTTTGAGGACCAGCTCCTCGCTTTGGAAGCCGATTCCAGGAAAATGGGAACTCAGGGCGGCAATCTCGATTTTGCCCTCCTCGTCGATGGCCTCGCCGCCGAGCGTGAACAGGGCATCACCATCGATGTGGCCTATAGGGCCTTCACCACCAACAAGCGCAAATTCATCGTGGCCGATACACCTGGCCATGAACAATACACCCGCAACATGGCAACCGGCGCCTCGACAGCCGATCTGGCCGTCATTCTCATTGACGCGCGAAAAGGAGTGCTCACCCAGACCCGCCGCCACACCTTCATCGCCACGCTTCTCGGAATCCGCCATCTCGTCGTCGCCATCAACAAGATGGACCTGATGAACTACGACCAGAGAGTCTTTGAGGATATTCAAGCCGATTATCGCGCCTTTGCCAAAAGCATCGGCGCCGACAATATCACCTGCATCCCGCTCTCCGCCCTGGCCGGGGACAATGTGGTGGAGCCTTCCGCCGCCATGCCCTGGTATCACGGCCCAACGCTCATGGCGCATCTCGAAACCGTGCCGGTAGATGATGACCTAGCCACCAAGGCCTTCCGCCTGCCCGTGCAATGGGTGAACCGCCCGGACCAGAATTTCCGCGGCTTTTCCGGCACCATTGCCAGCGGCGCGGTGCGCCCCGGCGACCAGATCAAGGTTCTGCCGTCTGCCAAGACCGCAACCGTTGAACGCGTCGTCACCTATAATGGTGACTTGCCGGTTGGCGTGGCGGGCCAGTCGCTGACCATCACCCTCACCACTGAAATCGACGTCAGCCGCGGCGATGTGATCTGCAACGCGGCGGACCCCATTGAGGTGTCGGATCAGTTTGAGGTCGAGGTATTGTGGATGGGTGACGAGCCCATGCTGCCGGGCCGCCCCTATGTGATCAAAACCGGCAACCGCCAGATTCCCGGCACGCTCGATTCGCTCAAATACAAGGTGAATGTCAACACCATGGAGCATGTGGCGGCCAAGACCCTCACCCTCAATGAAATCGGCGTGTGCAATCTGGAACTCGACAGCTCCATAGCCTTCACCACCTATGCCGAAAACCGCCACCTCGGCAGCTTCATCATCATTGACCGCTTTACCAATTCGACCGTCGGCATGGGCCTCATCCACTTCGCCCTGCGCCGCGCTTCCAACATTCACTGGCAGGCCATGGACGTGAACAAAGTCTCCCGCGCCGGTCAGGCCAAGCAGAAGCCAACCGTGCTGTGGTTCACCGGCCTGTCCGGCTCCGGCAAATCCACCATCGCCAATCTGGTGGAAAAGAAACTCCATGCGCTCGGCCACATGACTTACCTGCTCGACGGCGACAACGTGCGCCATGGCCTCAACCGTGACCTGGGCTTCACCGATGCGGATCGCGTGGAAAACATCCGCCGCGTCGCTGAAGTCTCCAAGCTCATGGTCGATGCCGGATTGATCGTGCTTGTTTCCTTCATCTCCCCCTTCCGCGCCGAGCGTTTGATGGCAAGGGAAAGCGTGGAGAAGGATGAATTTGTTGAAATCTTCGTGGACACGGCCCTCGCCGAAGCCGAGAAGCGCGACGTTAAAGGCCTTTATGCCAAGGCCCGGCGCGGCGAGATCAAGAACTTCACCGGCATTTCATCGGCCTATGAAACCCCGGAAAATCCCGAAATTTCAATTGATACAGCGAAACTCTCAGCCGAACAGGCCGCCGAAATGATCGTCGATTATCTCGACAGGCAGAAACGCCTGACAAGGGCTTGAGGACCAGCCCTGTCTTTATAACTTTGAATTGATCTCACGCAGGTTCATACTCGGCCCATGAGGATGCTTGCCATTATCACCCTGCTTGCCATGGCGCAGCCGGCCATCGCCATGAACTGGGAAGGCCATGAAGATGATTGGCGCAATGAATTTCCGCCAGCCAAGGCGTTTCTGGATGCTGTGCCCGAGGCAAAGCCGCTGCCTTCCCGCGATTGCCCCATGGGCCCCTTGGCCCGCGCCGATAACCCTTACGAGCAGATCCCTCTGCCGCGCCACAACTGCCCCGCGCCGCAGCCCAAAAAATTGCCTGGAAGCTAGCGGGCTCGCCCAAAGGGCAGCATGCGGCGCAGCACGTCATCCCGGTTGAGGAAGTGATGCTTGAGCGCGGCAAGCACATGCAGCGCCAGCAGCACGATGCCGAGGTTCGAACCGATCTCGTGAATGCCCTTCATGGGGAGGCCAAGGCTTGGCGCCGCAGGCAGCGGAAATGCGCCGAAGAGCGTGAGGCCTGCGAGTGCGTCTTCATCCCTGAGGAACTTCGGCGTGGCAAGCCAGCCCGTGAGCGGAATGCCAATCAGCAGGACATAAAATAGCACATGCGTTGCTGTAGCTGCCAGCCGCTCCCAGGGGGCCATGCTGGCGGAATAGGCAGGCGGCGGATTGATCACGCGCCAGACGAGGCGCAATACGCTGAGCACGAGAATGGCACTGCCGATCGAAACATGGAGAGACGGTCCGAACGCACCCCCGCCGACTTCCGTTTCCATGATCTCCTCGCCAAAGAAGAGCATGAAGATCAGCAGTGCGGCGATCAGCCAGTGCAGGCTCATGGCAACAGTGTCATATCTGGTTCTTGCGGTAACAGGCATGGCTCAAATCCGTTTCAACGATGCTCGGCAATGGATAGACGGGCGCGCCCCGCAATTTCCGTTGATCATGGCGAAATTTTTTGGTCGCACCATTGATGTGAATCAAGACCCGCTGCTGGCTCATCCGGCTTGACGAGAGGTCAGGCGGCCTTGATTACGAATTGTTACCTGGCGTAAATGGAGAACCGAAGATGCAGCGCAAGAAGGCATAATTGGGGTACCAGGTTGTTTCCCTGTACCTTACGCCTTTTCCTCTTGAATGGTGCGGCGGGGCGGATAATTCTCGGGTGCTGAAGAAAGGCTGCATCCCATGAGCTTAGAGTCTGTCCGGGCCTTCCTGGCTGAAAACGCCCCCGACATTGCCATCATTGAACTGGAAAACAGCAGCGCCACCGTGGCGCTGGCGGCGGCAGGCCATGGCGTTACCCACGGCCAGATTGCCAAGACCCTTTCACTGCGCGTAGGCGACCGGAACCTCGTGGTTGTGACCCGCGGCGACGCACGCCTCGACAACAAAAAGGCCAGGGCTGCCTTCGGCGGCAAGCCCCGCATGCTCAGCCCCGAAGAGGTACTGGCGGTGACCGGCCACCCGGTGGGCGGGGTCAGTCCCTTTGGGCTGGCCTCGGCCTTGCCCGTCTATTGTGACGTCTCGCTGAAAGCCTTTGATGAGGTGGTGCCCGCGGCGGGTTCGACAAACAGCGCGCTCCGCATCAATCCCATCCGCATGGCCGAACTGCTTGGCGCAGAGTGGGTCGATGTCTGCCAGACGGACACGCCAGCTACCGTTTGACCTTGGTCTCGGCCGCCGGGGCTGCGGTTGGATTTATTTTTTCCGAAAGGCGCTGCAGTGCCACCAGAACGATGAGGGCAAGGCCCGTGGCCAGCACCGCAATGGAGAAGAAGCCAAATCCGCAGGCAACGCCCACCGCGCCGGCCAGCCACATGCTGGCCCCCGTTGTCAGGCCGGAAATCTGCACCCGCGACTGGATGATGGTGCCCGCTGCAAGAAACGCCACGCCGGCGGTCACCGCTTCAATGGCCCGGAGGGGGTCGCCCGTATGCCCGGTTTTTTCCAGCCCGGCGATGATCTCCAGCGTGGTGATTGAAAATATTGACGCGGCAAGGGCAACCAGCATGTGGGTGCGCAGCCCGGCAGGGCGGTTCTTGACTTCACGGTCGAAACCTATGACACCGCCGAGGAGCAGGGATACGATCAGCCTGACAACGATCTCCGTCTCCGGCAGAGCGGTCCGGATGAAAAAGAGGTCGAATGTACTCATGTCCCGCAGTTCCTCAGTATGAGAAACCGCAACGGATCACAAAGAAAAAAGTTCCATAAGGCTGAAAAATTGATTTTTTCACTCGGTGTTGGAACCGGAGGGGCAGGATTTGCGTTCGCTACCGGACACTAACTTGACGCCATTTGCTGACTTGTCTCATCTTGCAGGGCTGTGAAAAGAGCTGATTTTTGGTCAGGGTTGCCAGTCTATCGTTTCTTTTTGCCGATTTACGGAGATTGATATGAGTAGAGAACGGCTCGTGCGGCTGCAGATCATGTTGGACAACGATGAACTCGAAGCCATTGAAACCTGGCGCTTCCAGACCCGCATGCCGAGCCGTGCCGCGGCGGTCCGCGAATTGATGCGCCGCGGCCTGGCGGCGGAGGGCTTCAAGGTCGCGCAAGTCGGCGGCCAGTCGGAAAACTACGGCGTGATCAGTACCCCTGTTCCCGATGGCGAAGCTTGAGTCCTGATTTGCTAAGACTACTCATTGTGCGGACTTGCCGGACGATGCACGGAACGCGCACATGCAGCACTTGGCGCGCATGCAGCTTCTGGCACAAACGGCGGATTGATTAAATCAGCACGAAGCGCAGAGTGATCTCAAAACAGGAGATCGCCCATGAACATCTTGCTCAGTTCCGGCATGTTGAACAGCATACTCAATCACATCGAGAAGGCGCGTGGAAAGCGTGAGATACTCGACGTCTACAAGGCCGCCGAAATGATCCGTCTCGAGCATATCAGCGACAATGTCGCGCTTGAGGATATAATCGAGAAAATTGTCCTGACTGCAGGTTCCACTCTTCCCATGGAATTCAGGAGAACCAGGAGTCAACCTCGGCAGACGGGGGACGCTGCCATTGACTCGCCGGTAGAATTTCTCCTGCCCGACCAGGCCCTGGCTGCTGTCTGACCCTAGGTTTGCGGCGAACTACTCCGCAGCCTTGGGCAGCGGCTTTGCGAAATGCAGTTCAGGCTTCGCCTCTTCAAGCGCCGGGCCAACATGCTGCCGGCCCATGATGGCGTAGGCGCAGGGCACCACGAACAGCGTGAGCAGTGTGCCAAGCGTCATGCCGCCAACAATCACCCAGCCGATCTGCACCCGGCTTTCCGCACCGGCGCCGGAGGCCAGCACAAGAGGCACCGCGCCCAGAACCATGGCGGAAGTGGTCATGAGAATGGGCCGCAGCCGCAGCGTCGCCCCTTCGACGATGGCGTCAAGCCGCGTGCGGCCTTCCTCCTGCATCCGGTTGGAAAAATCCACGATGAGGATGCCGTGCTTGGTAATAAGCCCGATGAGTGTCACCAATCCGATCTGCGAATACACGTTCAAGGTGCCGCCCGTGAGATAAAGCGCCGCCAGCGCCCCCGTCATGGACAGCGGCACGCTCAGCATGATCATCACGGGATCCCTGAAGCTTTCAAACTGCGCTGAAAGCACGAGATAGATGAACGCCAGCGCCAAAACGAAAACCAGCGCCAGGTTGGAGCTTGAGTCGCGCAGCTCGCGCGCCTGGCCTGAAAGGTCCGTCACCACATTGTCAGGCAGCACTTCCTGGGCTGCCGCATTGAAGGCGGCAATCGCCTCGCCCAGCGTGAAGCCCGGCGAAAGATTGGCCTCTATGGTGATGGCGCGAAGCTGGTTGAAACGCTTGAGGTCGCGCGGTGCCACGGCCTCGCGCGCCGTCACCACGTTGGAAAGCTGGACCATTTCGCCCGAAGCGCTGCGCACGAAAATGCGCGAAAGCGTTTCGGTCGAAGTGCGGTCCTCCACCGGAAGTGCCACCGTCACGTCATATTGTTCGCTGCCGATTTCAAAGGTACTGACGTCGCGCCCACCGAGCAGCGTTTCCAGCGTGCGTCCGATCACCGTCACGTCCAGGCCGAGGTCGGCGGCTCGCGCCCGGTCAATTTCAATCCGCACCTCTGGCTTGTTGAGCCGCAGGTCTGTATCGAGGTCGGCAAGGCCCGGGTTGTCCTCGAGCTTTTCCACCAGCTTGTTGGCAATACCGTTGAGCTCCTCATAGGAGGCGGACGATTGGATGACGAACTGCATGGGCTTGCCAAAGCCGCGCACTCCTAGGGAGGCAGGATTTGAGGCGGACGCCTGGATGCCGGCGATGGCCCGCAGCTTCGGCAGCAGGGTCTGCACGATTTCCTGCTGGCTGATCGTGCGTTCACTCCAGTCCTTGAGGCGCGCGAAAGAAATCATCCGCGTCACTTCTCCCGCACCCACAATCAAAAGTGCTGAGCGCAGGTCGGGTATATCCTGAAACAGTTCTTCCACCTGCTCCGCATAGCGCTGCGTATAGGCAAAGCTTGATCCTTCCGGCGTATTTCCCGAAACCATGACAACGCCCCGGTCTTCCAAGGGCGAGAGTTCGGATTTGAGCTGGGTCAGCAGCAGGCCGCCAACGCTTGCGATGCCAAGGGCGGTGAGCATGACCATCCAGCGCAGCCGCAGCACCTGGCGCAGCAACGTCTTGTAGCCGCGGTCGAGGCTTTTCAGAAGTCTCTCGACGGTCCGGGAGAAAAAGTTCTCCCGCTCCGAGTGCTTGAGCAGCTTCGAAGACATCATCGGCGTCAGTGTCAGAGCGACAAAGCCCGACACCACCACGGCGCCCGCCAGCGTCACCGCGAACTCCATGAAAAGGCGCCCCGTGCGCCCCGGCGTAAAGGCGATGGGAGCATAGACCGCGGCCAACGTCATCGTCATGGCAATCACGGCAAAGCCTACTTCCCGGGCGCCCCTTATGGCCGCGTCGAAAGGCTTCATGCCCTCTTCCACATGGCGGTAGATGTTTTCGAGCATCACGATGGCGTCATCCACGACGAGGCCGATGGCCAGCACGAAAGCCAGCAGCGTCAGGGTGTTGATCGTGAGCCCCGTCGCATACATGATGGCAAAGGCCGTGAGCAGCGAGACAGGGATGGTGACCACCGGGATGATCGCCGCCCGGAACGAATGAAGAAACAGGAATATGATGATCACCACGAGGCCGGTCGCCTCAAGAATGGTGATGAACACATTGTTGATTGAACGGTCGATAAACACTGTGGAATCAAAGCCCACCTCGATTGAGGTGCCCTCCGGCATTGACTCATTGATCGTTGGCAGCACGCGTTTGACTGCGATTGCCACGTCAAGCGGATTGGCGACCGCCTGCTTCACGATGCCGATCGAGATGGCCGTCTGCCCGTCATAACGGCTCTCGCGCCGGACATCGGCCGTTCCAAGTTCAACCCGGGCCACATCTCCCAGCGAAACCTGCAGGCCCCCCGCCGGCTTGAGGATAACTCTTGCAAATTCCTCCGCCGTGCCAAGCGAGGTGCGCGACAGCACGGTGAATTCGCGGTCCGTGCTTTCCACCCGGCCCGCCGGGATTTCGGCATTCTGCGAGCGGATCGCCGCTTCGACATCCTGCACCGTGACGCCGTAGCCCGCGAGTTTTCCCGGATCAAGCCAGACCCGCATGACATAGCGCCGCTCGCCGTTCACCGAAACGTCTGCCACGCCGTCGAGATTCTTGAACCGGTCGACCACGAAACGGTCGACATAATCCGTAAGTTCAAGGGCCGTCATGCCGCTTGAGCGCATCACCAGATAGATGATGGCCTGCGCATCCGCCTCAACCTTCGAAATGTTGGGCTCGTCGATTTCATCGGGAAGCTGGCGGCGCACCCGGCTCACCCGGTCGCGCACGTCGCTGGTGGCTGAATCGATGCTGATCCCGGGCCGGAACCGGATGGTGATCCGGCTTGATTCCGCCCGCGAGGTTGATTCAATCGTATCGATGCCCTCGATTCCCGCAAGCGAGCCTTCCAGCACTTGCGTTACCTGGGTTTCAATGATTTCCGCTGAAGCGCCGTTATACCCGGTGGATACGGAAACCTGCGGTTCGTCGATATTGGGATATTCGCGGATCGTCAGGCGGCTGAAGGCCATGAGGCCAATCAGCACGAGGATCAGGCTCAGCACCGTGGCAAAAACCGGTCTTCGGATGCAGAGCTCTGGAAGTGTCATTGCCGCCTCAATTGCTGGCCGGCGGGACGATGGCGATGGATGCCCCGTCCGACAGCCGTGCGTTTCCAGCGGTCACCACCTGGGTGCCGGCCTTCAGTCCTTCAATGATTTCGACAGCGCCATCTACGCGCTTTCCGGTGCGCACCTTTGTTTCCGCCGCCTTTTCACCCGTGGCGACAAAAACCACAGAGCCGCTGCTGCGTGGAACAATGGCCGCTTCAGGCACCATCACCGAAGACCGCGAAGGCCCGCGGACACTGACCCGTATCAGCATGCCCGGCCGCAGCTTGTCGGCGGAATTGTCAAGGTCCGCCCGCACCCGCAGAGCCCGGCCATTGACGTCCAGCAGCGGATCAATCGCCGAGATTTTTGCCTCGAAAGTTTCTCCCGGCACCGCATCGGCGGTCACCATGATGTTCTGGCCAAGGGACAGCTGGGCGTAATTCAGCTCCGGCACACTGAAGGCCGCTTTCAGCACATCGATTTTCTCCACATGCACCAGCGGCGCGCCCGCCTGCACATAGGCGCCTATGGAAACGCTGCGGAATCCCGCCCGCCCGCTGAAGGGGGCGCGGATCGTCAGTTTGCCGAGTTGCACCTTGGCAAGCTCAAGGGCGCTTTCGGCAAGCGTGAGTTCGGTGTTGGACTGGTCGACGGCGCTCTGCGCAATGTTGTTGGACTTGCGCAGGGCCGCATTGCGCTCAACGACGGTTTTGGCCAGCGCAAGCCGCGCTTCCGCATCGGCCACGACGGCCTTGACCAGCGTATCGTCAAGCCGGAACAACACGTCACCCGCGTTCACCTGCGTGCCGTCGGCAAACAGGATCTCCACGATCCGTCCATTTGTCTCGGCCGAAATATCGACTGATTCATCCGAGACAAGCGAGCCGATTGCCGCGATATCGTCGCTGAGCTGGCCTTCTTCTGCCGTTGCCACTTCCACCGAGGAAGCCGCGCGCTTTGCTCCGCCGCCTGCCGTGGCAGGAGTCTGCGCTGGCGCAAGCGAGGCCCCGGGCAAAAGGGATTTGAGCTGGTCGCCTGACTGCAGCCAATAGGCCGCGCCACCGAGAGCCAGGAGTAGAACCAATGCCGCCGCCGATTTCTTCAAGTAACGATCACTCCCCGAGTGCCATGCCGCCTGCAGCATAACCTACTCAAGACGGATAAGGCCCGGATTTCCGTTCAACATTCACGAATTTGTGTATCCCAAAACCCGTCGCCGCACCAAACAAATTGCAGGCTGGCACTCTTATCAGCACCTTGCCTTTCCAGCTTTCAGCCCCTATTTGGACGCAATGTCATCCGCCATTTCCATCTCCGGCCTTTCCAAGACCTACAAGTCAGGCTTTCAGGCCCTGAAAGACATCAGTCTTGAAATCCAGAAGGGCGAGATTTTCGCCCTTTTGGGGCCTAATGGCGCCGGCAAGACCACCCTCATCAGCATCATCTGCGGCATCGTCAATGCAAGTGCCGGCAAGGTCCTGGCCAACGGCCACGACATTGTCACGGATTTCCGCGCCGCCCGCTCCCTCATCGGCCTCGTGCCCCAGGAACTCACCACCGATGCCTTTGAAACCGTCTGGGCAACCGTTAATTTCAGCCGTGGCCTCTTCGGTCTGTCGCCCAACCCGGCCCATATCGAGAAAACCCTCAAGGCGCTTTCCCTCTGGGACAAGAAAGACAGCAAGATCATGCAGCTTTCCGGCGGCATGAAGCGCCGGGTGCTGATCGCCAAGGCCCTGTCCCACGAGCCGCAGATCCTGTTCCTCGATGAGCCCACCGCCGGCGTGGACGTGGAGCTTCGCCGCGACATGTGGCAGCTCGTGCGCGATCTCAGAACAACCGGCGTCACCATCATCCTCACCACCCACTACATTGACGAGGCCGAGGAAATGGCCGACCGCATCGGCGTCATCAACAAGGGCGAGATCATCCTGGTCGAGAACAAGAAGGCGCTGATGGCCAAGCTCGGCAAGAAGCGCATTGAATTGCACCTGCACAGCGCGCTGATGGCCATCCCTCGGAAGCTCTCCAGGTACGGGCTGGAACTCAACGGCGATGGCACTGAGCTCACCTATACCTATGATACACAGGCCAGCAGGACGGGCATCACCTCCCTGCTTGAAGATCTGAAAGCGGCAAAAATCACCTTCAGGGACATCGAAACCAAGCAAAGCTCGCTTGAGGAAATATTCGTGAGCCTGGTGAGGAAGCCGTCATGAATTTGAATGCCATAAGGGCCATCTATGTCTTCGAAATGGCGCGTTTCTTCCGCACCCTCACCCAGAGCCTTGTCTCGCCGGTGATCTCCACCTCGCTCTATTTCGTGGTTTTTGGCGCCGCCATCGGCTCGCGCATCCAGGAAATCGACGGCATCGACTATGGCTCCTTCATTGTTCCCGGCCTGATCATGCTGTCGCTGCTCACCCAGAGCATTGCCAATGCCTCGTTCGGCATTTATTTCCCGCGCTTTGTCGGCACCATATTTGAATTGCTCTCGGCCCCCGTATCGTATCTTGAAATTGTCATCGCCTATGTCGGTGCTGCGGCGACCAAGTCCATCTTCTTGGGCCTCGTCATTTTGGCGACCGCCGCCTTTTTTGTCCCCCTGCAGATCCTGCACCCTTTCTGGATGCTGCTCTTCCTTGTGCTGACTGCCGTGACCTTCAGCCTTTTCGGCTTCATCATCGGAATCTGGGCTGATGGATTTGAGAAGTTGCAGCTCATCCCCCTGCTGGTCATCACCCCTCTCACCTTTCTCGGCGGCAGCTTCTATTCCATCAACATGCTGCCGCCCTTCTGGCAGAAGATCAGCCTGTTCAATCCCGTGGTCTATCTCGTCAGCGGCTTCAGATGGAGCTTCTTCGGCCATTCCGATGTCGGCATTGGTTACAGCGTGCTGGCCATTGCTGGTTTTCTCGCCGCCTGCCTTGCTGTCATCGCCTGGATCTTCCGGACCGGATACCGCCTGAAGAATTAGGCGCAGCCGAGATCGCTGAGCAGTTTGGGCACGAGCGGTTGAAACGCGCCCTGTTCGATCATCCCGGCAATAGCCTCGATATCCGTTGAAAATTCCCGGTCCTGTTCGCGGGCGTCTGCTTTGGTACGCACCAGCCTGTGCGCCTCTTCCAGCGGCTTGGAAGATCTGAGCGGCCGCCGGAAATCAATGCCCTCCGCCGAGGCCATGAGTTCGATGGCAACGATCCGCGCCAGATTGGCATTCATCGGCCCAAGCCTGCGCGCCCCGTGTGTTGCCATGGAAACATGGTCTTCCTGGTTGGCCGAGGTGGGGGCTGAATCAACCGAAGCCGGATGCGACATCTGCTTGTTCTCGCTCATCAGCGCCGCCGCCGTGCACTGCGGGATCATGAAACCGGAATTGAGGCCCGGATTGCGGATGAGGAACGGTGGCAAGAGCGAGATTGAGGAATCAATCAGCGCCGCCATCCGCCGTTCCGAAAGCGACCCCATTTCCGCAATGGCAATTGCAATCATGTCGGCAGCAAAGGCCACCGGCTCCGCGTGGAAATTGCCCCCGGACAGCACCGCGCCATCTTCCGCAAACACCAGCGGATTGTCGGACACCCCGTTGGCTTCGATCATCAGCGTACGCGCCGCATTGGCCAGCATGTCGAGGCAGGCCCCCATCACCTGCGGCTGGCAGCGGAAGGAATAGGGATCCTGTACCCGCTCGTCGTCAACCAGATGCGAGGCCCGGATGGCGCTGCCTGCCAGCAGGCGGCGGTAATGCCCCGCGGCAAGCACCTGCCCGGGATGGGGCCGCAGCGCATGGATGCGGGGATCAAACGGCGTATCGGAACCCATGACCGCATCTATCGAAAGGGCCCCCGCCAGAATGGCCGCCGCCGCATTGCGCTCCGCCGCGATCAGCCCGGACAGCGCCAGTGCCGTTGAAACCTGCGTGCCGTTGAGAAGCGCAAGCCCCTCCTTGGGCCCTAGGGCGACGGGCCCAACGCCCGCCGCCGCCAATCCATTGGCCCCGCTCAGGCGCTTGCCCTTGTGGAGGACTTCGCCCTCGCCGATCAGCACCAGGCTCAAATGAGCCAGCGGCGCCAGGTCACCCGAGGCGCCAACCGAACCCTGCCCCGGTATGACCGGTAGGACTTCCGCATTCAGAAGAGCTACCAGTGTTTCCATCGCGGCAAGCGAGATGCCCGAGGCCCCCTGCGAAAGCGCGTTGACCTTGAGCAGCATGATGAGCCGCACCACGCCCGCGTCCAGGGGCGCGCCAACCCCCGCCGCATGCGAGCGCACGATATTGATCTGCAGCTTTGACAGGTCCTCCGCCGCAATCCGCGTCTTGGCCAGTTTTCCAAATCCGGTATTCACGCCATAGATCGCATCGTCCGTCTTGAGCAGCCGCGCCACCGTTTCAGCGCTTTTGACGATGAGCCCCCGCGCCTTCGGTGAAAGCGAAACAGTGACCGGTCCGGCCAAAGCGGCACGAACCTGTTCCAGGGCAAGCGTGGTTTCACCAATGACAATCTTCATGACATGCGCCTTACGGTTTCACGGAATCTCTTTTGAATGCGGTCTTCGTGGATGTGCCTGCGATCCTTCACCACATGCGAGCCGCCCACGATCACGTCTTTCACCGCCGCATTCCCGGCGGAAAAAATCCATGTGTCAAGCGCCGCATCTCCCTCACGCCCAAGCATGACGGCGTGCTCGTTATCGAGCACTGCAATGTCGCATCGCATGCCAACGGCGATCCCACCCATGGAACTGTCTAGGCAGGAGTCACCACCTTTGAGAACAGCATCGAATAAACAGCGCCCGGTCGAGGCCCCGGCCCCGGAGGCCAGCGCGTTGCGCGTGCAATCACGCAGGCGCTGCGAATATTCCAGCATCCGCAAGTCTTCCGCTGGTGAAATGGTGATCTGGCTGTCACTGCCGATGGCAATCGCGCCGCCCAGTTTAATAAAACTGTCCGCCGGAAATATCCCGTCCCCGAGATTTGCCTCGGTTGTGGGGCACAGTCCGGCAATCGCCCCGGACTTTGCAAGCCCCTGGGTTTCATCTGCCGTCATATGGGTGGCATGAATGGTGCACCAGCGGCCGGAGACATCGAACTGGTCAAGCAGGAATTCGACCGGCCGTTTGCCGCACCAGGCCAGGCAATCGTCGACTTCCTTGCTCTGCTCGGCCACATGGATATGAACCCGGGCGTCATCAATGCCATCCAGGACGGTTTTCAGCAGCTCCGGCGTCACCGCCCGCAAGCTGTGCGGCGATATTCCAAGCCGCCGCAACGGGCTTGCCCCGCATACGGCTTTCAAGGTTTCGTAGATCTCCAGAAACCGGTCCGCGCCATTGACAAAGCGCCGTTGCCCCGCAGTCGGGGCCTGCCCGCCAAAGCCTGCGTAATTGTAAAGCGTCGGCAGCATGGTGATCGCAATGCCCGCCTCGTCCGCCGCCGAAATGCAGCGCAGCGACATTTCAGCGGGTTCATCGTAAGCGCTGCCATCGGGCTGGTGGTGCAGATACTGGAATTCTCCCACGCAGGAAAAGCCCGCCTTCAGCATTTCCACATAGGCCTGCGCCGCAACCGCTTCGAGATCGTCGGGCGAGAGCTTGAGCGCAAAGCCATACATCGCCTCGCGCCAGGTCCAGAAACTGTCGGCTCCCGGTCCTGCCCGCTCCGCCAGTCCAACCATCAGTCTTTGATGGGCATGCGAGTGAACATTGGGAACCGCGGGGATGGCAATGCCCGGAATCAGAGCACCGTCTTTCGCGTCGGCCGCAACACTTTCAATCATCCCGTTTTGATCGACGGCGACAGCCACATTCTTCTGCCAGCCGGAAGATGTGAGGGCCGAAGTGAAACGGAACTTGCCTTGGGTCATGCTTGCGAGTATACTGTATATACAACACTATACAAGTAGGGAAACCTCGTGCTCCTGAGCAATCTTTCCATCGCCACCATGGTGGGCGGCTACGGCCTTGTCGAGAAGGGCGCGGTGCTGATCGAGAACGGCATCATAAAATCGATAGGCCCCGACACTACCAAAGCCGCCTCGATTGATTGCGGCGGCAGGCTCCTCACTCCCGGCCTCATTGATTGCCACACCCATCTGGTTTACGGCGGCAACCGCGCCGCCGAATTCGAGCAACGGCTGAATGGCGCCAGCTACGCCGACATCGCCAAAGCCGGCGGCGGCATCATGTCCACCGTGCACGCCACCCGCGCCGCCTCGGAAGCGGAGTTGCTCGAATCCGCATTGCGTCGACTCGAATCTCTCTTGGCCGAAGGCGTCACAACCATCGAAATCAAGTCGGGCTATGGCCTTGATGTCGAGACCGAGGTAAAAATGCTCAAGGTGGCCAGAAAGCTCGGAAACTTGCGCCCCGTTGATGTGAAAACCACTTATTTGGGAGCCCACACCTTCCCGAAGGAGTTCCGGGAAAACCATGAAGCCTACCTGAAAATTGTCTGCGATCAGGCTCTTCCGCGGGTTGCCGGGGAAGGCCTCGCCGATGCCGTCGACGCTTTCTGCGAAGGCATCGCCTTTTCCGTTGAGGAAACGAGAACTGTGTTCAAGGCCGCAAGGGCCCACAATCTGCCGGTAAAATTGCATGCCGAGCAGCTCTCCAATCTGGGCGGAGCAAAGATGGCGGCGGGATTCAAGGCCCTCTCCGTTGACCACATCGAATATCTGGATGAGGAGGGAGTCGAATCTATTTCCAAATCCGGCACCGTGGCCGTGCTGCTCCCCGGCGCCTTCTACTATCTGCGTGAAAAACGGGCCCCGCCCGTGGCATCCCTCCGCCGGCACAAGGTCCCCATCGCCATCGCCACCGATCTCAACCCCGGCTCCTCCCCCGTCCACTCCCTGCTCGCCACCATGAACATGGCTTGCGTCCTTTTTGGCCTGACCCCCGAAGAGGCACTCCTCGGCGTCACCGCCAATGCCGCCCGTGCCCTGGACCTGAAAGACCGGGGAACCATCGCCGTGGGCCAGAAAGCCGATCTCGCCCTCTGGGACGTCAAACGCCCCGGCGACCTTGCTTATCCCCTGGGCTTCAATCCCCTCGCTGCCCTCATCCGCAATGGCGAACTTATCAGAGGAACCCTCCCGTGAACCAGATGCAGCCCCTCTACATGCAGGTGAAGGACCACATCCTGGATAACATCCAGTCCGGCGCCTGGGCCGCCGGCTCCCGCGTGCCCTCCGAAAACGAGCTCGTCGAAAGCTTCGGCATCAGCCGCATGACCGCCAACCGGGCGCTCCGCGAACTCTCCGCCGATGGC
>JAEUMI010000145.1 GCA_016792825.1 Hyphomicrobiales bacterium
CCGCCGCCGGTTTGCCGCAAAAGCGGCTTATTTGCTGACGTAAATCGACTTGTTGAGCACGTCCTGGCCGATGTGGTTGAAGAAGGCGGCCAGGTCGGCGCTGGAGGAGGCATGCTGGTAGTTGTCGGCATCGGTGGCGCAAGCCTGCAGCTTGGCCTGCGTCGAGGAAGACACGCCCGAACCAAAGGACGTCACATAGAGCTCGATGCCTTCAGCCTTGGCCTTGGTGCAGGCTTCAGACATAGCGTCGTCGAGTTTGCCCATGATTTCCGAACTGTTGGTCGTACCGAAGCGGTTGTCAGCAAGGGTTTCCTTGCCGCGGCCATAGGCCGTGTAAGTCGTGCCGTTCAATGTATCGACGCCGGCGCTGATATCGTTGTCACCGTCGGTCATGATAACCATGATTTTTAGCCAGCGCGGATGATTATAGGTGGAAATCGTGTCGGCCGGGAACGAGGTCGAGGCTTCCACCTTGGTGAAAGGTTCGCCGGGCGAGAGAACACGCCAACCCCAGGCCACGCCTTCAGCAATGAGCGTGTTGCCGGCGGCGGCCATGGCCGTGATGCCGGCTTCAACGTTGGCCCGATTGTAAGTCAGGGGGACGATCGGGGTCTTGGCGCAGCCTTTCCACGGGCCATTTGTGGCGGAGGTCGTAGATTCGGAGCCGATGTTCCGGTTCACGTATTTGGCCTGGTTCTGCTGGCGATAGATAAGGCCGGCGGTGCTGGTATCATTCTTTTGAGTCGTGGTCATACCGGCAACTTCGCTCGGCGTTCCGCTTTCAGGAATATAGGAGCCGTTCCAGGTATCGTTCGCGTAAGTACCGTAAGAAGTTGAACTGCCGAATGATGGCGAGTCCGGGGCAAAATAGGCCGGAAACAGCGTCGCCGGCGTTCCCGATGCAGGTGCCGCGTCATTCACATTATAGTCGGTTCCACTAGCAGAGCTGCCCCGCATGCGCGCCTCGACGCAGCCATTCCATGTATGATAGCTGGAGCTGGTTTTTTTCACCTGCGACCAAGCCATATAGTTGTTCCAGGTCGAAGAGTTGAAATTGAGCTTCGACAGCGGATTCAGGCCGGTGGTATCAACCCAGTTCAGGTTGAAGTCATAGGCATTCGGATTGAGCCGGACACCGGCGGCAAATGGCACAAGGGCAATACGGAGATATTCGCTTTCCGGCACCTGGGCCAGAGTTCCGCCGTACACCGTACTCAACAGGTCACGGGCGGCGGTCTTTGCGCCATCGATCTTGCCGCTGCTCGCCATGGAGCCGGTCGTATCCATGACCAAAACCATCTCGATCGGCCGCATGGCCTTCATGATCTGCGAGGTCGCAACCAGATTGATCTTTTCGATTCCCGTGAGGCTCATGATCGTGGTAGGGAAGTCATGGTCGGCGGTCAGCTGAACGTATTGACCGGTAATTTCAACTTTCACATCCATGACCGGATTGCTGCCAAATTGCGGCGTGTAATTCTCCTCCATGTATTTCTTGGCATAGGCCTCGAGCTCGGCAATGCGGGTGGCTGCCTGGCTTTCGCTCAGGCCGGCAAGGCTGGCGCGGTCGTCGGAGGCCACGGCCAGGGCGGCGGAATCCACCGCGGCGTCGAAAGCAACCTGTTCGCGGTTGATGCGGACGGTATCGATGGCGGCACCTGCCGCGATCATCATGGGAATGGCCGCAACAGCGGTAATATGGGTCACCGAACCCAGACAATCATTGCGAAACGCCTTCAGTTTCCGGCGTGTTGAAACCGCGTAAGCATCGATAAAGTTGCGCATTGCCGCCTCTCCTTGAGGAATTGATATGGGAGAGACTTATTCCATGCCGATGAAAGACATATTGCCGGGAAAGGTTGCTTTTTAGACACTTTGTAAAATTTCAAAAGAAACGCATCCAAGGCTAATCCCTGCTTAACGGATGCCTGCAAATCGCGGCCGGCCTGTTACATGTTTGGATAGTTTGGCCCCTCGCCGCCCTGCGGCACGACCCAGTTAATGTTTTGTGAAGGATCTTTTATGTCGCAGGTTTTGCAATGGACGCAATTCTGGTGGTTGATCTGGAAACGGGGCGGTTTGCCGTCCTCCATGATCACTTCATAGACCCCTGCCGGGCAATAGCGCTGGGCCGGCTCGGCCCACATGGGCAGATTGATTGCAATCGGAATGCTTGCATCCTTCAATTTGAGGTGAGGCGGCTCGTCTTCCTCATGATTGGTGGCGGAAAAAGCAAGGTTCGTGAGGCGGTCGAAGGACAGCACGCCATCGGGCTTGGGATAGTTAATAATCGTTGAATCGGCGGCGGGCTTCAGTGTGGCGCTGTCGGGCTTGCCATGTTTCCAAGTGCCGAAGCCAAAACCAAACAGGGTGTTGAGCCACATATCCACGGCGCCGAGAACGACGCCGCCAACGAGCCCGAGCTTCGACCACATGGGCTTCACGTTCCTCACCCGCTTCAGGTCCCGGTAGACCCAGGACTTCTCGTAAGCTGTTTCATAAGCGGCCAATTCATCGCCGGCGCGGCCTTCTTTCAAGGCTGCGAAGGCGGCTTCGGCGGCCATCATGCCGGTCTTCATGGCGTTCTGCGAGCCCTTGATCCGGGGCACGTTCACAAAGCCGGCGGAGCAGCCGATGAGGACGCCGCCGGGGAAATAGAGCTTCGGCACGGACTGGAAGCCACCCTCGGTGATGGCCCTTGCGCCATAGGCCACGCGCCTGCCGCCTTCGAGGACTTGCGAGATCAGCGGGTGGTGCTTGAAGCGCTGGAATTCCATGTAGGGGTAGAGATAGGGATTTTGATAATTGAGATGGACGACGAAGCCAATGGAAACGAGATTGTCTTCCAGGTGGTACATGAAGCTGCCGCCGCCTGTTTTCATCCCCAGGGGCCAGCCCATGGTGTGGGTCACTTGACCTTGCTTGTGGTTTTCGGGCTTCACTTCCCACAGCTCTTTCATGCCAAGGCCGAATTTCTGCGGCTCGCGGCCTTCCGACAATTTGTATTTGGCGATGATTTCCTTGGCCAGCGAACCGCGCACACCTTCGGCGATGAAAACATATTTGCCGATGAGTTCCATGCCGGGCTGGTAGTCGGATTTGTGGCTGCCGTCCTTGGCGATGCCCATGACACCGGCCACAACGCCGCGCACCGAGCCATCGTCGCGGTAGAGAACTTCCGAACAGGCAAAGCCGGGATAAATCTCAACACCGAGGGCTTCCGCCTGGGTTGCCAGCCAGCGGCAGATATTGCCGAGCGACACGGCGTAGTTGCCATGATTGTTCATGAGCGGCGGCATCAGAAAATTCGGCATGCGGAGCGCGCCCTTGGGACCCAGCACATAGAAACGGTCCTCGGTCACCGGCGTATTCAGCGGTGCGCCCTTTTCTTTCCAGTCAGGGATAAGTTCATTGAGGGCGATGGGATCGACCACGGCGCCGGAGAGGATATGGGCGCCGACTTCCGAACCTTTTTCCAGTATGCAAACCGAGATATCGGAGGACAACTGTTTCAGGCGGATGGCGGCGGCGAGGCCGGCTGGGCCGGCGCCCACGATGACAACATCATATTCCATCGTTTCGCGCTGAACCTGCTCCACAGACAATTCTCCTCAAAGGGCATGCGTTTCCGGACAGCGCCTGTTATAGTGGCCCGACCCGGCAGACAAGATAACCAATTCG
>JAEUMI010000168.1 GCA_016792825.1 Hyphomicrobiales bacterium
GGCCCAGGAAGTCGTGGCCTTTGTGCAGGCGCTGCGCGGCGGCGACCTGTTCAAGTCTCCCGGTGTTGCCGAAACCCTGGACTGGGTATCGGCGCTGCATGAACTCGACAGCGTGACGCTCGATCCGCAAACGGTGAACGATACGCTGGGCGTTCTGCTCAAGTACCAGGATGACATCGTGCGCATGGAAGGCTCGGAAGCCAAGCGCATTCTCGACCAGATCAAGGATGAGATCCGCACCACGGCTGCGGCCCGCGTGCCGTGATGGGCGAGTCTCCTTCGGGGAAACTTGCCGCCAACATCATGCATTTCGCCCGCGTGCTGCGCGGTGCGGGGCTTCCCGTGGGACCCGCCTCGGTCATCGATGCGCTGGATGCGGCGCTGAGCGGTTCGCTGCGGACCCGCGATGAATTCTACTGGACGCTCCACGCAATCCTGGTGAAGCGGCGCGAGCACAAGGAAATCTTTGACCAGGCATTCCACGTCTTCTGGAAAAAGCCGAAGATGCTGGAACAGCTGATGCAGCTCATGTTCCAGCAAATCACCCGGGCGGCGGGCGACAAGCCGAAGGACCCGGGTTTCCGCAGGCTGGCAGAGGCCATGTTCGACCAGAAGGATGCGCAGAGCCGCCGGGAAAAGCCGGAGGCGCTGGAACTTGATGCGACGTTCACCGCATCCGCCGACGACATACTCCGCGCCAAGGATTTCGAGCAGATGACGCTGGCTGAACAAATTCAGGCGAAGGAAGCGATCGCCCGCCTGCGCCTGCAGCGGCGCGAATTCCTGACACGGCGCTTTCAACCGGATCATGCGGGCGCGCGCATCGACATGCGGCGGACTTTGCGGCAATCGCTGCGCGCGGGCGGGCACATGATCGATCTGGCGCGGCGCGCGCCCAAAATCCGCCAGCGGCCGCTGGTCGTGCTCTGCGATATTTCCGGTTCGTGCTCAAGCTACAGCCGCATGTTCCTGCATTTTCTGCACGGGCTGGTGAACGATCGGACGGATGTGACCGTGTTCCTCTTCGGCACGCGGCTCACCAACATCACCCGCGAACTGCAGCATCTTGATGTGGATGAATCGATCGCCAAGGTTTCTTCGGCCGTGAAGGACTGGTCGGGGGGCACGCGGATCGGCGCCACGCTCAGGGAGTTCAATTACAAATGGGCGCGCCGCGTGCTCACCCAGGGTGCTGACGTGCTGCTGATGACCGACGGACTGGAGCGCGATGACATCGTGCAGCTTTCGCAGGAAATGCAACGCCTGCGCCGCAGCACCAAGAAAATCGTCTGGCTCAATCCGCTGCTGCGCTTTGACCGCTTCGAGGCAAAGGCGTCCGGCATCCGCGTCATGATGCCCTATGTCGATGAATTCCGCCCGGTGCACAGCCTCAATTCGCTCAGTGATCTGGCGGAGGCTCTTGGCAAGCGGGCGGGCCCGGCGCATGATCCGCGCAAATGGTTGAAGGCAGCGTAAAAATGAGGAATTCGTGAAATGAAAATGTCAGGCAGCCAGGTCATCGACGCGCCCCGCGACGCGGTATGGAAAGGCCTCAACGATCCAAAGGTCCTGCAGCAATGCATCCCGGGCTGCGAGAGCATCGTGGCGTCATCGCCCACCCAGATGAGCGCCAAGGTGGTGCTGAAAATCGGCCCGGTGAAGGCGGCGTTCAAGGGTTCGGTGACACTTTCCGACATCAAGGCGCCCGAGAGCTACCGGATTTCCGGCAAGGGAGAAGGCGGCTTTGCAGGCTTTGCCAGCGGCGGGGCCACGGTGAAGCTCACGGCCACCAGCCCGAGCGAGACCCTGATGGAATATGACGTGGACGCCCAGGTGGGTGGCAAGATCGCCATGCTGGGCTCGCGCCTGGTCGACTCCACCGCGCAGTCGCTGGCCAACCAGTTCTTCGAGAGATTCGCCGCCGTGGTGAAACAGAGCGCTGCCGCTGTTCCCAAAAAACCAAAGGCCAAGGCCGCCAAGAAGCCCGCGAAAAAGCCAGCGGCCAAGAAGCCGGTAAAGGCCAAAAAGGTCGCGGCCAAGGCGAAGAAAAAACCGGCGAAGAAGAAGCGCTAGAATCCGCCCTGCCGCAACTCTCCGGGTCACCTTCCTGGAATTGCCGCCATTTGCCTGCGGGCAAGACCTGAGAGATTCATCTGCAGGCGCCGCCTGGCGGGCGGCAAGCGGTTGATGAGCGACAGGACGGCATTGCGCAGGGTCCGCTTCGGAGCGCTGCGGACCGTTGCCATGCTGGTGAGCAGGCCGGCAAGGCCCAGAACCTTCTCCGCCGCGGGCCGGCGCACTTGGCCATAGCTGTCGAGCACAGCGTCGGGCTGCTTGCCGTGGATAACATCGGCCAGGAGCCGACCAAGCACCACCGCGTCGACGATCCCGGTGTTCATGCCCTGGCCGCCGGCCGGACTATGGACATGGGCCGCATCGCCCATCAGCAGGAACGGACCCTTGCGATAGGACCTGGCGATCCGGTGATGGACACGGAAGCGGGAACTCCAGACAACCTCCTCAACGCGGTTAAGGCCGGTCGTGGGGCCGCGCGCATCGAGCAAAGCCTGGATATCGGCAATGCCCGGCTGTTCGGGTGCATTGTCGAGGGTGGCGACAATGCGGTACGCGCCATCGGGCAGCGGGGCCACGACGACCACGCCGGCGGGCGAGAAGAACAGCGAGACCTCCGAGGTGCCAAGCGACCACTGCATGCGCACGTCGGCGAGGACAAACGACTCCTCATAGGTGCCGCCTTCGAATTCGATTCCTACCGCCGTGCGGACGATGCTGTGCATCCCGTCGCCGCCCACGACGTAACGGGCGTTCACAAGGGTGTCTCCCTTCGGCGTCTTCAGCGTGACCTGCGCCCCATCGGCGTGCTGTGACACAGCCGTTGCCGTGATTCCGCGCCGGATCGATCCGCCAAGGGCCGCGAGGCGTTCGGCTAGGACCTTCTCGGTCTCGTTCTGGGGAAGCATCAGCAGATAGCGATAGGCTGACGGCAGCTGGTCAAAGCGCAGATGCACCAGGGCGCGGTTGCGGTCGCGGATGACGAAGTTTGCGAGTTTCATGCCGCGCTTCGCCAGTTCGCTGGACACGCCCAGTTCCTCAAGCATTTCAAGGGTATGGGCGTGGATCACGGCAGCCCGCGAAGTATTCTGGCCCTGATCGAGCTTGTCGATGAGCAGATGGTTCACACCCGCCTGTTGGAGGGCGATTGCCAGGGTGGTGCCGGTCGGCCCTGCCCCAACGATGAGTACGTCTGTGTTGTTTGTAAGCATTGTTTAACTCCTTTTGTCAACGGTTGTTGACTTACTAAACAAGGCTATTGCATTTGTCAACACTTGTTGACATTATGCCGTATGGACCAGGAACTGAAAAAACCAGGCAAGGCCGACCGCACCCGCGCAGCCATCCTTGCCGCTGCCCAGCAACTCTTTGCCGGACAGGGCTATGAGCTCACGACGGTGCGCGATATTGCGGCGATCGCCGACATCGATCCGGCAATGGTCATCCGCTATTTCGGCAGCAAGGACGAGCTGTTCGCGCGGGCCGCGGTGTTCAACCTCAAGCTGCCTGACCTCAGCAAGGCCGAGCGTTCCGAGATTGGCGAAACACTTGTGCGGCATTTTCTCAGTCTGTGGGAAGGAGAGAACGCCAATGGCGCGATGCCGATCCTGCTGCGCTCGGCTGCTTCGAATAAAACAGCCGCAAACAAGCTGCGGGAGATTTTTATGGGCCAGGTTCTGCCCGCTCTAACCCATGCAGGAGGCCGGTCAGGCGCGGCGGAACGGGCAGGACTTGTTTCGAGCCAGCTGCTCGGACTTGCCCTCTGCCGTTACGTTCTCAAGCTTCCACCAGTGGTCGGCCTGTCGCAGGATATGATCATCCGCGAGGTCGGCCGCACGATCCAGCGCTACGCTACGGGGGAACAATAAGTGCGAACCCGCGCGGAAGCCAGGTTTCAAGGCTCCGCACATTTTGGCGGCGCATTACTTGCGTATGGCAGCCAGCACGAATTTATCGAAGATGTCGAAGGAAACCCAATCCTGACTGGAACTCTCATAAAGTCCTGCTGTGATGACGACGACGAGGCCTAAGGCGGGAACGATGTAGATGCGCTGCCCGCCGAGGCCCTGGGCGGAGAACCAGGATATTTTCCGGCCAGCGATTTCGCCTTCATCGATCCACCATTGATAGCCATAGCGAAGCGGAGGCGCGACGTCGGCCCAAGGCTGCGTTGATTCCCTGATCCACGCCTCCGATACTATGCGGCGGCCGTTCCACAGGCCCTTGTCGAGAACGAGTTGGCCCAGTTTTGCCATGTCGCGTGGGCGCAGGCGCAGGCCGTAAGCAGCCGCGACATCTCCATTGGCCCACATCTTCAGCCATTCAAACTGTTTTATGCCAAGCGGCACGAACAATTCCTCACTTGCAAAATCTGTCAGCCACATGCCGGCCGATCTTTCCAGCACGCCAGCGAGGAGTTGAGTATTGCCGCCATTGTAGTTCCATTTTTCGCCGGGCGCGTTCACGACCGGTGGTTCGAGCGCAAAGCGATAGGGATTGGCCGCGACTGTCATTCTCCGTTCGCTGTTTTCGGGGTCGCTGTAGGGGCGCCGCTCGTCCCACGCCAGCCCTGACGTCATGGCCAGCAGATGACGGAGCTCAATGCGGTCTTTTTCCGGCGTTCGAAGCGCTGCCAATTCAGGGAAGTATGAGAATACCGGGGTATTAATGCTGGCAACAAGCTTCCGGTCCAGCGCAATGCCGACAAGCAGCGATACAACGCTCTTGCTGACCGAACGCACATCATGGAGTGTTTGCGGGGTGTGGGATGCGAGGCCCAGGCCGGTGCCCCATCTCTGATCTTCACCGGTGCGATAGGTCTCATAGACAAGCTTGCCGCTGCGCACGACAACGACTGCATGCACATTCAATGCTGGCGAATTCTCGAGCTTGTCGCCCAGCGAACAAAGCAGCGCGGAATCGAAACCGGCTGCCTCAGGGGAAGCAGTCTGCCATTCACCTTGGGCCTCGAGCGGGCTGCCGCATGACATCGTCTTGTTTGCCCATGCCGGAACAGGCAATATAGATCCTGCAGCCATGCTTGCCGCCACCACAAGGGCCAGAGCTGCACATCGCATCTTCATGGGCAGCTCCGATTCACGCCACAGCCGGCAGCCGCAACTGGACTCTTAGCCCGCCGAGTGGCGCATCGCCCAGGACCAGGTTGCCGCTGTACATGCCTGCGGTTTCGGTGACGATGGAAAGCCCCAGGCCGGAGCCGGGTTTGGTCTCGTCGAGGCGTTTGCCGCGCTTGACCGCTTCGGCGCGCTTGCTTGCGGCAATGCCCGGGCCATCGTCATCGACGGTGATCATCAGCCAGTTCTGGGTGCCGTCGATGGGATCGATGACGGGCGCGGCACTGATCTTCACGGCCTGCCTGGACCACTTGGCGGCGTTGTCGATGAGGTTGCCTGCCATTTCCTCAAGGTCCTGGACCTCGCCGCGGAACTTCAGTCCGGGGGTGACGGTCACCTCGATGGTGACGCCCCGGTCCTTGTTGATGCGCATGATGGTACGGCCGAGGGCGGCGAGCACCGGTTCCACATCCGTGGCCGCCCCCAAAGTTTGGGCGCGGGCGGCGCGGCGCGCCCGGTCGAGGTAGAGGCTCACATGGTCACGCATGATCTGGATCTGCTCGGTGACCTTGGCGCCGAAATCCGACTTGTTGCCCTGGGCCTCGTTGCTGAGAACACTCAAGGGCGTTTTCAGGGCATGGGCCAGGTTGCCAACTTGCGTGCGGGCCCGGTCGATGATTTCCGTACCGGCCAGGATGAGCAGGTTCAATTCGTCAGCCACTGGCTGCATTTCGTGGGGAAACTCGCCTTCCAAGCGCTCGGCCTTGCCGGCGCGGATGGCGGCGAGGGACTGCTGCATGCGCTGCATCGGCTGCATGGCGACGCGCACCTGGAGGAAAATGGCAAGCAACAGGCCGAGTCCCAGGAGGGTGAGCACCGCATAAAGGGCGCGCTGGAAGGCGGTGACTTCCGCCTTCAGCTCATCAAAATTTCCGGCCACCAGGAAGGAAAATTCCTCGCCGCCAAAGAGCTTGAATTTCTGTTCGATGGCGCGGAGCTGCTGGCCGTTGCTGTCCTTGATGTAGAAGCTGGCCACGCCATCGGACCCACGGGTCTGCAGGTCAACTCCGGTGGGTGTCAGGCGCTGCTCGAGCGCGGATTCGGACGCCAGATCAGGAAGGGTTCTATGGCTGGGCGGCGAGACCTGCCAATACCAGCCAGACAGCGGAATGGTGAAGCGAGGATCGGAAATCTTGCCCGACATGACCGGAGAACCGTCGGTCGCAAGTTCCACATTGGCCAGGAGGCCATCAAGAATGGCGCGGAGCCTCGCATCGAAATTGCGTTCAAGGGCCTGCTGGAAAAGGTAGGCAAGCAGGAAGGCTGCCGTGACAAGCAGGACGACGGCTACGACAGCGGAGGTGAAGATCAGCCGGAAAGAGAGTGAGTTACTTTGCATTATCCGGCTCGGATACGCAGTATCCCATGCCGCGGATAGTATGCAGCACGTCAACGCCGAGCTTTTTCCGCAAGCGGCCGATGAACACCTCGATGGTGTTTGAATCGCGGTCGAAGTCCTGGTCATAGAGGTGCTCAACCAGTTCGGTGCGCGAAACCACCTTGCCGCCGTGGTGCATGAGATAGGACAGCAGGCGGAATTCCAGCGAGGTGAGCTTGATCGCCGTGCCGTTCACGGTCACCCGGGCGCTCTTTGTGTCGAGCACCATGGGGCCGCAGGTGAGTTCGCTGGTGGCGTGGCCGGCGCTGCGGCGCAAAAGGGCGCGCATGCGGGCCAGCACTTCTTCCATCTGGAAGGGTTTCACCACATAATCATCGGCGCCGGCGTCAAAGCCCGCCACCTTGTCGCTCCAGCGGTCCCGCGCCGTGAGAATCAGCACCGGCATCTTCTTGCCGGCGCGGCGCCATTTTTCCAGGACGCTGACGCCGTCGAGAACCGGCAAGCCAAGGTCCAGGACAACCGCATCATAGGGCTCGGTCTCGCCGAGGAAGTGCCCCTCCTCGCCATCCATGGCCTTGTCTACCACGTAGCCTGCGTCACCGAGGGCGGCCACAATCTGCCGGTTCAGGTCTGGATCGTCTTCAACGACAAGTATGCGCATTTATCTCCATCCCAGTGTGGCAGGCAGCCCGGTGACTATAGGATTGAACCATGGGTCCCGTCCACCCTGACGCGAATCACGCTGCCATCAACCGCCAGGGTGACAATATAGACGCCGCCCCTCTGCCTTACCTTAAGTACCCTGGAGCCGGGATAGTCGGCCTGGGCAATGGCGGCGGCCTGGGAGGGCGCGATTCGCACTTCTGGCAGCAGGTTCAGATTGGGCTTGATAACATTGGGCGCCAGCTTTCGCAGGATCTGCGGACGGTTGGGCTGGTATTGGGCAATAGCGGGCTCAGCGACCCACAAAGCCGCCAGTGCAACTGCCACAAACTTCAGACCTCTCAACATTAAACCTGTCGCCTTTCCTCCAGCCGTTCTAGGGGGCGCTAGCTGAACTGGGGATGAATAGAAATGTCAGGATTGTTGACCAATATTAAACTTTAGTCATAACAATCGGTTAGGAAGATAATTTCCTGCACCAGAAGGTTATTAAAGGGCGGATTTGCCCGCCACATTCTTGGCCTCCCATCCCCTCCTCAAAATGGGATGATGAAACCGTCTAATCAAGGAACAGAAATGGCCCCAGCGCGTTCAGAGAGCCGGGAACCAGATGAACGGCAGATGAATGCCGCCTTCAAGTGCCATACAGGCCCGGGGCGGTAATCATGTGCTCAACACTTAACCAAGGACCAGAGAGACAACCATGAACGCCCCCGCCGCCCAGAACGAAGTCACCGACATCAGCTTCTTCCGCAATATCGGGCTGGCTTTCATCATCCTCACGGCCATCGCCGGGTCCATGACCGTTGGCCTCATCGTCCAGCAGACCAACGCCGCGCCAGTCGCTACCATCGCCAGCGCCGAATAGATCTGCAGCACCAAGCCCAGCTAGTTTATGACGCAGCCTTGGCTGCAGTTGTGCCGAACTTGCGCGCGTACTGCCGTGTTATGGTTTGGGCGGTGGCGAGGACTTGATCAGCCGGCAAGGGTTCCGCGAAGGCAAAGCCCTGGACGTGGTCGGCGCCCAATTTGCGGAGCAGTGCGAGCTCACCAGCAGTCTCAACGCCTTCGGCTACAACTTCCATGCCCATGGAATGCGAGAGCATAATGATGCCTCTCAGTATGCTCTGCTTTGCGGTGTCCTTTTCGCAGCCATTTACGAATGACTGGTCGATTTTCAGTTTGTCGAAAGGCAATTTTTCCAGATAAGAAAGCGAGGAATAGCCTGTTCCGAAGTCGTCCAGCGCCAAAAGCACACCAAGGTCCCGCAGGCTTTCGAGTATCTTCCGAACTTTTTCCACGGATTTGCCAATGAACAGGCTTTCGGTCAATTCGAGACAGAGAAGATGGGGCGGCAATGCGGTTTCCTCCAACACGGCACGCACCTCCTGCAGAAAGTCCGCGTGGAGAATCTGCGCGGCAGAGACGTTGACTGAAACTTCGCGGGGACTATGACCCACATCCAGCCATGCCTTTGCCTGGACGCAAGCGCCATGCAGAACCCATTTCCCGATTTCGGAAATAAGCCCCGAACTCTCGGCGACGGGGATGAATTGATTGGGGGGAATATCGCCACGCAGAGGGTGCGTCCAGCGAAGAAGGGCCTCGAATCCATAGACCCGGCCCGATTCCACGTTAATTTGCGGCTGATAATGGATATTGAATTCATTGCCTGAAATCGCGCTGCGCAAACTCAGGGCAATCTCGGTGTTCTCTCTGATGGCAACGTCCATGGAGGCCTGATAGAAATGGACCAGGCCATGGCCCTGCCGCTTGGCGCTGTAAAGGGCAAGATCGGCGTGCCGCATGAGTTCGCTTGAAGACTTGCCGTCGCGCGGAATCATCGCAATGCCGGCCGAAACGCTCACATAGAGTTCATGCTCAAGGATTCTAATGGGCTGATACAGGGAGGCTATGAAGGGAGCGAGCTTAGCCTGTACGTCCAGCTCGGTGAGCACGTTCTGCATGATTATGGTGAATTCATCGCCGCCGATGCGCGACAGTTGCACGCTGTCCGCCAATTCCTGCTTCAGGAGTGCGGCGATGCTCATGAGCAGCCCGTCACCCACGGTGTGGCCAAACGCATCGTTGACCTGCTTGAAGTCATCGAGGTCCAACAGGACAAGTGCTGCGGTTGTTCCCGCCGCGTCATAAGCAGCGAGAGTTTCGGCCATCTGCTTCTGGAAGTACTGGCGGCTCGGCAGGCCGGTCAGGGCGTCAAAAAACGCCAACTTCTCAAGTGCCACATCGCGCGAGTTTATTTCCGAAAGCATTGAATTGAACGCATCGACGAGAAGCCCGGTCTCGTCATCTGCCTTGTGATCAACCTTGGTCGTGTATTCCCGCTCCCTGGCAATATGGCGCATTGCCCTGACCACAGCCTGAATGGGTGCCGTTATGCGGCGCTGAAGCGGTACGGCGATTGCAACACCGACCAGACTTGCAAATCCCGCTGTCAATGCAGTGACAAGCAGTGTCCAGAGCAGCTGGGTCCTGATCGGCTTGATATCGGCGATCACTACAAGGCGGCCAACCCGCTCACCGCCCCGCACGATATCTACGGCAATGGGCAGGGTGCCCTTGGTCAGCATCGCCACCACGCCTTGATCTTCGAGGATCAAGTCTCTCAGAAGAATGGTGGCGTTGCCCATCTTCGCCAGGGTTCTGTCCTGGTTATCGAGGGCGACTGCGTATACGATATCGGAACTGCGGCCAATTGAGCTCAGCACATGCGAAGCATTTGCCTTGTCTCCCCTGACAACAGAATCGGCAATCGCCGAGGCGTAGACATAGCCCGTGGCTTGCAGCGCGCTTTTCTTGCTTGCAATGCTCACATTGACCTGAAACCAGGCGAGCAGGCCGGCAATTGTCAGAATGGACACGAGTACGGACGTGGCCACGAGCCGCGCAATCTTCTGTCCGATACTTGCTGACGTATGCAACGCGATTCCCAATCCGACTATTCAGTCCATCTGCAGGTTATTACGGCAAGTTTCAGAAGGAGTTGCCAAACACGGTTAATGCGCTGGAAAGCAGGAAGGTTAATCAACGGCGAGGCCCCAAAAAGCAGCATCACCGCGGAATAGCTAAAAATTGATAGAATTCAGACACTCATACTTATCGGCCCGGGCTTAAACGAATGAGTGAGCCGGAAATGACAGCCGGACCAGGCCTATGCACCAATTCTCTCACTTCGAGAAGAACGCGGAAAATTTGAGAACGGACCACAAGACAATGAAACTGAATTTCTTGCGAGGCAAGCTCGGGAGCTGCCTGGGCGGTTTCCTGCGCTCCGCCGCAGGCGGCGTTGCCGTGCAGTTTGCCATGGTCTCGCCAGTTCTCCTTGGAGCTTCCGGGCTGGC
>JAEUMI010000256.1 GCA_016792825.1 Hyphomicrobiales bacterium
GGGCAGGCCGCGCAGGAAGCCCCGCATGTCGTCCAGCGCCCATTTCAGGTTGATGGCGGTGGGGCGGGTTTCGTGCAGCTTTTCCCACACCTGATCGAGAGCCGCATTGCTGGCGTCACCCGCCATGGCAATGGCCACGCCGTAGGCGGCGGTCACACCAATCAGGGGCGCACCCCTGACCCACATGTCGCGGATGGCGGTGGCGACATCGTCCACGGTTTCCAGGGTGACGACGCGGAACTCATGGGGCAGCCAGCGCTGGTCGATGATATCGACGGAGCGGCCATCGGGGTTGAGCCAGATGGTGTGGTAATGGCGGGCGCCTACTTTCACGTGACGATATCCTTCTCGAGCCGTTCAGCCAGTTTATTGACTTCCAATATGCTGTGAATGTGGCTGCGGTTCACCGCGAGGTGGCGGCCGAGTTTCAGCGCCTTGGTTTCGCAGCGGGCGCGGAGATCGGCGTCGGCGATGGTTTCAAAATCGGCGTTATGGGCGAGGCCCAGAATGCGGCGGTGCATCTCGACTCCGGCAAAGCCCAGCATATCAACCCAGATTCCGTGCAGCACCAGGTCAAGCGCCTGCTCCGAGGCCAGCATGTCGCCCTGATCCTCGAACAATGAGCGCTGATACAAGATGCCGGTGCGCTCGCCGTGCCAGAGCCTGGAAAATTCGTCGCGGAAAATCTCCCAGATGTCGACGGTCACCTTGAGCAGATAGCGCCGCATGGAAGCGCGGTTGCCCGCCGTTTCATGGCCGGACTGGGAGAAATAACTCATCCAGAAATTGGCCAGCAGCATGCCGACGTCAAAGGCCATGGGGCCATAGAAGGCGAATTCGGGATCGATGACGCGGGTCTGCTCCACCGTCACCATCACCGAACCGGTGTGGAGATCGCCGTGCAGCAGCGTTTCCGGCGTGGCGGCGAAGATGTGTTTGAGCCTCTGGGCCGCCACTTTCAAATCGCGGTCGGCGCGCAATTCCTTGACGATCCCATCAAGCTGCGGCGCGGTGTGGCGGTTGAGCTTCGCGTCATAATAGGGATCACTGAAGACCAGGCTTTCGGTGATGTCGCAGAGCGCCACGTTGTCGGCGAAGAGCGCCAGATCAGCCTTGCGCATTTTGGTGTCGAGGCAGAGGTCGGAGCCGCGAAACAGGGTGCGGGCCAGGAAGAGCCCGAGGTCCTTGGCGATTTTCGGCAGTTCCTGCCCGGCAATCAGGGCGCGGCGCAGGATGATGTGGGGCGAGAGGAATTCCATGACGATGATGGCCTGGCCAGCATCGAAATGGAAAATCTCCGGCACCATGCCGGGATCGCGTTCCGCTTGCCTGGACAGGGCGTGGTATTCGAAGAACGAGCGCTTCAGCGGCAGCGGCCAGCTATCGCCCACCAGGCGGACATAGGGCAGCGCCTGCTTGACGACGACGGCGCCCTTGGGGCCTTCGACGATGAAGACCAGATTGAGATTGCCGTCGCCCACTTCGCGCGTTTTCCAGGTCTTGGCATCAGCACCGATCCGCTGCTTCAGCGCGGCAAGGCCGCCCAGCCGCGCGGGCAGCGTTTCGGGGCTCAAGGCGATAAAATCTTTGTATGAATTCATTTTTTCCAGCATTTGGCAGGTGAAAGAGGCTAGGTTTTGCACAATGCCCGGGCAAATGTAAATGACGCCGGGCCTCTTGTTTGCGGGACATAACTTCCATGAAAAAACC
>JAEUMI010000271.1 GCA_016792825.1 Hyphomicrobiales bacterium
CTCGCTTCTGGGCAGGACCGCATCGCTCAGGCCGCTGAGATCGCGCACCCGCTTGCCGTCAACCAGAATGGTCATGTGCTTGCGCAGCGCCGCCTGGTCATCAAGGACATAGGTCCGCAAGCGGTCATTGGATTCAAAGACTTTGTTCAGAATTTCGCGCACCGTCCGGCCTTCCGCCTCGACGGTCGCGCAATCCACATGCCTGCGCAAATTCGTGGTGAATGTCACACGCGCCATCAGGCGATACTGTCACATTCCCGAAATGCTGCCAAGCCGCTAGGGTTTTCAAATGTTAAGAAGAACCTTCCTGCTTGCATTTATTGCGCCAACATTGGCCCGGGCCCATTCCTTCCGCCATGGCAATATTGCCATCGGTCACGCCTGGGCCCTGCCCCGGCAGCTTGCCGATGGCCAGGTTTTCTTTCCGATGGCGATCAAGGGAAAGGAACGCGACGAACTGGTGGCGGCGCGCTCCGACGTCTGCACCTTTATCCAGCTCAGGGAAAACAACCGCTATGACGATCCGCCGTTAAAATCCATCAGGCTTGAACCGGGAAAGCCCGTTCCCATGCGTCCCACCGCAACCCATTTGCGACTCGTCGGCATGACGCAGCCCCTGAAGCTCGGCGACCGCTTCAAGATCATCCTCGACTTCCTCAATGCCGGCGAATTCGAAATCGAGGTCCACGTCGAGGAAAAACCCGGCGACTGATTTCTCAGTTCAGAACCTGGACAACCCTGTCCCTGAGAACCGGCAAAATCTCCGCCTCAAACCACGGGTTCCGCCGGAGCCAGATATTGTTGCGCGGGCTGGGATGCGCCAGTGCGAGAATGTCCGGCCAGTAGTCCTTCCAGTTCTTCACCGTCTCCGTCAGGCTGCCCTTCTGCCTGTCACCCAGATGCCATTCATGGGCATATTGCCCGATGACCAGCGTCAGCGCGATGTTGGGCAGAAATCCCAGGAGCGGCCGGCGCCACTGCGCAGCACATTCAGGCCGTGGCGGCAGGTCACCGGATGTGCCGGTTCCAGGATAACAGAAGCCCATGGGCAGAATGGCAATCCGTGCAGCGTCGTAGAACACCTCGCGGTCAATGCCCATCCAGCTCCGCAAACGGTCGCCGCTGGGGTCATTGAAGGTGATGCCGGTTTCATGCACCCGCCGGCCCGGCGCCTGGCCCACGATGAGGATGCGGGCCGTCGGCGCTATCTGGAAAACGGGGCGCGGGCCGAGCGGCAGATGGGCCTTGCAGATCGTGCAGGCCCGCGCTGCCGCTATCGTTGCTTCAAAGGTCACCCACCACGCACTTCTTGGCCAGGGCCTTGTATTGCTTTTCCGTGAACTGGATGGGATTGCCGCCCGCCGACGGATCCTTGATCGCCATGGCTGCCACTTCATCCAGGCGCTTCGTATCAATGCCGATATCCTTCAGCGCGTGGGGAATGCCGACTTCCTTGCGCAGCGCCAGGATCCATTTGAGGAAGCCATTGAACCCGCCCTTGATGCCG
>JAEUMI010000213.1 GCA_016792825.1 Hyphomicrobiales bacterium
GCCTATGCCAAGAAGGTTCAGGCGGCCGACAATCCATGGGGCGAAGGCGCGACCACGCTGGAATGGACGCTCTCTTCACCGCCGCCATTCCATCAGTTCAACACGCTGCCGGTCATAAAGTGAGCCGATGAGCGACGTGCAGCTAGATATCGCCAGCAACCCCGCACTTGGCGGGCAGGGCACGGCTGGCGATTATTTCGCGCTGCTCAAGCCGCGCGTCATGTCGCTGGTGATCTTTACCGCCTTTGTCGGCATCGTGGCGGCCCCCGGAACGCTTCATCCCCTGCTGGCCCTCGTCGCACTTCTCGCCATTGCCGTGGGCGCCGGCGCCTCCGGCGCGCTGAACATGTGGTATGATGCCGATATTGACGCCGTGATGCGGCGCACCAGATTGCGTCCGGTGCCGCGCGGCGCCATTCTTCCCGGCGAAGCGCTGGGCTTCGGGGCATTCCTGGCAGCAGCCTCGGTCATCGTCCTGGGCCTTTTCGTCAACCTCGTGGCCGCCGCCCTGCTGGCCTTCACCATTTTCTTTTACGTCGTAATTTACACCATCTGGCTGAAGCGCTGGACCCCGCAGAACATCGTGATCGGCGGCGCTGCCGGAGCCCTTCCGCCCATGATCGGCTGGGCCGCGGTGACCGGCACAATCGATCCAGGCGCCATTTCGCTTTTCCTGATCATCTTCATCTGGACCCCGCCGCATTTCTGGGCGCTCGCCCTTTTCCGCGAGGACGACTACGCCAAGGCCGGCGTTCCCATGCTGCCGAATGTTGCGGGGCCCGATGAAACCCGCAGGCAGATCCTGCTTTACACCCTCGTGCTTGTGCCCCTGACCTTTATTCCCGCGGTGCTGGGCGTGAGCGGCCTTCTTTATGTTGCGGGCGTGGCGCTGCTCTCGACAGTGTTTGTTTATTACGCCGTCCAGGTTTACCGCCTGCGCGAAGGCCAGGCGGCCATCGGTGCCTGCAGGAAGCTTTTCGGCTTTTCAATCCTCTGGCTGTTCCTTGTCTTCGCCCTGATCCCGCTTGAGCGCCTGCTCGGCATTGCCAGTTTCCCCTCGGTGCTGCAGTGAGCAACGCTCCCTTCAGCCCCGTGGACATGGCGCGCCGGAAGAAGCGTTCAGTAGTGATGGCGCTCATTCTGGCGGTGCTTGTGGTCCTGTTCTTTGCCTCCACCATTGTGCGCATCGGCAGCAATTTCGCCGCCGTGTCGGGAGGCTGATGTGAAGCGCGCCGCAGTCATTCCCAACAGCCGCAAGAATCTCCGCGTGGCGGCAATCGCCGGAAGCGCCGTCATCGGCATGCTGGGCCTCGCCTATGCCTCGGTGCCGCTCTACAGCATGTTTTGCGCCGCCACCGGCTTTGGTGGCACCACCCAGCGCGCCGTCGCGGCCCCTGAAGCGCCGACCGGCAAATTCATCACCATTCGCTTTGACGCCAACACGGCCGCCAGCCTCGGCTGGAACTTCCATCCTGCCCAACCCGTGATGAAGGTGAGGATCGGCGAGCAGAACCTGGCCCATTACAGCGCCACCAATACCTCCGCCAAAACCCTGACCGGCACTGCCAGCTTCAATGTGACGCCGGCCGAGGCAGGCGCCTACTTCAACAAGATCGAGTGCTTCTGCTTCACCGAACAGACCCTGAAGCCCGGCGAGACGGCCGATTTGCCCGTGGATTTCTTTGTTGACCCGGCAATCCTCGACGATCCGGATTCAAAGTCGATCAGCGAGATCACGCTGTCCTACACATTTTTTCCAGTAGACAAACCAGATGCGGTTTCGGCTGTTGTTGAGCCGCCGCCCAAGCAAATTACGAATTGAGGAGTAGGGACATGGCCGACGCCCACGCAAAGCACCACGACTATCACCTAGTCAACCCAAGTCCCTGGCCGGCCATTGGCGGCGCGGCAGCCTTCATACTGGCCGTTGGCGCGGTAAGCTGGATGCATGGCGGCCATTGGGCTGTCATGGGACTGGGCTTTGCCCTGGTCCTTTACGTCATGTTCATGTGGTGGCGTGACGTCATCAACGAGGCCCATGCCGGCGATCACACGCCAGTCGTCAGCCTTCACCTGCGCTACGGCATGATCATGTTCATCGCCTCGGAGGTCATGTTCTTCGTGGCCTGGTTCTGGGCCTTCTTTGACGCCAGTCTCTTTGCCGATGAAGCCATCCAGGCCTCGCGCGTGGCGGTGACCGAAGGTGTCTGGCCGCCAAAGGGCACGGCGATCTTCGATCCCTGGCATCTGCCGCTGCTCAACACCCTTATCCTTCTCACCTCTGGCACGACGGTGACCTGGGCCCATCACGCCCTCCTCAACAATGACCGCCAGGGCCTGAAATGGGGCCTCATCGCAACCGTGGCTTTGGGCGCACTTTTCACCGCCGTCCAGGCCTATGAATATGCCCATGCAGCCTTCGCCTTCAGCCGCGACAACGGCGGCAACATCTATGGTTCCACCTTCTTCATGGCCACCGGCTTCCATGGCTTCCATGTGCTCATCGGAACCATCTTCCTGCTCGTCTGCCTGTTCCGCGCCCTGAAAGGCCACTTTACCCCGCAGCAGCATTTCGGCTTCGAGGCCGCTGCCTGGTACTGGCATTTCGTTGACGTGGTCTGGCTGTTCCTCTTTGCCTGCATCTATGTCTGGGCTTCGTCCGGCGTGGCGATCCTGCACGAGTAATCGCTTTTGCAGGATGGATGAGAATTATTATCCCGACCTTTCTCCGCTCACCACGGGGCTTGCTGGAAAATGCCCCCGTTGCGGGCGGGGAAAACTGTTTGACGGCTATCTGAGCGTCGCAAAATCCTGCCGGAGCTGCGGCCTCTCCTACGCCTTTGCCGACAGCGGTGACGGCGCCGCCTGGTTTGTCATGCTCTTCGTCTGCGTCGCAGGCGTAGGCTCGATCCTGGGCGTCGAGATCGCCTACGCGCCCGCCTTCTGGGTCCATATCCTGCTGGCCATTCCCATCCTCATCGTAATGCCGCTTGTCCTGCTGCGCCCGGTGAAGGGCGTCCTGCTCTGCCAGCAATGGAAAACCAAGGCCCGTGAAGGCCGGACCGACTCATGAAACCGCGTATCTGGCCAATTCTACTGTGGGCGGGGCTGGGCATAGCCGTGCTCCTGGCACTCGGCACCTGGCAGCTCTTTCGCCTTGCTGAAAAAGAAGCGCAGCTCGCCGAATTCGCCGAACGCGCCAAGGCCCCGCCGTTGTCCCTCACGGAAGTTCTCGCCCGCCGCGGCACGGGCAGCGATATTGAGTTCGACGCGGTGAAAGTGCGGGGCGTGTTTGATCACGCGGCCGAGCGCCACAAGCTGACCTCCTTCGAGGGAAGCCCCGGCTTTCAGATCATCACCCCGTTCCGGAGCGAAGATGGCATCATGGTCCTGGTTGATCGCGGGGTTGTATCCGCTGGCCTGAAGGACGCCGCCAAACGTAACGAAAGTCCCGCACCCGTGGAATTGAGCGCCGTGGTGCGCGCCCATGGCAAGGAGCGCGGCTTTTTTGATCCCGACAATGATGTGGATGGCAATCTCTGGTACTGGTGGGATGTGCCGGCCATGCTGTCCTCCGTGGCCATTGCCCCTGACCTGCAAGTGGCCCCGTTCGTCCTCCAGGAACTTCCCGGCAGCGATCCCAACCGCTTTCCCCGCCCGGCGCCTCCGGAAGTGCAATTCACCAACAATCACCTGCAATACGCGCTCACCTGGTTCGCCTTCGCCGCAACACTCCTTGTGATCGCCGGCCTCTTCATCCGCAAATTGCGGACAACAACCGATGCTTGAAGCCAT
>JAEUMI010000326.1 GCA_016792825.1 Hyphomicrobiales bacterium
CCGTCGAGCCCGGTGCCGGTGGACTGGAACCGCGTGATTTTCAAGTCGCTTACCATAAAGGGCATCTATGGCCGCGAGATGTTCGAAACCTGGTACAAGATGATTGCCATGCTGCAATCGGGCCTTGACGTGCGCAAAGTCATCACCCACCGCATGAAGGCCGCCGACTTCGCCACGGGCTTTGCCTTGATGAAACAGGGCTCCTGCGGCAAGGTGGTTTTGGACTGGACTTGAGAATCGAACATGCTTTCAGCTTACGGAACCGACAAGGGCTGCCTCACCGGATTCCCCGCTATTGTGGATGTGGTGCCGGAGGGCGTTGTCTGGATCGATATGGTGGAGCCGACGTTTGAAGAAGAAAAAATCGTCGAGGCCTCCCTCAAGATAGACATTCCGACCCGCGAGGAACTTGCCGAAATCGAAGCCTCAAGCCGTCTCTATCAGGAAGATGGCGCCGCCTTCATGACCGCCAACCTGATCCGCCGCGGCGAGAATGACCGGCCCGAATCCTCGCCCGTGACCTTCATCATCAAGGGCAACCAGCTCGTCACCATCCGCTACCATCATCCGCAGGCTTTCCCTGTTTACGTCCACCGCGCCATGAAGCCGCAATCAACCGCCATGACCGGCTGGGGCATCTTCGTGAGCCTGCTCGAAGCCGTGGTGGACCGCGCCGCTGACCATCTTGAGCGGGTGGGCCTGATTGTCGACGAAACCTCGCGCAAGACTTTCAGCAACAGCCGCACCACCTCTGGCCGCAGGGCACGCCGCAAGCCGCTTAATCTGTCGGAACTCCTTGAAAAGATCGGCGAGGAAGGCGACTTCAATTCCAAGATGCGTGAAAGTCTTGTCTCCATTGGGCGCATGGTGGCTTTCATGCAGGCTATCGTTGACCAGACGCGCCAGACCAAGGACATGAAAGACAATCGCGCCCGCATCAAGGTTCTGCAGCGTGACATCCAGTCGCTTACCGACCACGCCTCATTCCTTAACGGAAAGATCAGCTTCCTGCTCGATGCGGTGCTTGGCATGAGCGCCATTGAACAGAACGGCATCATCAAGATTTTCTCCGTGGCCGCTGTGGTCTTCCTGCCGCCAACTCTTGTGGCCAGCATCTATGGCATGAACTTCAAATTCATGCCGGAGCTGGATTGGGTATACGGTTATCCAATGGCACTTGGCATCATGGTCCTCTCGGCCTTTCTGCCATGGCTCTATTTCAAGCAGAAAGGCTGGCTCTGATGCCCGTGGTGCTCTGGGTAGCCCTTGGTGGCGCTATTGGCTCCGCGGCGCGCTATGGCGTGAATGTCTGGTCGGGCCGCATCCTTGGTGCCGAATTCCCGTGGCACACTCTCACGGTGAATGTTGCCGGCTGTTTCATCATGGGCGTTCTGGTGGAACTGATGGCATTGAAGCTGAATGTGAGCAATGAAGCCCGGGCCTTTTTGACCACCGGCATTCTCGGCGGATTCACCACCTTTTCGGCCTATTCCCTGGATTTTGCCCTTCTGGTGGAACGCAAATCCTATGGAGCGGCACTTGCCTATGGCGCAAGTTCAGTCGCGCTTTCTCTAATTGCTGTCTTTGCAGGATTGTATCTGGTACGCACCCTCGCATCATGAGTGATGTCAAACGCTACATCGTCGCCCCCGATGAGGATGGCATAAGGCTGGACCGCTGGTTCAAGATCCATCTACCCCAGGTCACCTTTGCCTATCTCAACAAGCTCACCCGCACCGGCCAGATCCGGGTTCAGGGCGGCCGCGCCAAGACCAGCACAAGGCTGCAGGCCGACCAGGAACTGCGCGTGCCCCCGCTCATGTTTGATACCAGGCCCGCCGATGCGCCCAGGGGTGATGTGAAACCCCTCACCAAAGAAGAAGCCGAACTCTTCCAAAGCATGATCATCTTCGAAGACAAGGATCTCTATGTTCTCAACAAGCCGCCCGGCTTCGCCGTGCAGGGCGGCAGCAAAACTTTTCAGCATCTCGATGGCTTGCTCATGGGGCTAGCCAAGAAGTCCGGCGAGCGACCCTTGCTTGTGCACCGGCTGGATCGTGATACGTCGGGCGTCATAGTTGTGGCCAAGCGGCGCTCCATTGCGTCAGCCCTTGGCAAGCTCTTCGCCACCCGCGCCGTGAAGAAAACCTATTGGGCCGTGGTCAAGGGCGTGCCCAAGCCGCCCCAGGGCCGCATTGACGTGCCGCTCCTGAAGGACCAGGGCCCCGATGGCGACCGGGTGCGGGCCGGCGACAAGAACGATGAGAAGGCCCAGCACGCCATCACCTATTTCGCCGTGGTGGACCAGGCCCCGCCGATCACAGCCTGGGTGTCCCTGAAGCCCGTTACCGGCCGCCAGCATCAGCTTCGCGCCCACATGGCCTATATCGGCCACCCCATTTTGGGTGACGAGAAATACGACGGCAATGCCGATATGCCGGAAGGTATTTCCAAAAAGCTCCATCTCCATGCCCGCCGCATTGTGTTTCCCCACCCGCGCGAAGGTGTGGTCGATATCTCTGCTGAGCTGCCCGCCCACATACGCGAAACCTGGAATGCCTTCGGCTTTGATCCTGACCGTTATGAAGCGGATGTGGAATGAGTGAGGAAACGGAGGATGAGAGATGGGAGCGCCTGTCACGGGACCGGATCCATCGTCCGCTGCCGAAACGCTTTTATAAATCGGTTGCCGTTACAGACCAGTTGGGCATTGCCCTTGATGGTAGAAGCGTAAAAACCCCTCTTAAAGCCGCTCTGGTCCTGCCGACGCGCCCCTTGGCCGAAGCCGTGGCCGCGGAATGGGACGCGCAGGTCGACGTCATAAATCCCCACGCCATGCCGCTTACCAAGCTTGCCAACACGGCCCTTGACCGCGCCATTCCAGAGAAGTCAAAAATTGCCGCAGAAATTCTTGAGTTCGCCGGCAGTGACATGATCTGTTACCGCGCCGAAAGTCCGGCAGGACTGGTCCGGCGCCAGCTAACCCATTGGGACCCCATCATCGCCTGGGCAAGGAAAGACCTCGGAGCCGGTTTTGAAACCGTAAGCTCCATCATTCACCGGCGCCAGTCCCCGGCCGCGCTCCAGGCCCTGAACGCGGCTATCATGTCGCTGAATTCGTTTTCCTTCGTCGCGGTCCACAACCTCACCACGCTTACCGGATCGGCCCTCTTGGCAACCATGCTGGCAACGGGCAAGATTCAAGCCTATGCCGCTTGGCTTGCCGCCAACGTGGATGAGGACTGGCAAATTGCGACCTGGGGCGAGGATGCTGAAGCCATGGCCCGAAGGGCCAGGCGGTTGGAGGAATTTTCGGCCAGCGTCAAATTCGCTGACCTCGCACGCGGCCAATCCTAACCCTGCCTGGAAGTGTATTGCTTAGGCAGCTTGGTTCTGTTGCGGCGCCAGCGGTATCCAGGCGGTGAATGTCGCGCCTTTGCCGAGACCTCCAGTGACTTGCAACCCGCCGCGATGCTGCTCAAGCACCTGAATGGCTGCCGGAAGGCCCAGTCCGGTGCCAAAGCTTTTGGTTGTAAAGAGCGGTTCGAGGATTTTGGGAATTTGCTCATCGGCAATGCCCGGGCCATTGTCGGCAACGTCAATTTCAATGCCCCGTTCGCTTTTCCGGGTGATCACGCTGATTTTGGGCGCCTGGGTTTTGAATTTTTGCGGATCATCACCCTTGCCCACCATCGCTTCGGATGCATTGCTGATCAGGTTGATGAGAACCCGGCTCAGCCGGTTGGGATCAAACGAAGCGGAAATGCCGTCCAGGCCGAGGTTGCATTCGACCTCGATGACCTCCGGCAGTTTTTGCGCTTCCTCCTCAACCAGCTTGACCACCCAGTTGTCGAAGGGAAACTCCTTGTATTCCAGCTGATGCGACTTGGCGTAGTCGAGGAACTGCGTGATCACGGCATCGCAGCGGGCAACCGAATTGTCGATGCGCTCCAGCTGCGTATCAACGTTCACCGAGTGGCCAGTGAGCTTTCGCTTGAGCAGATAGGCTGAGGTTCTGACCGCCGACAGCGGATTGCGAAGCTCATGGGCAACGGTTGCGACCAGCTGCCCCATCTGCGCCAGTTTGCCTTTTTTGATGATTTCATCGTGCGCCTCGCGAAGCTTGCGCATGTTTTCGGCCAGGTCGAGGTTTAGCCGTGTGATGTCATCGTTCACAAGCTGCAGCGCCGCGCTGCTATCCTTGAACTCCTGCGATCGCTTCATATTTGTGCGGTGCCAGCCCAGGCCCAGGAGGGTTAGAAGTCCCAGCGCAAGGTAGGAGCCGTTCTCGAAATCCTTTCTCGCTGCAAAGCGCGGTCCCGTGTAAAATCCCGCCACCGGATGATTGATGTTCAGTTGCCATTTGCCGCGTGCGTCATTGGTGTCGATCGTGACAGTTTCTGAGAAAATGGTTGTGGCAGTTGGCACGGAATGCGCCGCGCGCAGCATTAATCGAATGTTTTTATCGCGCGCGAGCGGAACTGAAATGTATTCGGCGCGCGGGCTGATCAGCGAATAGTTTTCAGTTCCCGTGATGCTGCGCAGAACGGCCGTAGGTATCACCGCCGCAACGCTGCCTGCAAGTTTGCCATCCGGATCATAGAACGGAGCCGAAAAAATCAATCCTGACTCGCCGCCCGTGGCGATCTCTTTCCCGCTGATCATCGGAACAGCAAAGGTCTTCAACCTGCTGATGGTCGGATAGTTCACCTTGAACCAGTTGAGTTGCGTCTGCACTTCCGCGAATTCTGGAATTCGGAACGAGTCGGGGCGGGCTGGTGTGATGGAATCAGGGTCAACGCCAATGGTCTTTGACCTGCTGCGTATGCGGTCGAGTTCAAGAATAGGCCGCTCCAGGCGGCCCGTCACCATATCAAGATGCTTGGAATCAAAATCGAGGGGCACGATATAGAGCCGGGAAGCAGAGGCGTTTTTGGCTAGGATGTTGTAGACTTGCTGGATTGTTTCCCGGCCATCGGCGCCAAGGTTGTTGCCATGTGCCTCTGTTCCCCGGCCGTCAAGGCCGACACTGTGGTCAAAGCTGTCAATTTTGCGCACGCTGGGCAGGAAGCTCAGAATTCCCAGATTATCGTTCAGGGTGGAAAAGAATGAGCTGACCCGCTTGGTATAGTCCCGCGAATCCGCCTGCCGGGCCTCCAGGTATTGCTGCCAGGCCGCAAAATATTGGCGATTTGCCTCATAGCGTACGCCAAGGCACAGCAGCAGTCCCGTCAGAAGGATAGCCAGATACCCAATTCTTGCTGACGACACCTTTGGCAAATTTCTCCCCTGAGGAATTATAGCTGCCGCAGACTGGTTCCTTTGTGGTTAAATCTGGGTTAAATGTGTAACAAGTTCATGAATTTGGCCGCTAAGAGAAGCCATGGTTAAGGCCAAGCCGGGGGAGGCAAATGCAGGAAATCCTAGCTAAACTGGAGCTTCGCCGCGCTGAAGCCCGGGCGGGCGGTGGCGAAAAGCGTTCAAAAGCCCAGCACGCCCGCGGCAAACTTACGGCCCGCGAACGCATCGACCTCCTTCTTGATGAGGACTCCTTTGAAGAGTTCGACATGTTCGTCGAGCACCGCAGCACCGATTTTGGCATGGAAAAGTCAAAAATCCCCGGCGATGGCGTGGTCACCGGCTGGGGCACGGTGAATGGCCGGGTTGTGTATGTGTTTGCCAAGGACTTTACGGTGTTTGGCGGCTCACTCTCCGAATCCCATGCCCGCAAGATCACCAAGATCCAGGACATGGCTCTGCAGAATCGCGCGCCCATCATTGGCCTGTTTGATGCTGGCGGTGCACGCATCCAGGAGGGGGTGAACGCCCTCGGAGGCTATGGCGAAGTCTTTCAGCGCAATGTCCTGGCTTCCGGCGTCATCCCGCAGATCTCGGTGATCATGGGACCCTGTGCCGGCGGCGACGTCTATTCCCCGGCGATGACCGACTTCATCTTCATGGTGCGTGATACCAGCTACATGTTTGTGACCGGTCCCGACGTGGTGAAGACAGTCACCAATGAAACGGTGACGGCCGAGGAGCTTGGCGGCGCCCTGGTGCACACCACAAGGTCCTCCATTGCCGACAAGGCGTTCGACAATGATGTCGAGGCGCTGTTGCAAATGCGCCGCCTGATCGATTTTTTGCCCGCGTCGAACACCGATCCAATTCCGGAGATTCCAAGCTTTGATGATGCCGGGCGGATGGAGGCTTCCCTCGATACATTGATTCCCGCCAATCCCAATCAGCCCTATGACATGAAGGAACTGATCCTCAAGATTGCCGACGAGGGCGATTTCTTCGAAATCCAGGAAGCCCACGCCAAAAACATTATTGTCGGTTTTGCCAGGCTCGCCGGCCGCACCATCGGCATCGTGGCCAATCAGCCGCTGGTGCTGGCGGGCGTTCTTGACAGCGACGCCGGGCGCAAAGCTGCCCGCTTCGTGCGCTTCTGCGACTGTTTCAACATTCCCATTGTGACCTTCGTTGATGTGCCGGGATTTCTTCCCGGCACCGCCCAGGAATATGGCGGCCTCATCAAGCACGGCGCCAAACTACTGTTTGCCTTCGCCGAGGCCACCGTGCCGAAAATCACCGTGATCACCCGCAAGGCTTATGGCGGCGCTTATGTGGTTATGTCGTCGAAGCATTTGCGGGCCGACCTGAACTACGCCTGGCCCTCCGCCGAAATTGCCGTGATGGGATCGCGTGGGGCAGCCGAAATCATTTACCGCAGCGAACTCGGCGACAAGGACAAGATTGCCGCCCGCGTGAAGGACTATGAGGATCGCTTTGCCAATCCATTCGTGGCGGCGGAGAGGGGCTTTCTCGATGAAATTATCATGCCCCACTCAACCAGAAAACGCATAGCTCGGGCCCTTGATATGCTGCGCCATAAGGAATTGAATAACCCATGGAAAAAACACGATAATATTCCTCTTTAGGAGATGGGCATGCATCTGCTGAAAACCTTGCTGACACGTTTTGTAAAGGTCGGAACGTTGGAAGTGTACGATGTGGAAGGCAAAGCCCATGTCTTTTCCGGAATGCCGGGGCCCAAGGTTGCAATTCGCCTCAAGGACCGGAAACTTTACCGGACTCTGTTTCTCAATCCCGAACTCTACGCCGGCGAAGCCTACATGGATGGCACGCTTGTCATGGAAGGTACCACAATCCGCCAATTCCTCGAGTTTGCCGAAATCAATGGAAACAACTTGCGCAAGCATCCCTTGCAGAGAATTCTGCACAAGGGTCTCAAAGGCATTCGCAAGCTGCACCAGCGCAATGACGCAAAATCCGCCCGCGCCCATGTGCATCACCATTATGATCTGTCCAACGAACTCTACAAATCATTCCTCGACGAGGACATGCATTATTCCTGTGCTTATTTTGCAAGCGACACGGACAGCCTCGAAGTGGCCCAGCAAAACAAGCTGCGCCACATCGCGGCAAAGCTTGATCTAAAACCGGGTCAACGTGTCCTGGACATTGGCTGCGGCTGGGGCGGCATGGCGCTCTATCTGGCAAAGGTCGCGGATGTGGAGGTTTTGGGCGTGACCCTGTCAACCGAGCAACTGGCCCTGGCGCGCCAGCGGGCAATCGAGCGCGGCCTCGACAATCGCGTGCGCTTTGAGTTGAAGGACTATCGCGATGTTGAGGGCACCTTTGATCGCATTGTCTCGGTGGGCATGTTTGAACATGTGGGCATTGCCCACTACGACGAGTTTTTTGCCAAGGTGCGCGATCTGCTGAAGCCTGATGGCGTTGCCCTTCTGCATTCCATCGGCCGCAAAGGCGGGCCTGGCGCCACTGGCCCCTGGCTGCGCAAGTATATTTTCCCCGGCGGTTATTCCCCGGCGCTTTCGGAAGCCATGGCAAGCGTCGAACGCTCCAAGCTGTGGGTGACGGACATCGAAATCCTGCGGCTCCACTACGCCAAGACGCTCAGGGCCTGGGAGCAGCGCTTTCAAGCCAATCGCAAGAAGATCATGACCTTTATGGATGAACGGTTCTGCCGCATGTGGGAATTCTACCTTATCGCAAGCGAACTGAGCTTTACCCACGGTTCCCACATGGTGTTCCAGATTCAGCTTGCCAAGCAGCGCGAAACCTTGCCTTTGACGAGGGACTACATGGCAAAGGCCGAAGCCCAGTTAAAGGCTTAGATCTGCTCGCCAATCAGATCATACTCTTCGGCTTCGACGATCCGCACACGCACCATGTCGCCGGGCTTTAATGACGTCTCGCCGGGAAGGAACACGTTGCCATCAATTTCCGGCGCATCCCACGGCGAACGCGCCACTGCCTCTTCATTTTCCAGATCAATGGCATCCACCAGAACGTCGATTTCCCGGCCGACTTTCGACTGGAAAATTTCAGCGGAAATCTCCTGCTGTGCTTCCATAAAACGATGGTAGCGCTCGGCCTTCACTTCATCCGGCACTTGCGGCAGTCCCAGGTCATTGGCTCTGGCCCCTGACACCGGCTCGTATTTGAAACAGCCAACACGCTCCAGCCTCGCTTCCTTCATCCAGTCCAGAAGATAGTTGAAATCCGCATCGGTCTCGCCGGGAAACCCCACGATAAAGGTGGAGCGGATGGCAATATCCGGACAAATTTTACGCCATGAGGCCAAACGGTCCAGAACCTTTTCCTGGTTCGCCGGCCGCCGCATCGCCTTCAACACGTTGGGGGCCGCGTGCTGGAACGGAATATCGAGATAGGGCAGAATTTTCCCTTCCGACATGAGCGGGATCACATCATCGACATGGGGATAGGGGTATACATAGTGCATCCGCACCCATGCGCCCAGATCGCCCAGTTCCTTTGCCATGTCATAGAACTTGGCGCGCACCTCGCGGCCATGGAATTTGCTCGTGGCGTACTTGGTATCCACGCCATAGGCAGACGTGTCCTGGCTGATCACCAGCAATTCTTTCACGCCCGCTTTCACAAGTCGCTCGGCCTCGTAAAGTACCGAAGCCACGGGCCGCGAAACAAGGTCACCGCGAATGGATGGGATGATGCAGAAGGAGCAGCGGTTGTTGCAGCCTTCGGAGATTTTCAGATAGGCATAATGCTTGGGCGTCAGGCGCAGGCCCTGGGGCGGCATGAGGTCATACTTGGGATCATGCACCGGTGGCAGCGCATTGTGCACGGCCCCCACCACGGCCTCATATTGATGCGGCCCGGTGATCGCCAGGACACCAGGGTGGGCGGCGCGGATGGCATCGGCCTCGACGCCGTAGCAGCCGGTGACGATGACCCGGCCGTTCTCCGTCATGGCCTCGCCGATGGCGGCAAGGCTCTCGGCTTTGGCGCTATCGAGAAAGCCGCAGGTATTGACCAGCACCACATCGGCATCCGCATACCCGGGTGCGATGAGATAGCCCTCGGCCCGAAGCTGGGTGAGAATGCGTTCGGAATCAACCAGTGCTTTGGGGCAACCCAATGAAACAAGGCCGACTTTTGGGACATGAGTGTTCATTTGGCGCTGTGTAGCGGAGACGGTCCCAAAGGGCAAATCAGCTCAATAAATGCCCTAATTAGTGAGTTTCCGGCTGCCCGTTACTGGCAAATGCGGTAATTGCCGCTTTTGCCATGAGCGCCCATGTCAAAATGGAAATGTGAGGCGTGAGCTGCATTTGCGCCTGGCCCGAGAACCGTGGTGAAATAGCCGCAGGCCGAGGCTCGGACCCCTGGAAGCAGCGTGCTGTCTCCCACATTGAGCGTCTTGCCATTTTGCAAACGGAACGTGGAGATATCCACCGCGTTGCCATAGCCATGCTCGCTGACTTTTGCCGTGCCGTCACCGTTGCGGCCCCGGCACTCAAAACCCGGCCCCGTCGAGATCCGTTCAACCGGCGAGTTCAATTGCGCTGAAAGGATCGGCGCTCCGGACTCGCTCAGCCACTTGGAAAACTGCAGGGCGAATTTGCAGTTCAGCAAGGGCGCCTCGGGCAGGTCTATGGTGCTGTGCTTGGTGGTGACCGACCGAAGGTTCACAGGATTTTTCACATTGCACTTTCCGTAATCAACTGTGGCCGGGGCAATTGTGAATTCCGCGCCCATCGCGCGCAATTTCTGAAGACACGATTCATGGCCATCCTTGGCGGTGGCTTGTTCCGGCAGGGCCCGCGGGATCAAGGCAGTCTGCTGTTGAAGCTTTTCCGGCTTGATGCGCGGCAGGGGAGCGGGCACTGATGGCTTTGCAGTCATCTCAGGAATCGCCTTTGCCGCAATCACCGGACGCTGCGTGGACTTGATGGTTGGGGTTGCAAGCTTGTCAGTCTTGCCTGGATCAGTGGCAGCGGGAACGGCGCTCGGAACGATCAGGGCGAGTTTCTGAAGATCCTGTGGCTTGGCGCGCGGAATGGGTGCAGGCTCCGCAACGACTTGCGCCGGCTTTGGTTCTTCAAAGGGAAGGGGGGCAGGCTCCGTGGCACCCTCTGCGATTCTTGGCTTTTCCACGGGAATAGGCGGTTGGATTTTTTTCTTTTTCGTGGCTGTCTGGTTTCCTCGCGTCTTGCACGTTGCGTTGAATTTTTGGCAGACGCTGCGATCCAGATTGTTCAGAAAGTTTTTGAGGCCGCCAGGCTGCGCCGCATTGGAGCCTTCCCAGCCGGCTACGGCAAATATCGCTGCAAAAAACAAGATGAACTTCAGTTTGCCCATAGATTTGCGATATCCCATTCTCACTAAACTGCAGAATCTTCGATTGGTTCCCTAGAAAGATGGCATTCTATGGGCTGGGTCATTAGGAAGCAGAATGATTGCGCCTACTGGCGACCCTTGTTACAGTCAACAATAAAACCTTTCCCGGGGCTCCATGTTCAAGAAAATATTGATTGCCAATCGTGGCGAGATCGCTTGCCGCGTGATCAAGACCGCCCGGCGGATGGGAATTGCCACCGTTGCTGTCTACTCCGATGCCGATTCGCGGGCCCTGCATGTGGAAATGGCCGATGAAAAGGTAAACATTGGCCCGCCCGCCGCCGCCCAATCCTATCTCGTGATGGATAAGATTATTGCAGCCTGCAAGGTGACCGGCGCGGAAGCGGTGCATCCCGGCTACGGCTTCCTGTCTGAACGCTCGGCTTTCCCCAAGGCCCTCAGTGAGGCCGGCATTGTCTTTATCGGGCCCAATGCGGCGGCCATTGATGCCATGGGCGACAAGATTGAATCAAAGAAGGCCGCCCAGGCCGCCGGCGTGTCAACTGTGCCGGGCTACATGGGCATCATCGAGACCGAAGACGAAGCCGTGAAGATTGCCGAAGGGATCGGCTTTCCAGTGATGATCAAGGCCTCGGCCGGCGGCGGTGGCAAGGGCATGCGCGTGGCCCATTCGGCCATTGAAGTCCGCGATGGCTTTGCCCGCGCCAAATCTGAGGCCCAATCCAGCTTCGGCGACGACCGCGTCTTCCTCGAGAAATTTATCGTCAACCCGCGCCACATTGAAATTCAGGTTCTCGGCGACAAGCACGGCAACGTGATTTATCTCGGTGAGCGCGAATGCTCCATCCAGCGCCGCAATCAGAAAGTGGTCGAGGAAGCTCCGTCGCCTCTGCTTGATCACAAAACCCGGAAGCTCATGGGCGAGCAGGCCGTGGCCCTGGCCAAAGCTGTCAACTACGACAGCGCCGGCACGGTCGAGTTCGTCGCCGGGCAGGACCGCTCCTTCTTTTTTCTTGAAATGAATACGCGGCTGCAGGTTGAACATCCGGTCACCGAACTGGTGACGGGCGTCGACCTCGTTGAGCAAATGATCCGTGTGGCCTACGGCGAAAAATTGGCTCTCCGCCAGGCTGACGTGAGACTGAACGGCTGGGCCATCGAAAGCCGCATCTATGCCGAAGACCCTTACCGGAATTTCCTGCCGTCAGTGGGCCGCCTGGTGAAATATCGTCCGCCTGCGGAGCAAATCAGTGATGGCGTGACACTCCGCAACGACACGGGCGTGTTCGAAGGCGGCGAGATCTCCATCTGGTACGATCCGATGATTGCCAAGCTCTGCACCCACGCGCCCACGCGGGCCGGGGCCATCACCGCCATGGCGCAGGGCCTCGACGGATTCTACATTGATGGCATCCAGCACAATGTACCCTTTGTTTCCGCCATCATGGACAATCCGCGCTGGAAGGAGGGAACGCTTTCAACCGGCTTCATCGCCGAGGAATTTCCCGATGGCTTCAAGGGCAATGCCATCACCCCTGAACTCGCCGACCGGCTCACCACCGTTGCCTGCGTGCTCGACCATGTTGAAAACCGCCGCAAGCGCAAGATCACCGGCCAGATGAGCGGCCGGGCTGTCAAATTCTCACGTGGGCGCAAGGTGAAGCTCGGGGACGAGTGGTATGATGCTGAGGTTGTTCATGAAACCGAACGTCTGATCCAAATCCTCCTGCCCGGCGAGCGCGGCGAGCGCGCCATCGTCAGCCAGTGGACGCCGGGATTGCCCGTATGGCACGGCATTATCGATGGTGAGGAAATCTCCGTTCAGGTCCGCCGCATTTCCAATGGCTACCGCCTCAGCCATCGCGGCGTGAGCATAGACGCCCGGGTCTATGCGCCGCGCGAAGCGGAACTCGTGAAGCTCATGCCGAAGAAAACGGCGGCTGACACCTCCAAGAAACTTCTCTGCCCCATGCCGGGACTCGTCGTGGCGTTGCATGTGGGCGAGGGAGCGGAGGTAAAGGCGGGCGATGCGCTCGCCATCGTCGAAGCCATGAAGATGGAAAACATCCTGCGCGCCGAGCGCGACGGCACGGTGAAGAAAATCAACGCCAAGCCCGGCGACAGCCTCAGCGTCGACGCCGTGATCATGGAGTTTGTGTGAAGATATCCTGAAAGCAATTCTTCAGCGCCACATCCGCATCGGCCAAGGTCACAGGCAAGCCAAGGTCAACAAAGCTGGTCACCCCATGCTCCCGCACCCCGCAGGGAATGATTCCGTCAAAATGCCGGAGATCGGGATCTACATTCAGACTGATGCCGTGATAGCTCACCCAGCGCCGGACCCGGATTCCGATGGCCGCGATCTTGTCTTCGCGGCCCTCGCGCTTCACCCAGACGCCGACCCGGTCCTCGCGTCGTTCGCCTTTGATGTTGAACGCGGCAAGCGTCGCAATCAGCCATTCCTCCAGTCCCGCCACAAAGGCCCGCACATCCTGTCCGCGTTTCTTGAGGTCAAGCATGACATAGGCTACCCGCTGCCCGGGCCCGTGATAGGTGTATTGCCCGCCGCGCCCCGTGTGATGCACCGGGAATAGGGCCGGCATAATGAGGTCGCTGTCCTTGGCCGAAGTGCCTGCCGTGTAGAGCGGCGGATGCTCCAGCAGCCACACCAGTTCCGCAGCATCGCCTTTTGCAATCGCTTCCACTTCATGTTCCATCCGTGCCACCGCCACATCATAGGGAACGGGGTCAGGGGCAATTTCCCAGCGCACAGGAATAGCACTTTGCAGTTTTGGCTGAATGGCAAGGCGGGCAGTCATTTCCGGTCTTTTCCCAATTTCGACAATCAAAGGCAAGCGGTGTAACTTCGCCCGACTCAATGGCTCAGGGGATTCCATGGACGGCTTTGGATGGTTGATGGCACTTGCCGGTTTCGTTCTGGCCCTCATCGCCCTTAACAGGATTTCGCGCCTTACCACACAAATCGCCCAGCTGAAATTGCAGGTGGGGCTGCTTTCCGATCAGGGGGCGGGCGCGGCCCCTGCGCCCAAGGAATCACCCAAGGCGGAAAAGAAGAAATCGAACTGGCCCACCACGGCCGTTGCCGCCGCTAAAGAACCTGAACCTGTCTTGGCTGAAACACCAGATCCGGACCTGCAGGCTCAAGCGGCCAAAACCCTTGAATCAGTTCCGGAGAAAAAACCCACGGCGGCGAAGCAGGATATGGAACAGCAATTGGCCTCGCGCTGGTTCGTCTGGATCGGCGGCGTGGCCATTGCCATCGGCGGTCTGCTCTTCGTCAAATATGCCTATGACAACGGCCTCATTTCGCCGCCCCTGCAGATCGTCCTGGGCCTGCTGCTGGGCGCTGCCCTGGTTTTCGCCGGCGACAACCTGCACCGCAGAACGCCCGCCGCTGCGCAGCCCAATTATGTGCCCGCCGCTTTGTCGGCGGCGGGCCTTGCCACTGCTTTCGGCAGTATCTACGCCGCCTATGCGCTCTATGAATTGGTGGCGCCGACGACCGCCTTCATCGGATTGGCGCTGCTGGCTTTGGGGGCGTTGGCCCTCTCGCTTCGCCAGGGACCGTTCATTGCCGCCCTTGGCCTCCTGGGTTCCTACGTGACGCCCATGATGATTTCCTCGCCGGATCCTTCGGGCTGGAGCTTCTTTCCCTATCTCCTGATCATTCTCGGCGCGAGCTTTGCGGTTCTCCGCAAGCGGCCCTGGTGGTGGCTGGGCTATGCCGGCATCAGTGGCTCGGCCCTTTGGGCGTTCCTCTGGCTCGGCGGGCCCTTCGAAGTTTCTGATACTGTGCCAATCGGACTGTTCGCCCTGTGCATCGGCGCCGTGTCGCTCTTTGCAATCTCGGGCCGCAGCATTCTGGGCAGCGCCTCGGGCTCGCTTCTGAACCCCATGGGCATGACCGACTCGTTGAAAATTGGCTCCATCGGCGGCGTCGCGGCCGCGCTGGTTCTCGCGGCTCTCGTCGTGAAAAGCGGCCATTCAGGCCTGGCCCTCACCCTGTTCTTCATCGGCATGGCAGGCATTGCCGCCCTCTCGTGGTGCAAACAGGGCGACACGGCTGCAGCGCCCGCCGCCGCTCTCCTGTCATTCATTGTCTTGATGGTCTGGGAGCAAGCCGCTTTCAACGAATGGGCCATGGATGAAAGCGGCCTTTGGTCCAGCTTATTGGGGGGCGATGCCCAACCCTATCTCCGCTGGATGCTCGCCGCCGGCACGGCTTTCACCGCACTGGGCCTTGCCGGTGTTTTCAAAAAATCACCGCCCATGACCTGGGGCATCCTGGCAGCGGGTTCCGCGCTGTTATTTCTATTCGGCGCCTGGGGCAGGGTGGATGGCTTGCTGTCCGATACGTCATGGGCTCTCCTTGGTGCATTGGCTGCGGCTGTGCTGCTTGCAGCAGTCTGGCTCCGACGCGGAAAAATCACCGCGAACGAGGACAATTTCACCGCCGGAATTCTCGCCATCGGCAGCGCCGGCCTTCTCCTGTTTGCTGAAGACCGTATGCTCAATGGCGTATGGCTGACCATAAGCATGGCGGTTCTCGCCTCAGCCTATGCATTTTCCACCAGAACTCTTGCCGTGACATTGCTGGGGCCAATTGCGGCCGCGCTTGGCTCCCTCACCGCCCTGCGCCTGTTTGTTTCGCGTGAACTTTGGAACGATGACCGCACCTTGCCCCTGGGCCAGCACTGGCCGCTTTATGGCTACGGCATACCCGTTGTTCTGTTCTACTTCGCCGCGCGCTGGCTGAAATCATCCGGCCACACCAAATCCGCCACAGCCCTTGAAGGCATCAGCCTCGGCCTTGCTATCTCGCTCGTCTCGCTTGAACTTCGCGTGCTCATCGGCGGCGGCTTGACCACAGATGAACCGCAACTCCTTGAAGTGGCGGCCCATATTCTCACCTGGCTCGGTGCAGCCTATGGCCTCATGTATCGCCAGCAGCTATTCTCCTCGCTGATTTCCCTATGGGGAGCGCGAATCCTGATTGGCGCATCCCT
>JAEUMI010000226.1 GCA_016792825.1 Hyphomicrobiales bacterium
ACGGTTGCGGTGACCGAAACGGCGCGCCAGCACGCGGTCTCAGACCATGCCGAGCTCCGCCAGGTCATCGAATGCCTGCCGGAGGCCATTGTCCTGCTCGACGCGCAGAACCGGCTTCTCCTCTGGAACCGGAACTATGAATTAATGTTCCCTGACACGGCGCCCTACATGAAGCCGGGCGTCAGCATCGAAACGATCTACCGCCTGGCCCTGGACAGGGAACGCCAGGTCACCAGGATGGATGGCGCCGCCGAGGAGGCATGGATCAGGGACCGCCTGGAGCGCCTTGACCGGGGGGATTCGATAGTCGAACAGAATTTTGGCGACCGGCGCTGGATCCGCTACGACCAGCACCGGGCCCCTGATGGAAAAAAGATCTTTGTCAGGACGGACATTACCGACGACAGGAACGCGGCCGAATCCTTCCGCCTGCTGTTCGAGAACAATCCGGTTCCCATGTGGGTCGTTGAAAAAGCAACCTTGAAATTCATCGATATTAATGCTGCCGCTGTGGCACTTTATGGCTATACGCGCGACCAGTTCCTAAAAATGACGTCGCTGGAAATACGCCCCGCCAGCGAATACCAGAGGGCGCTGGATGACGCCAAGTCCGATTTTCGATTGGACAGCGGTGAAAAGGACTGGGTGCATATCAAGGCTGATGGCACCGAGTTGCTGGTCAGCAGTTACGCAAAGCCCATCAAATACAACGGCACGGACGCCGCCATCGTTGCCGTCATTGACGTCACCGAGCGCCGCAAGCAGGACGCGCGCATTCAGTATCTTGCGGAGCATGACGCCCTGACCGGACTTCCCAACCGAAGGCTTTTCCTTGACCTTCTTTCAAGCTCCCTGTCGAGGAAAACCCAAATCGCCTATTGCACCTCCATCATTCTCATCGACATTGACGATTTCAAGGGCACCAATGACACGCTTGGCCATCAAGTGGGTGACGACCTCATCATTGCGGTGGGCAACCGGCTGGAAGAGCGCGTTGGCGACCGGGGCATTGTCGCCCGGCTTGGCGGCGACGAGTTCGCCATTCTGCTCCCGATGCTCACTGAGCTTGACGCTGCCGGAGCCGCGGCAAAAGAATTGGTGAATGCATTCAGCAAGCCGCTCAAGGTGGGCGACTACGATCTTCTCACAGGCGTCAGCGCCGGCGTGAGTTTCAGCATCGGTGATTCGGTTGATTCTTCGACCCTGCTCAGAAATGCCGACCTGGCTCTCTACCGGGCAAAGACCGACGGCCGCGGCATCTACCGGGTTTATGAACCGCAGATGTCGCTGCAGCTCATGCTGCGCCGTGAAATGGAACGCGACCTCGCAATGGCCCTGGCCCGCAATGAGTTCGCGGTCCATTATCAGCCCTTGATGGAGCTGGAAAGCGGGCTCGAAGTCGGTTTTGAAGCTCTCCTGCGCTGGAACCACCCGGACAAAGGCATGATTTCGCCGGCCTCCTTTATTCCGATTGCCGAATCAAGCGGACTGATCGTGCCCATTGGAAACTGGGTGCTCGAACAGTCCTGCAAGCTGGCCGCCACCTGGCGCAAGAACCTCTCCGTCGCGGTCAATATTTCGCCCGCCCAGTTCAAGTCGGGCCAGCTGGTCGATGTCGTCTGTGCCGCGCTCGCGAAATATGGCTTGGCCCCCCACCGGCTTGAGCTCGAGATCACCGAGTCGCTCCTCCTGGAAAAGTCCTACGAGACGCTCGAAGTGCTGCGGAGCCTGAAGGAGCTGGGCGTGGTGATTGCCCTCGATGATTTCGGCACCGGCTATTCGGGGCTGGGCTATCTTAACAGTTTTCCAATCGACAAGATCAAGATTGACCGCTCCTTCATCAAGGATCTCGGCAGCAAGCCGCGGTCAAAGGAACTGGTCCGGGCCGCCGTCAATATCGGCCACAGCCTCGGCCTCATGACACTTGCCGAAGGCATCGAGACCCAGGAACAGCTTGGCATCCTGCGCGCCCTGGGATGCCAGCAGGGCCAGGGTTTCCTGTTCAGCCCGGCAATTCCCGCAAGCCAGATCGGCGATGCCCTGCTGCTCCATGGCAGTGCGGGCCGGAAGGCCATTGCCTGACGCAAACTCCACCGATGACAACTGCTACGCCAATACCGGTTGACTTGCGCTTCCGTATCAGTTCTTCTTGCCAGGTTGGTGGCAGCTAAGGGTTGTGCGCCCATCTGACTGCGTCAGGTCGGTGCCGGCCACGGGGAGCGAATGGGAAAACTCGCAAGGAACTATGTCCGCATAGTCGATTACATGTCCGACAAGGTGGGAATTGTCGCCATGGCACTGATCGCGGCCATGATCGGGATTCTGCTGCTTGATGCGGTGACCCGGAATTTGATCAGGATGCCTTTGCACTGGTGCATCGAGCTCGCGCAATTCACCCTAACGGCCTATTACTTCTTGGGCGGCGCGATAACATTGAAGAACAATGACCACGTCCGCATGGACCTGTTCTATGACCGGCTGTCGGTGAAGGGCAAGGCCTGGATGGATCTCGTCACCAGTGGATGCCTGTTTTTCTATCTCGCCGTCATGCTGATGGGGAGCATCTCGAGCCTGCAATATGCCATTGCCACCGGCGAAAGGCGCTTCTCCATGTGGAATCCATCGATGATTCCGATCAAGGGCCTGATGACGGCATGCCTGGCTCTCATGCTGCTGCAGACCATTTCGCTTGCCATCAAGCATACAGCCACTATCCGGGGAACATCCCTCTCATGAGTTATGAACTGATCGCCCTGTCCATGTTCGGGGCCATGATGGTGATGCTGCTCACCGGCCAGCGGGTTTTTGCCGCTATCGGCTTCGTCGCTTCCGGCGCTGCCCTGCTGCTCTACGGCACTGGCGCCATCGAGATGCCCTACAGCCAGGTGTTCAAGCTGTTCAACTGGTTTCCGATGCTCACGCTGCCGCTCTTCATCTACATGGGCTACGTGCTCTCGGAAGCGGGGATTGCCGAAGACCTGTACCGCATGCTGCATGTCTGGTTTGGCCGCCTGCGCGGCGGGCTGGCTGTCGGCACGATTCTCCTCATGGTGATCATTTCGGCCATGAACGGGCTCTCCGTCGCAGGGATGGCGATTGGCGCCACCATCGCCCTGCCGGAAATGCTCAGGCGCGGCTATGACAAGGTGATGATCACCGGCGTGGTGCAGGGCGGCTCATC
>JAEUMI010000075.1 GCA_016792825.1 Hyphomicrobiales bacterium
ATGTCGGGCCATGGCGGGCAGGATTTCATCTCGGCCTATTGCATCTCGAAGGGCGCGCTGATCACGCTCACCAAGAACACGGCATTCTCCGTCATGCGGCACCAGATCCGCGTCAACGGCCTCACCATCGGCTGGATGGACACGCCGGGCGAAGACCGCATCATGAAGACCTATCACGACGCCCAGGACGGCTGGCTGAAGAAGGCCGAGGCGGCACGGCCCTTTGGCCGGCTGCTGAAGCCCGATGAAGTGGCGCGGGCCTGCGGCTTTCTGTCGAGCGAGGAGTCGGGCATGATGACCGGCGCCATCATCGATTTCGATCAGCAGGTTGCCGGCACGGGCAATTCCATCCCCGAGCCGCCGGCGGTTTAGTTCCGGCGGCCGCGCATTTCAGCCACCGCCACGGTGAGCGTCATGGCCAGCGCCAGGGTGGCCGCCATGGAGCGGAAGCCTTCGAAATTCGCTTCGGCCACTTCGAACCAGGCTTCGGAGAGTGGGGAGAGCGGCGAGAAGCCGGAGTCGGTAATCGCCACGATAGGCACATGGCGGGCCGCTGCCGCCTGGGCCAGCGACACGGTTTCCGAGGCATAGGGCGTGAAACTGATGGCCAGCACGCAATCGCGTTTGGTGGCAAAACCCAATTCCTCCTGGGCCAGCCCGCCAATGGCGTCGATCAGGACATTCCGCACACCGAGTTTTCCGAAGGCATAGGACATGTAAGTCGAGATCGGAAAGGAGCGGCGGAGGCCAAGCAGATAAATGGTCTCGGCTTTGCTGAGAATTTCCACGGCACGGTCGAGTTTCTTCGGCTCCAGCCGTTCCTGCAGGGTATTGATGGATTTTTCCGCCGCCTCGGTGAAACCCTGGAAAATGACATGGGATTTCGAGGCGGACAGGGCGTGCTGGCGGAGCTGCTCGATACGCTCCTCATAGTTCAGAATCCGGTCGCGCAATCTTGAGCGAAACACCTCCTGCAATTCGGAAAAGCCCTGATAGCCCATGGCCTGGGCAAAACGCACCAAGGTCGAAGGCTGAACATCGGCCTCCACGGCAATCGAGGCCACGGTGCCAAAGGCGATTTCATCGGGATGTTCCAGCGCGTAGGTTGCCACCTGGGTCAGGCGCTTCGGCAAGGCGGGGCCACGCTCGATGATGCGGGCCTTGAGGCTCTGGAAGTCGCGCGGGAGGATATCGCTTTCGCTCACTTTGGACCCATTTCGCAGAGGAAGTCGCGGGATAAGCAAGTAAACCACAGCAGTCCGCCGCTGCCAAGAAAATAGAACAAATATTCCACTGAATAGAACAGTGGAAGGATTCAGTTGATAGTGGGACTTCTGCCTGGCGCAGCCGGCTGGATGCGGGTGGGATTACGTCTTGGCCCTCGGAAATTCCTTGAGCATGCGTTTTTCCAGATCGAGGAGATCCTGGGGCAGCGGCTGGCCGGTGCCGCGAAGCTCGTTCAATTTCTGGTGCAGCAGCTCGTAGAGTTCGTGCACGTCTTCCGGCTGGTTGTTGATCTGGCTCACCAGCAGGCTGATCTGGGACTGAAGCTCTTCCAAGGCCATCGGGTACTCTCCTTACCGTGCAATTCGTTGTTGGTCAGTTGTCATCATAGGCCCGGGAACGGCGTGATGTACCGGAAATCGGCGGGCGGCGGCGGGTGTTGTCGGGCGGCTCGCCGGCCAGGGCGCGCTTCAGGCGGCGGATCACGACAGCTTTTGACTTTGCGTCCGCCGCCTTGCTGATTTCCTGGTCGATGTCGAAAAGCAGGCTGGTGAGTTCATTGTTCCAGTCGGGCCGGGCAACCTGGGCGGGGTCGATCCGGGGGCGGCTTTCGCTTTCAAGGAAGGCGCAGGCCGTGCCGCCCAGATCATAGACATCGTCAAGCTGGGGCCGGACGATGCAATCGGACTTCACGATGAGTCCCGTGATGGCCTCCTGCAGGGCCACCTGGGGGCCCTCCTCGCCATGGGTGAGAAACACGGTCTTGCCGATCGGCATGCGCTCCTTCAGCCATTGGACGAGTTCCGGGCCATCGGCGTGGCCGGAATAGTCTTCGAACTGGCGGATGGTGGCGCGCACGGTGATTTCCTCACCCATGATTTTCACCATATGGGCGCCGTTCTCGAGGATATAGCCAAGGGACCCGGCGGCCTGGAAGCCCACCAGAAGAACCGTCGTGCTGGCCTGGAACAGGTGGTTCTTCAGGTGGTGGCGAATGCGGCCCGCGTCACACATGCCGCTGGCGGCTATGATGATGCGGAAGCCGGAGAACAGTGCGATGGCCTTGCTATCCTCAACCGTTTCCGTGCTTTTGAGCAGCGGCGAGTTGAAGGCGCGAAAGAGTTCGTCGCCATTCTGCAATTCCCCGGCATGTTTCTTGAAAATGGCCGAGGCTTTGTTAGCGAGCGGTGAGTCGATGAAGATCGTTGTCTTGGGAACCTTGCCCTTTTCCATGAGCCAGACAAGGTCGGTGACCACCTCCTGGGTGCGTTCCACCGCGAAGGAGGGAATGAGCAGGGCGCCTTTGCGTACTGCTGCGGCATTCACCTCCCCGGCCAGCAGTTCGCGGCGCTTTTCTTCGGAACGCTCGAAGCGGTCCTTGCCGCCATAGGTGGATTCGCAGATGACATAGTCAAAGCCGGTTGGCGCTTCCGGGTCGGGATGCAGCATCTTGAAATCGGGGCCGATGTCGCCGGAGAAAAGGATGCGGGTGGGCGGCTTGCCAGCCCGGCTGACCTCAACTTCAATTGAAGCGCTCCCCAGAAGATGGCCGGCGTTCCACCAGCGGGCGCGAATGCCCTTGGCGGGCACAATCCAGGTTTCATATTCGAGCGGCGCAAAATGCTCGAGGGCATTCATGGCGTCTTCCAGCGTGTAGATGGGCTCAATCTCGGGAAGGCCGCGCTGACGGTTGCGCTTGTTCTGGAACTTGGCATCGGACTCCTGGATGAAGCCGGAGTCGGGCAGCATGACGGCGCAGAGATCGACGGTGGCCGCGGTGCAATGGATTTTCTTGTTGAAGCCGTTCTTCACAAGTTTCGGAATGAGCCCGATGTGATCGATGTGGCCGTGGGTAAGCAGCATGGCATCGAGGCCTGCTGGATCAAACGGAAAATTGCGCCAGTTCAGTTCGCGCTCGGTTCTGGACCCCTGGAACATGCCGCAATCGATGAGAACCTTTGCCTCATCGGTTTGCAGGAGATAGCAGGAGCCGGTGACGGTCCGCGCGGCACCGCAGAATTTGAGTCGGATGGACATCATTGCTCCTGGGGAATGTTAAGGCCGCGAACGACGAGTTCGCGCCAGGCCTGGTCTGGCGTGTCGGCAAAGCCGAAGAGGTTGAAATCGTCTGGATGGATCAGACCAGACTTCAGCAGAATTTCGAAATTGATGGCGGTGTTCCAGAATTTCGAATCATAAAGGATGACGGGCAGCGGCTTAGTCATCTTGCCGGTTTGCCTGAGGGTGAGAATCTCGAAAAGTTCATCGAGCGTGCCGAAGCCGCCGGGGAACACGACGAGGGCGGCAGCCCGCATGGCGAAATGCATCTTGCGCATTGCGAAATAATGGAAACGGAAGGTGAGGTCCGGGGTCGAGTAGGGATTCGGCTCCTGTTCACGGGGCAGCGTGATGTTGTAGCCGATGGAGGGCGCGCCAGCGTCATTGGCGCCGCGGTTGGCTGCTTCCATGATGCCCGGACCGCCGCCGGTCGCGATGACATTGTGGCGGGTTACCTCGTGATCGAGTTTGGCGCCGCCGTGGAGCGAACAGATTTCGGCGAATTTGCGCGCCCCTTCATACCAGCCGGAGCCGTCATTTTCCCGGCAGCGGGCGGTGCCGAAAACCACCACGGTGGATTCAACCCCCCAGGCGCGCAGGTGTTCCTCGGCCTTCTGGTACTCCAGATGGAAGCGCATGCCGCGGGTTGAATCACCGAGGAGGAATTCCTGGTCAAGGGCGGGCAGGCGATAGGCAGGGGCAGCAATTTGCGGCTTGTTTGACGGGCGTTCTTTCAAGGCAAATCCGGAAGTTGTTTGATTGTGGGGAAGGGTAGCTGCTATTGAAGGGGAATAGAAGAGGACAGGATTATGGCCGAGAAAAAATCATTTGCATCAAAGTTTATCGCTGTGCCGGGCAAGAAGTTTTCGCTCAGCGCGCTTGATCCGCGCGATGACAACGCCTTTGATGACAAGGACAAGGCCAAGGAGCAGCTGCTTAGGGATGCGGTGGCCATTGACGGGCTGCAGGACCGGCTTTTCGCCGAGGGCAAGCGGGCGCTTCTGGTTGTCCTGCAGGGGATTGACTGTTCGGGCAAGGACGGCACGGTGCGGGCCGTGTTCAATCCCTGCGGGCCGCTGGGAGTGACGGTGAAGCCGTTCGGCGTTCCGTCCGAGGTGGAGCGGGCCCATGATTACCTGTGGCGGGTTCATAAGGCCTGCCCGGCCAAGGGCTATATCGGCATATTCAACCGTTCCCACTATGAGGACGTGCTGGTGGTGAAGGTCGAAAAACTGGCAGCCGCCGATGCGATAGAGCGCCGCTATGACGAAATCAACGCCTTTGAAAAGCTGGTTGCCAATTCCGGCACGCGCATTCTGAAATTCATGCTGCATGTTTCGAAGGAGGAACAGGCGGTGCGCCTGCAGGAGCGGGTTGATGATCCTGCCAAGCAGTGGAAATTCAAGGTGAGTGATCTTGCCACGCGGGCCAAGTGGGCGGACTACATGGCGGCCTATGAGACAGCGATCTCGCGCTGCTCGACCGAGCATGCGCCGTGGCACATCATTCCGGCGGACCGCAACTGGGCGCGCAATGCGGCCATCGCGCGGATTGTGCGCGAGACGCTGGAGGAGATGAACCCGCAATATCCGCTGCCGAAGGACTGGGATCCGAAAACCATTAAGGTTGTTTGACCTGCAGGCCGCGCAGGAGAATTTCCAGCACGGCTTTCTGCGCGGCCTTTGGATCCTCGCGGCGGCCCAGAACCGCATCGACCTGCACGGAAAAATCGGCGTAGTGCTGGGTCACGGCCCAGATGGCGAAGATCAGATGGTAGGGATCGACGGGAGCAAGCTTTCCCGCGGCGATCCAGGACTGGATAACCTGGGATTTTTCGGCCACCAATTGCCGCAGCGGGCCCTTGAGAAATTTCTCGATCATCGGCGCGCCGTGGAGGATTTCGTTGGCGAAGAGCCTTGAGGCCTTTGGATTTGCTTCCGACATCTGCATCTTGGCGGAGATGTAGCGGGCGAGTTCGGTGAGCGGATCGCCCGCCGGATCAAGCTCGCGCAGGGGCTCCAGCCAGTCGCTCAGCGTATGCTCGAGGAGCGCCACATAGATGTCTTCCTTGCGGCGGAAGTAATAGAGCAGGTTGGGCTTGGACATTTCGGCCTTCGCGGCGATCTGGTCCACCGTGGCGCCGCGAAAGCCGGAAGCCGAGAAAACATCAAGTGCCGCCTCGAGGATCAGCTCCTTGTTGCGGGCCTGAATGCGGGTATTGACCACCGGTTTTGCTTTGGTATGTGGCATTGCGGATACCTTGATAATTCTTGATCAAACGGTCAAGGGCAGCCGCCAAACACGGTTAGGACCAGATCCTATGCTGCGCTGCGCTTCCTGCGCCAACCCATCAAGCCCATTGCACTGAGGCCCGCGGCAAGTAGAGTGCGGCGGAGATAGCTACTGCACTGGTTTAAACTTTTTTCCGATTCAAAATCATGTCTTTGGCGGCAATGATTGCCCCTACCACTATCAAACAACAGGCGAGGGCTACCGACCAATGATACTCACCATATCCAAACGCAAGCAAAGCAACGACTGAAAGAAGTGGCGCAGCATATGACAAAGCACCGATCACCATGATGTCGCCGTGTTTGCAGCCCCAATCCCACGCGTAAAAACCCACACCAAGAGGTATGGTCCCGAGAATTGCAATAGCCAACCACTGGCCTGCGGATACTGGCCAAACTGTATCCTCAAGCCCCATGTGGAGGCCGAAAGCAACTGCAGAAGTGATGAGACAGTACCCAGCGACTACGTCAACTGGAACTTGTCCGAAGCGTCGTGATAGGACCGAATAACCAGACCAAATGAAAGCGCAGAAAAGTGCAATGATGTGGCCGGGTAGTATTCCACCCATCAACCCCACACTCCCTCCTTTGGTAATGATCGCAATCGCGCCCACGAGACCAAGTGCCACCCCAACAATGTGATGGAGCCGAAGTTTCTCGCCTGGAAGAAGCGATGCAAAGAGTACTATGAGAAGCGGCCAGAGGTAGGCGATGAGACTGGCTTCGACGGGAGGTGCGGACTGGATCGCAAAGAAGTAAGCGCAATGGTAGATGCAGAGGCCCGCCACTCCCAAGGCCCATACCTCCCAAGGTTGCCGCAGCGATCTGAGCGCGTGAGGCCGAAATATCCAACTAACTACGCCAACCATGCCGCCAAGAAAGAATGACATGGCCGCAAGCTGGAATGGAGGGATAGGACCAGCAGCAGTCGAGAGAAGCGCTAAAAACGACCAAGTCAATATCGCTATAAAACCGGTTAGCGTCGAAATATTTTTGGTCATTTCAGATAGTGGCAGGAATCGACTACGTTCATGCCCTCGTCATAATTCTGGTCGAGCTAGTATGACGTAGAGAAACGACGCATATAGTCTACTTGCGTCTATCTTCGCTGGTGATTTGAAGCAGTAACGCCGTCCAGCGAAGCGGTTTCCATGATAAAGTGATACGAACACTCCTCGCGTGGTGCTTGCCCCTTCGCTGAGGCGCTGTCATAAAGTTCGCTTGGAAGATTTTTTCCGGCACATCGTGGAATCCTGCTCTCCAAAAACTATCGTTTGCAAACAACGTGTTATAATGGGAATCTGGCTGTGCGCGTCTGTTTCTTGATCAAATGGTCAAGAGCAGTTAGCTTCCGGCCAATAACAAGAATTGCCCGGGGGAGGGTTTATGGCGGCTCAAGCCGTGATCGATGCGCGTGACCTGAGCCTCACCTTCACGACGGCGGACGGGCCGGTGTATGCCCTGCAGGGCATCAACCTCACAGTGAATGACGGTGACTTTGTTTCCTTCATCGGGCCTTCGGGCTGCGGCAAGACGACATTGCTGCGGGTGATCGCCGATCTGGAACAGGCGACAGCGGGCACCATCTCGGTGAACGGCATGAGCCCGGCGCAGGCGCGGATGGCGCGGGCCTATGGCTATGTGTTCCAGGCCCCGGCCTTGTATCCCTGGCGCACGGTGGAAAAGAACGTCGGCCTGCCGCTGGAGATCATGGGAACTGCTGATGCGGCATCGCGCGTGAAGCGCAATCTGGAACTGGTGAACCTCGCAGGCTTTGAGAAAAAATTTCCGTGGCAACTGTCGGGCGGCATGCAGCAGCGGGTTTCCATTGCACGCGCCCTTGCGGTTGAACCGAAGCTGCTGCTAATGGACGAGCCGTTCGGGGCGCTCGATGAAATCGTGCGCGACAAGCTGAACCAGCAATTGCTGGAGCTCTGGGCTGCCACAAAAAAAACCGTGGTGTTTGTGACGCATTCGATTCCGGAAGCGGTGTTCCTGTCGTCCAAGATTGTGGTGATGAGCCCAAGGCCCGGCCGCATCATTGACGTGATCGAAACAAACCTGCCGGCAAACCGCACGCTGGATATCCGCGAGACACCGGAGTTCCTGAAAATCGCCCACCGGGTGCGTGAGGGCCTGAAGGCGGGGCATAGCTATGAAGACTGAGGGCCGCAAAAGCTCAGTCGTTCCGGTCACGGTGGTGTGCGTGATCATTCTCGTGGCCTGGTATATCGCGGCGATTTTCATGAACGCGGTGGTGGCGGAGCCGAAGATCGAGGCGCTCGGCGGCGGCTTTGCCAATACGGTGAACGTGTCGTGGAGCCTTGACCGCCCGGTGATCCCGGCGCCGCACCAGGTGGTAGTCGAAGTCTGGAAGACCGTGTTTACCATCGCGCCGTGGAAGGTGAGGTCGCTGCTCTATCATGTGTGGGTGACGCTGTCCTCGACGCTGCTCGGCTTTGTGCTGGGAACGCTTCTCGGCATCGGCCTTGCAGTGGCCATCGTGCATTCCAGGCTGCTGAGCAAGAGCTTGATGCCGTGGATCATCGCCTCGCAGACAATTCCCATTCTCGCCATAGCACCCATGGTCATCGTGGTGCTGGGGTCGATTGGCCTCACAGGGCTTGTCCCTAAATCCATCATCTCGATGTATCTGTGTTTCTTCCCCGTCACCATCGGCATGGTGAAGGGGCTCACCTCGCCGGACCCAATGCAGCTTGATCTCATGCGCACTTACAACGCGAGTGTTTCTCAAGTCCTGTGGAAGCTGCGCTTTCCCGCCGCGATGCCCTTCCTGTTTGCGTCGCTGAAGGTGGCGGTGGCCATTGCGCTGACCGGCGCCATTGTCGGTGAACTTCCCACGGGGGCGCAGTCCGGCATCGGCTCGCGCATGCTGGCCGGTTCCTATTACGGGCAGACCATTCAAATCTGGTCGGCGCTGGTGGCCGCATCGGCGGTGGCCGCGGCACTGGTTTACGGGGTGGGCGCGATTGAGCGCATCGTCAACCGGCAGATGGGCGCGCGGGCATGAGGTCATCCAAGTTCAATGATGTTATCGCCCCGGCGCTTTTCGGCATCGCCATTCTCATCCTGTGGCAGGCCACGGTGCGCTACTTCAACGTGCCCTTCGTGATTTTTCCCGCGCCCACCGACATCTGGTCAAAGCTCATTGTATCGCTGCCCATTCTTTATGCGGATTTTGTCCAGACCTTTATCCGCGCCGTGATCCCCGGCTGGATCATCGGCTCCCTGTCGGGCTTCCTGGTGGCGCTGCTCTGCGACCGTTTCGCCTTCCTGCGCCAGGGGCTCTTGCCGCTGGGCAATCTGGCAGCAGCCCTTCCCATCGTCGGCGTAGCCCCCATCCTGGTCATGTGGTTCGGTTTTGACTGGCAGTCCAAGGCCGCCATGGTGGTGGTCATGACCTTCTTTCCCATGCTGGTGAACGCCGTGGCGGGGTTGCAGGCCTCGGGCCACCTGGAGCGCGACCTGATGCGAAGCTATGGCGCCAGCTGGTTCCAGACGCTGGTGAAACTGCGACTTCCCGCCGCCATGCCTTTCATTTTCAACGCGCTCAAGATCAACTCGACATTGGCGATGATTGGCGCAATTGTTGCGGAATTTTTCGGAACGCCGATTGTCGGCATGGGCTTTCGCATTTCGACGGAAGTGGGCCGCATGGGGCTGGATATGGTTTGGGCCGAAATCGCCGTGGCAGCACTGGTGGGTTCGGCATTCTACGGGTTGCTTGTCGCCCTCGAGCGCTGGGTAACTTTTTGGCATCCGTCTTACCGGAGGTAAGCGGCAATTTGGAAAGAAGAAGGAGAACAGGGAAATGAGGAAATACTTACTTGCCGCAGCAGCGGTGGGCGCACTTCTGGCGAGTTCAGGCGGGGCTTTTGCCGAAGCCGTGAAGCTACAATTGAAGTGGGTGACGCAGGCGCAGTTCGCCGGCTACTACGTGGCCCAGGCCAAGGGCTACTACAAGGACGCAGGCCTCGAAGTCACCATCATGCCGGGCGGCCCGGACATCAATCCGCAGCAGGTTCTGGCCGGCGGCGGGGCTGACGTGGTGATCGACTGGATGCCATCGGCCCTGGCGACGCGCGAAAAGGGTTCGCCGGTTGTCAACATCGCCCAGCCGTTCAAGAAGTCGGGCATGATGCTGACCTGCCGCAAAGACACCGGCATCACTAAGCCGGAAGACTTCAAGGGCAAGACGCTGGGCGTCTGGTTCTTCGGCAATGAATATCCCTTCTTGTCATGGATGAGCCAGCTTGGCCTGCCGACGGCGGGCGGCGCCGATGGCGTCACCGTGCTGAAGCAGGGTTTCAACGTGGACCCCCTGCTGCAGAAGCAGGCGGACTGCATTTCGACGATGACCTACAACGAGTATTACCAGCTCATCGAAGCCGGCATGAAGGCGGAAGACCTCGTGGTGTTCAAGTATGAAGACCAGGGCGTTTCCACGCTGGAAGACGGGCTTTACGTCCTTGAGGACAAGCTGAAGGATCCGGCCTTCGTCACCACCATGGCGAAGTTCGTCAAGGCTTCGATGAAGGGCTGGGATGAGGCGCGCGCCAATCCGGCCGAGGCGGTGAAGCTCGTTCTCGAGAATGATGCATCAGGCTCGCAGACCGAAGGCCACCAGACCACCATGATCGAGGAGATCAACAAGCTCACCGAAGGTTCCGACGGCACGCTTGACGTGGCCGCCGCCGAACGCACGGTGGACACGCTGATGAAGGGCGGTTCCGATCCGGTGATCACCAAGAAGCCGGAAGGCGCCTGGACCAGCGTCGTGACCGACGCCGCCAAGGCGATGTAAGCAAATGGGATGCCCCTCGCCCTTCGAGGCATGGCTCGCGCCATGCACCTCAGGGTGAGGGACTTCCACCAATCCTCATGCTGAGGTGCTCATTCGGGCGTGAGCCCGGATGAGCCTCGAAGCACCAGTCAGTTCGGAGAATCCCCATGTCTACACTCATTCGCGGCGGCACTGTTGTTAATCACGATCATTCGGTCCGCGCCGACTTGCTTATTGATGGCGGCAAGATCGTGGGTATTGGCGAGAAGCTTTCCGGCACCACGACGATTGATGCCGGCGGCTGCTATGTGATGCCGGGCGGCATCGATCCTCACACGCACATGGAACTCATGTTCATGGGCAATGTCTCGGCTGATGATTTCGAATGGGGCACCAAGGCCGCCCTTTCCGGCGGCACCACGATGATCGTGGATTTCTGCATTCCCGCACCCGGTGAATCGATGCTGGCCGCCTATCAGGCCTGGCGGCACAAATCGGAAAAGGCCGCCACGGATTATTCCTTCCACATGGCGGTCACCTCCTGGAGCCCGCAGGTCCATGACGAGATGGAAACCGTGGTCAAAACCTACGGCATCAACACCTTCAAGCATTTCATGGCCTACAAGGGCGCGTTGATGGTAAATGACGACGAGCTCTATAACAGTTTCAAGCGCTGCGCCCAGCTCGGTGCCCTGCCGCTGGTCCATGCGGAGAATGGCGATGTGGTGGCGCGCATGCAGGCGGATCTGCTGGCGCGCGGCATCACCGGGCCGGAGGGCCACGCCTATTCACGCCCGCCCGAAGTGGAGGGCGAAGCGACCAACCGGGCCATCATGATCGCCGACATGGCGGGTTCGCCGCTCTACGTGGTGCACACCTCCTGCGAACAGACCCATGAGGCGATCAGGCGGGCGCGGGCCGCGGGCAAGCGGGTCTATGGCGAACCGCTGATCCAGCACCTGATGCTTGATGAATCGGAATACCAGAACAAGGACTGGGACTATGCGGCGGGCCGGGTGATGTCGCCGCCGTTCCGCAACAAGAGCCATCAGGACAGCCTGTGGGCCGGCCTGCAGTCGGGTTCGCTCTCGGTGGTGGCGACCGACCATTGCTCCTTCACGATCAAGCAGAAGCGCGTGGGCCTCAAGAATTTCTCAATGATCCCCAATGGCACCGGCGGGCTTGAAGACCGCATGCCGGTTTTGTGGAACGCGGGCGTGAACACCGGGCGGCTGACCAAGGAAGAATTCGTGGCGGTGACTTCGGCCAACATCGCGCGAATCTTGAACATGTATCCCAGGAAGGGCGCGGTGGCCGTGGGCTCGGACGCCGACATCGTCATCTGGGATCCGGCGGCGACGAAAAAGATCAGCGCCAAAAACCAGGTGAGCCGCATCGAATACAATGTCTTCGAAGGCTACGAATGCAGGGGCGCGCCGCGCACGGTGCTGTCGCGCGGCCGCGTCGCCTGGGAGCAGGGCGACATGCGCGCCAAGCCGGGTGATGGCGATTTCGTGGCAAGGCCTGCGAACGCTCCGGTGCACCAGGCCAACGCGATCTGGAAAGGCGTCACCGCGCCCAAGGGCGTGAAGCGGGTGGAGGTTACACCTTAGATGATCCGCCATGTTGTCCTTTGCCGGTTCCGCAGAGATGTGAGCGAAGTTGCCATTGCGCAGATTTTTGCCGCCCTCAAGGCGTTGCAGCATCAGATCGATGGGATCATCGCCATCACGGCGGGGCGCGACAACAGTCCCGAAGGATTGCAGAAAGGCTGCAGCCATGGCTTCACCGTGGATTTCGTAGATGCCGCGGCGCGTGACGGCTATCTGCCCCATCCCGCCCATCAGAAGGTTGGCGCGATGATCGTGGCGGCCGCCGAGGGCGGTGTTGCGGGAATTACGGTTGTTGATTGGGACGTGTGACGCTGATGGTTTAGGCTGCCCGCACGGTGTCTCTCTTCCAAACAAGATTTTGCCAGTGTTGGACCATGGCCAAAGCCGATTGGATTTCAGCGATGCCCCTGTTTAGAGGGCCTTGCGCTCACGGGTGAAACTTACAATTTTGGAGACTATCCATATATGGCAGAACGACCGTGCGGTGTCAAGCTTTAATTCCTATTTTTTGCAGGTAGGTACTTGCACCGAATAGAGCGGTGAAATAGTGTTTCGCAACTTTTCCGCCACAATCGGAGTTTCCCCATGATCCGCCATACTGCCGTGTTCCGCCTCAAGCATGCCGCGGGTTCGGCCGGCGAGCGAGACTTTCTTGCCGCCAACCGGGCGCTCAAGGCCATTCCCGGCGTCGAGGCCTTTGAGCTCCTGCGCCAGGTGAGCCCCAAGAATGATTTCACCTTTGGCGTGTCGATGGAGTTTGCTGACGATGCGGCCTACCAGGGCTACAACAACCATCCGGCCCATGT
>JAEUMI010000083.1 GCA_016792825.1 Hyphomicrobiales bacterium
TGGTCGGATGACCTGCTGCGGGCGACGGACATGCGGCGGGAGCAGATGCCCCGCCTCTGCGAGGGCACCGATGCCACCGGCAGGCTTACAGCCGCGGTGGCCAAAGCCTGGGGCATGCCGAAGCGCCCGGTGGTGGCAGGCGGCGGCGGCGACAACGCGGCTTCGGCCTGCGGCATAGGGGCGGTCACCGACGGGGCGGCCTTCGTATCGATCGGTACGTCGGGTGTCATGTTCGTCTCCAACGACAAATTCAGCCCCAATGCGGCCCGGGCGGTGCATGCATTCTGCCATGCGGTTCCCGGCACCTGGCACCAGATGGGCGTCATCCTTTCGGCAACGGCGAGCCTGGAATGGCTGGCAGGGGTTTTGAAAACGCCCGCGCCGCAGCTCACCAAAGCCCTTGGCACAAAGCTTTCCGGGCCATCTTCGGCGCTGTTCCTGCCCTATCTCTCCGGCGAGCGCACCCCGGTGGGCGACGCCCAGGTGCGCGGCCTGATGATGGGGCTTGGCCACGAGACCGATGCGAGGACCATGACCCATGCGGTGCTTGACGGCGTGGCCTTCGCCTTCCGCGACAACCTTGTGGCGCTCCAGGACGCGGGCACAAACGTGAAGCGGGTGATGGCGGTGGGCGGCGGAACAAAGTCCGACCTCTGGCTCCGGATCATCGCCACGGCGCTTGGCGTTCCGGTCGATCTTCCGGCGGCCGGCGATGTGGGCGGGGCCTTCGGTGCGGCGCGCCTGGGACTAATGGCGGCAACCGGCGCCTCCTACCGGTCGGTCTGCACGTCGCCCAAAATTGCCCGAACTATCCAGCCCGACGCCAAGGCGCGGGCGGCTTACGAAGAGGCCTACGGGCGCTACCAGAAAATCTATCCAGCGATCAAGGAGATCAACCGCTCATGACGAAATTTTATTCGATCACCGACCCCATCAAGTATGAGGGGCCGGAGTCCAAAAATGCCCTGGCCTATCGCTGGTACAATCCGAAGCAGAAGGTCATGGGAAAGAGCATGGCCGAGCACTTGCGCTTTGCGGTGTGCTACTGGCACACGCTGTGCTGGCCGGGAACCGACCCCTTCGGCGGCGAAACCTTCAACCGCCAGTGGCATAATATGGCAGACCCCATGGCGGCGGCACGGATGAAGGCCGACATGATGTTTGAAACGCTCAGGCTGCTCGGCATCGACTTCTTCACCTTTCACGATCTCGACATCGCGCCGGAAGGCAAGTCGCTGAAGGAGTTCAACAGCAATGTGACGGCCATCGCCAATATCCTCGAAGGCAAAATGGCGAAGTCGGGAAAGAAGCTGCTCTGGGGCACGGCCAACATGTTTTCCAACCGGCGCTTCATGGCGGGCGCTGCCACCAATCCTGATCCGGATATCTTCGCCTATTGCGCGGCGCAGGTGAAGCATTGCCTTGATGTGACCAAGGGGCTGGGCGGTGAAAACTACGTGATGTGGGGCGGGCGCGAGGGCTATGAAACGCTGATCAACACCAATATCGGGCAGGAACTGAAACAGGCGGGGCGCTTCCTCTCGCTCGTTGTCGAGTACAAGCACAAGATCGGTTTCAAGGGCCCCATTCTCATCGAGCCCAAGCCGAAGGAGCCCACCAAGCACCAGTATGACTACGACACGGCCTCGATCTACGGCCTGCTCAAATCCTACGGGCTTGAGAAGGACGTGAAGCTCAACCTCGAGCAGAACCACGCCATCCTTTCGGGCCATACCTTCGAACATGAAATCGCCCTGGCGGCGGCGCTCGGCATATTCGGCTCGCTCGACATCAACCGCGGCGATTACCTGCTGGGCTGGGACACGGACCAGTTCGCCATGAACATTCCGGAAGTGGCGCTCACCATGTTTGAAATTCTCAAGGCCGGCGGCTTCACCACCGGCGGCATGAATTTCGATGCCAAGATCAGGCGCCAGTCGATAGACCCCGATGACCTGCTCCATGCCCATGTGACATCCATGGATGCCTGCGCCCGCGGGCTTCTCATCGCGGCGCAAATGATCAAGGACGGCAAGATGGAAAAGGCGGTGGCCAAGCGCTATGGCAAATGGCAGGAGCCGCAAAACCAGGCGATGCTTGCGGGCAGGGAAAGTTTGGATAAGATCGCGGCGCGGGTGCATAAGACCGGGCTTGATCCACAGCCCAAATCCGGCCGCCAGGAATATCTGGAAGGTGTTTTGAACTCTTACATTTAGGGAAGCTGTTACATGGCAACGAACATCAAGGGCCCGGCGATTTTCCTGGCGCAATTTGCTGGCGACGCGGCGCCGTTCAATTCATGGGACTCGATCACCAAATGGGCGGCCTCGCTGGGCTACAAGGGGGTGCAGATTCCAACCTGGGATGGCCGGCTTTTCGATCTCAAGAAGGCGGCGGAATCCAAAACCTATTGCGATGAAGTCAAGGGCGTGGCCAAGAAGAACGGGGTTGAGATCACCGAGCTTTCAACCCATCTCCAGGGCCAGCTTGTGGCGGTCAATCCGGCCTATGACGAAGCTTTTGATGCCTTCGCCCCGGCGGCGGTTCACGGCAAGCCCAAGGAACGGCAGAAATGGGCGGTCGAGCAATTGATGCTGGCGGCCAAGGCCTCCAAGAATCTTGGGCTCACAGCGACGGTGTCGTTCACCGGGGCGCTGGCCTGGCCCTATACCTATCCCTGGCCGCAGCGCCCGCAGGGCCTGATCGAAACCGCCTTCAGTGAACTGGCCAAGCGCTGGAAACCCATCCTCGACGCCTATGACGAAGCTGGCGTTGACGTGGGCTATGAAATTCATCCCGGCGAGGATGTGTTTGACGGTGCCACCTTTGAAATGTTCCTGGATGCGCTGAAGGGCCACAAACGCTGCCAGATCAATTATGATCCGTCGCATTTCGTGCTGATGCATCTCGACTATCTCTCCTTCATCGACATCTATCACGAGCGAATCTGCGCCTTCCATGTGAAGGATGCGGAACTGAACCCCACGGGGCGGCAGGGCGTTTATTCGGGCTATCAGCCATGGATCAACCGGGCCGGACGCTTCCGCTCATTGGGCGATGGACAGGTTGATTTCGGCGCGATTTTCGCGAAGCTTTCACAATACAACTATGACTCATGGGCGGTGCTGGAATGGGAGTGCTGCATCAAGCATCCCGAACAGGGCGCGGCGGAAGGGGCGCCCTTCATTGCCAGCCATCTCATCCGCGTCACGGAAAAAGCCTTCGATGATTTCGCCGGCGGCAAAACCGACCAGGCGCAGGTCAATAGGCTGCTGGGACTGTAGGCCCTTCGAGGCCCGCCTTTCAGGCGGGCGCCTCAGGGTGAGGAGAAAAAAACAACCTCGTCCTGAGGTGCGACGCGCAGCGGAGCCTCGAAGGACAAAACACGAGTTGGAGACAGAACATGTCAATCACCGGAACAAGTGAAAAGAAAACTGGCCGCATCCGCCTCGGCATGGTGGGCGGCGGGCAAGGGGCGTTTATCGGAGCGGTGCACCGGCTGGCGGCGCGCATGGACGATCATTATGAATTTGTCGCAGGCGCGCTTTCCTCGGATGCGGCACGCTCAAAAGCTTCGGGCGAAGAATTGGGACTGGCGCCGGACCGCATCTATGGGGATTTCCGCGAGATGGCGAAGGCCGAGGCCAAACGCAAAGATGGCATCGAAGCGGTTTCCATCGTCACGCCGAACCACATGCATTTCCCGGCGGCGAAGGCCTTCATCGAGGCGGGCATCCATGTGATCTGCGACAAGCCCCTGTCGCTCAACCTCAAGGAAGCCCTGGCGCTTGAAAAGCTGCTGGCCAAAAACAAGAATGTAGTCTTCGCCCTCACTCATAACTATTCCGGCTATCCGATGATCCGCCAGGCGCGGGCCATGGTGGCGGCGGGCGAGCTCGGCGACATCCGCGTGGTGCAGGGCGAATATCCGCAGGACTGGCTCACCACGGACCTGGAAAAATCCGGGCAGAAGCAGGCGGCCTGGCGCACCGATCCAAAACGGACGGGTGCGGGGGGCTGCGTCGGCGACATCGGCACGCACACCTATCAACTCGGCTGTTTCGTGTCGGGGCTGAAGCTCGACGAGCTCTCCGCCGACCTCACGACATTCGTGAAGGGCCGCCGGGTGGACGACAACGTCCATGTGATGTTGCGCTACAAGGGCGGGGCCAAAGGCATGATCTGGGCCAGCCAGGTGGCGCCGGGCAATGAAAATGGCTTGAAAATCCGGGTCTATGGCACCAAGGGCGGGCTGGAATGGCTGCAGGCCGATCCGAACTATCTCTGGCACACGCCATTCGGCGAGCCGAAGCGGCTGATCACAAGGGGCGGGGCGGGTTCAAATGCGGCGGCGGCAAGGGTCACGCGCGTACCACCGGGGCATCCCGAGGGCTATCTTGAAGGTTTCGCCAATCTCTACACGGAAGTGGCGCGCGCCATCAAAGCGAAGCGGGCGGGCAAAAAGCCGGACAAGGACGTGCAGTTCCCCGGCATCGAAGACGGCGTGGCCGGCATGGCTTTCATTGAGGCCTGTGTGAAGTCATCGGCGAAGAATGGGAAGTGGACCAAGGTTTGATATTGCGACGCAACATCGCAAGTTGAACTATTGTGCGTTGCACCATTTTGTGGCATAAGGGCACATCTGCTTAATTTTAGCCCGATGGTGTGACCATGACACTTGCAAACAACGTGATTGCCGGCCGTGACCAGCGCATTGCCGATCTTGCCTACCGCATGTGGGAAGAAGACGGCCGCCCGGAAGGCCGGGCCGAAGCCCATTGGCTGCGGGCCGCGGTGCTTGTCGACGAGATGGCGCCGAAAGCGCTGGCGAAGAAGAAAGCCGCCGCTCCCAAGACACCCAAGAAGAAATAATTTTTCCCGTTATTCTCCCAGGACCTTATGGCCGCCCTGCCCCTGCGCATGGTGGCCATTTTTTTGATGTGCGTACCTCTTCCCCCCGACGATAAATAGCCTATAAGTCCCGCGATCCCAATTTCAGGTAACGGAGACAGTAATGGCCAAGGTTCGTGTCGCGGTGAATGGTTTCGGTCGTATCGGGCGCAATATCGTGCGCGCGATCTTTGAATCGGGCCGCAAGGATATCGACGTTGTGGCGATCAATGACCTCGGCCCGGTTGAAACCAACGCCCATCTGCTGCGCTATGATTCGGTGCATGGCCGCTTTCCCCACGAAGTGAAGGTTGCAGGCGACACGATCAGCATCGGCGCAGAGAAGTTCAAGGTCTGCGCCGTGAAGGATCCGTCGCAGTTGCCGTGGAAGGAACTGGGCGTTGATATCGCGCTGGAGTGCACCGGCATTTTCACGGCGAAGGACAAGGCTTCGGCCCATCTCACGGCCGGCGCCAAGCGCGTGCTGATCTCGGCGCCGGGCGAGAATTCCGATCTCACGGTTGTCTATGGCGTGAACCACGACAAGCTGAGCAAGGACCACATCATCGTATCCAACGCGTCGTGCACCACGAACTGCCTAGCGCCGGTTGCGAAGGTGCTGAACGATGCCATCGGCATCGACAAGGGTTTCATGACCACGATCCATGCCTATACGGGCGACCAGCCGACGCTTGATACCATGCACAAGGACCTTTACCGGGCCCGCGCCGCCGCCATGTCGATGATCCCCACTTCAACCGGTGCGGCCAAGGCCATCGGCCTGGTCATTCCGGAGCTCAAGGGCCGCCTTGATGGCACCTCGATCCGCGTGCCGACGCCCAATGTTTCCTGCGTGGATTTCAAATTTGTGGCCAAGCGGGCGACCACGGTTGAGGAAATCAACGCGGCGATCAAGTCGGCTGCGGAAGGCAAGCTCAAGGGCATCCTCGGTTTCACTCTGGAGCCCAATGTGTCCATCGATTTCAACCACAATCCCAATTCATCGACCTTCCACATGGACCAGACCAAGGTGATCGAAGGCACGCTGGTCCGCATCCTCACCTGGTATGACAATGAATGGGGCTTCTCGAACCGGATGAGCGATACGGCGGCCGCCATGGGCAAACTGCTCTAAGGATGTCGCGGCCTCTGATCATATCGCCTTCCATTCTGGCAGCGGATTTTTCCCGGTTGGGCGACGAGGTGCGCGCCATCGACAAGGGCGGAGCCGAGTGGGTTCATGTCGATGTGATGGACGGGCATTTCGTGCCCAATATCACCTTTGGTGCGCCGGTGATGGCGAGCATCCGGCAGGTGACCAAGCGGCTGTTCGACGTGCATCTGATGATTGCCCCCGCTGACCCCTATCTCGAGCAATTCGCCAAGGCGGGGGCTGACATCATCACGGTGCACGCGGAAGCGGGCCCGCATCTCGACCGTTCGCTGCAAAGCATCCGGGCCCTGGGAAAGCGCGCCGGCGTGGCGCTCAATCCGGCGACTCCCGCTTCGGCCATTGCCCATGTCCTGGACCGGCTCGACCTGATCCTGGTGATGACGGTGAATCCGGGTTTCGGCGGACAGGCTTTCATCACGGCGATGCTGGCCAAGATTTCCGAGATCAAGGAAATGACCCGCGGCCGCAACATCGATATTGAAGTGGATGGCGGGATAACGGCTGAGACAGCGCCGCTGGTGGTCAAGGCCGGGGCCAATGTGCTAGTGGCGGGCTCATCGATCTTCAAGGGTGCCGACCATGCCGCCAATATCAAGGCGCTGCGCGGGGCTGCCACCAGTATCTCAGCTTAAGGCTTGTTTTCAATCCAACTGGCGAAGGCCGCGAGCCATTTTGTCAGGCGCTGGGCTGTATCATCGTCGGTGAGGTTGCCTTCGGAGTCGAATTTCTTACCGGCGTTGCCCACAAAGATTTCCGGACGTGGCATGACCATGGATTCCTGGGATTGCAGGGTCTGGCGCAAGTGATACTGGGAGCGGGCCGTGCCGATGGGGCCGTCGGAGGCCCCCATGACGCCGACCCGCTTGCCTTTCAGGGGTGATTTGCCGCGAGACAGCCAGTCAATGGCGTTTTTCAGGCCGCCGGGGATGGAGAAGTTGTATTCCGGCGTGACGATGATGATCCCGTCGGCGGCACGGATTTTCTGATCGAGCTCAAGGATGGTTGCGGGCTTGCCGCTGGCCTTCTCGTCGTCGCCATCATAGATGGGAATGCCATTCAGCCGGATGGGTTCAATTTCCATGCCCTGGGGCTGTAAGGACACGAGTTTGCGCAGCAACGCGGTGTTGTAGGAGGCCTTACGCAGCGAGCCGCTGATTCCGATTATTCTCATTATTATCCCTATTTCTGCAATAATTTCTATTTTTTGACTTTATTTTTGCTATTTTTGCAACAATAAAGGCTAATGGAACAGTTTTCGGCGCTTCGGCTGTTTATTTCCGTGGTCGACACGGGCAGCTTTTCCGCGGCGGCGGAATTGCTGGGTCTTTCAACTTCGGTCGTCAGCCGCGGAATTGCGGCCCTTGAAGCGGAACTTGGCATCCGGCTTCTCAAGCGGTCAACCCGGCGTGTGGCGCTTACGGAAGCAGGGTCACTCTATCTCGTACGAGTGCGCAGCCTGCTGACAGAACTTGAGGACACCAATCGAAGCCTCAAGCAACCCAACACTCCTGCAGGGGGAAGGTTCCGGATTGCCGCGCCGACGGCGCTGGGCCTTGCCCTCCTTGCTCCTGCGGTGGTCGATTTCATGGCGGCGCAGCCCAATGTGGTGATCCAGCTCGATCTTCTGGACCGCACCATTGATCTGCATGAAGAAGATTATGACATGGCCCTGCGGGCCGATGAAAGTCTTGATCCCACGCCTCATTTGCGCAGCCTGGGGCAGCTGGAAGTGGGATTGTTCAGTTCTCCCGCTTACCTCGCCCGGCACGGCAGGCCCCGCGGGCCCGGCGACCTTGCCACGCATCGGGCGTTGTATCTGGCAACCGAGCAGAACTGGAGCCTGCGCGGCGGCTTCAGCGAAAGGCCCAAACTACAATTCTGTTCAAACCGGCTTGAGGCTTTAAAAATCCTTTGCCTTGGGGGGCAAGGCATTGCCCTACTCCCCCTGTTTCTCGTCCGCAGTGAAATCGAGAGAAATGAACTTGTTCAATTGCTGGATGGATTTGAACCGAAACCAACTTCGTTAGTGCTCGCGACTTCTCCGCAACGATCGCAAACCAGCGCCGCGCGGGTTTTTCAGCTATTTCTGGAGACGCGTTTCAGGCGGTTGCGGCTTTAATGTGCTTCAAGGCGGCCAAAGCACGGGCGCGGGCATATCCATGGTCGATCATTGGCGGCGGATAACTCCCACGGAGTTGCGCCTGCGCGTCCCAGGGGCGGTGGATTACATTTGATGGCAGTTCGCGGAGTTCAGGCACCCATCTCCGTACGTAGGCGCCTTCGGGATCAAATTTTTCGCCCTGAAGGACCGGATTAAAAATGCGGAAATAGGGTGCCGCATCGGCACCGCAGCCTGCGACCCATTGCCAGCTCGCCGAATTGCTGGCGATATCCGCATCCACCAGCGTGTCCCAGAACCATTTTGCCCCCTCCGTCCAGGACAGCAGCAAGTCCTTGGTCAGGAACGAGGCGGCAATCATGCGCACCCGGTTATGCATGGTGCCGGTGGCCCAAAGCTCGCGCATTCCGGCATCGACGATTGGATAGCCGGTCATGCCCTGCTGCCATTTCTGCAACTCAGCCGGATCACTGCGCCAGAGGAAGGCAGAAAACTCCTGGCGAAACGGGACTTCGGGCAGATCCGGCCGGTGGTGCAGGATGGAATAGGAAAATTCCCGCCAGAGAATTTCCTTCAGGTATTTTTCGCCGGCAACGTCAAGTTTTCCTCTCGCCTGCGCCATCGCGCCGCGCACGGCCACCCAACATTGGGCCGGGCTGATTTCGCCCCAGTGCAGATGGGGCGA
>JAEUMI010000094.1 GCA_016792825.1 Hyphomicrobiales bacterium
CATGCACACCATGAACAATTGCCGCACGGAAAAAGCCTACCGCCATTGGGGCCATGACATGAGCGACGAGGAAACGCCTATCGAAGCGGGATTGGGTTTTGCGATCGCCTGGGACAAGAAGGGCGGCTTCATCGGGCGGGAGGCCTTGCTGAAGCAGAAGGCCCTGCCTGTGCATCCCAAGCGCATGGTCTGTATCGCGCTTGAGGATTCAAGCACAGCCGCGCCCATGATGTATCATGAGGAACCGATCTACCGGAATGGCGTGATCGTGGGGTCCACCACATCCGGCGCCTGGGGCCACCGGGTGAATCTATCCCTTGGGATGGGCTATGTGAGCAATGATGGCGGCGTTACCAAGGATTGGTTGGACAGCGGCAAATGGGAAGTTGAGCTGGCCTGGAAGCGCTATAGCGCGAAAGTGCAGTTGCAGAGCTTCTATGATCCCAAAGGTGAACGCATAAAAGTCTAATTCAGCCGGGTTGAGCTTTCACGTTCGCCCGACACGATGCTGATGATGACATGAGGCGGGACTTCAAGGAGCCTGGCGCCGTTGTCCATCAGGAGGGCTGCGAATTGCCTTGCAATAGCAATGACCTCATCGGCTTTGCCGCCAACCAGGGTGGCGGCACATAATGCGGCGCTGGCTTCATCGCCGTGCTGGAGGGCGGCGATCATGCCGACGCAAAGGCATTCCTCGCGGCAGAGATAGCGACACTGGCAGGTCAAACAGCGAATGGGTTCGGCGGATTTTTCGCGCATCGCTTTAACCCAGTCATGCAGGTGCGAAACCATGGTGCCGGCGTTCACTGCTCCCAGTTCTTCGGTGAACAGCGTCCAAGCCTGTTCCCAGCAGGCGACATCGCCGAATTCGTAGCCGGACAGCCAATGGCGGAAGCCCTGGACGACGAGGCGCTCCCCTTTCCGGTCGAGATAGGTCTGGCGATCCACGATGACATCCTATTGTTGAGCGCGTTCCTCGGATATAGGGTCCAGGGGGCCAAGTCAATGGAAAACCCTCCGGAATCAGTGATTTCAGGCTTTGTTAATGGGGCGCTGCTCTATTCACTGCCTGAAAGGGACGCCAATGGACCACTTCTATCCACCGGTTGCCGAAGTCAAACTCTCGGAACTGCTGAGCGCCCTCAGTCATGCTCTCGATATCACCGAAGGCCAGCCGGAAGGGCATAGCCTGCGCTGCTGCTGGATTGGCCTCCAGATTGCCGAGGAGCTTGAACTGGACGAGCGGCAGATATGGGAGCTCTACTACACGCTGCTGCTCAAGGACCTAGGCTGCAGCAGCAACGCGGCGCGCATTTGCGAGCTGTATCTGGTCAATGACCTGGAGTTCAAAAGGGATTTCAAACTGATCGATGGCAGCCTGCCTCAGGCGCTGCGCTTCGTGCTGAGCCATACGGGGCTGAAAGCGGGACTTGCCGAGCGCTTCCGCGCCATCATCAATATCTTCCAGAATGGCGGCGAAATCTCCATCGAACTTATTCAGACGCGGTGCCAGCGGGGCGCCGACATTGCCCGCAAGATGCGCTTCAGCGAAGCGGTGGCGCAGGGCATCGGCAATCTTGACGAACATTGGGACGGCAATGGCAAGCCGGCGCGCATTGCCGGCGAGGCCATTCCACTCTATTCGCGCATCGCACTGATTGCCCAGGTGGCCGACGTGTTCCAGAAAGCTGATGGTGAAGACGCGGCGCGCAAGGAAATCAAGAACCGCTCGGGGACTTGGTTTGACCCGGCGCTCGCGGCTGCCTTTCACACGGTTTCCGGGCGTCCCTCATTCTGGGACTCGTTGAACAGCCCCGATCTGCATGAGATCATTTATGATATAGAGCCTGTCCATCACGCATCAGTTGTTGATGAAGATTACCTTGATGACATTGCCAGTGGTTTTGCCGAAGTTGTCGATTCAAAAAGCACTTTCACCAAGGGCCACAGCGAGCGGGTCACCCTGTTCGCCGATCTGATTGCGGCGGAGCTTGGATTTTCGCCGGAGCGCCGCCGCTGGCTCAAGCGCGCGGCCCTGCTGCACGACATTGGCAAGCTCGGGGTAAGTAATACAACACTCGACAAGCCCGGCAAGCTTGACGCGGACGAGTGGATGGAGATGAAATATCACGCCGTGCAAACCGAAGCGATCCTGTCGCGTATTTCTGCCTTCCGTGAGCTTGCCAGCGTTGCCAGCGCGCATCATGAAAGGCTTGACGGCAAGGGCTATCCCAAGGGCCTGAAAGGCGATGAAATAGTCCTGGAATCTCGCATTCTGGCGGTTGCGGACATCTTCGATGCTTTGACGGCTGATCGCCCATACCGCGCCGCCATGCCGGTTTCCAAGGCGCTGTCGATTATGGCCGAGGAGGTTGGCAAAGCGACTGACAGCCAGTGCTTCGAGGCATTGCGCAAAGCGCTGGAACGCTTTCATCCGCGCGTTGCCGCCTAGCGGGTGAATTCCTTGAAGGTATCCGCTCTCACTTCATGGGAATCGCGGAATTTCAGTTTTCGGGCCTGGGCTTTCGAAATCAGATCCTCATGGGGGCTGGCATCGATCTCCTCGGCCATGGACCAGCAGTTTTCCTCTGACGTCAGCCAGTATTCGGGATCGTATTTTCCGATATCAAAGGGCTTTGAAACACGGCGCAGGGTTTTGTGTTTCACATTCACATACTCGTGGAAGTAGCTCATGGCGAGTTCACGGGGGCTCGCATAAACCGGATCGCGCCAGCGCAGCCAGATGGAGTTGCTCTTGGAAATGGCACCCCAGTGCTTGCCATCTCTGAACAGCGCCATCACATGGTCATCGTCTCCCGCGGCCTTGAAATCCTTGAGCAGCGCCGGCTGGCGTTGGAGCATTAAGGC
>JAEUMI010000105.1 GCA_016792825.1 Hyphomicrobiales bacterium
GCGTTGAAGTCACCCATGACAATGCGGGGACCGGTTATGGCATCCAGTTCAGTGGCCAATGCCCGCATCTGTTCAAGCTGCGCCCGCGAGTGCGGAAAACGGGTGGTGTGCACACCATAGATCGACACGCCACCGAATTCAGGACCCAGAGAAACCCGGATATAGGGTGGGCCCTGCCAGAGCATCCGGTCACCGATTTTTGTCAGGGGAAATTTCGAGAGAATGCCAAAATTGCAGTGGGTCGGGTCCGAGCATTTGGCCTGATAGGGATACTGGGAAAGCAGCTGGTCAAAGAGCCCGAGCTTGTTTGGCCCCAGTTCAACCAGAACAATGACATCAGCATCCAGCCTTGCAATCTCTGCCCTCACATCTTCGACACGGTCATTTTTCAGCCAGGTGTTATAGCTGGCGACGCGGAGTTCGCGCTCGCCTTCCTTGACGGCGCTTATGACTGATGGATTTGAACTGACGTAATATGGCCACATGCTGTAGCCGGCCACCAGAATGACCAACAGCACAGCGGCAGTCAGCACCTTTCCATACGGCGTGAACAAGCCAAGGGTGAATGCCACGATCAGGAACATGAACTGCGGGGTGAATTGTGAGAAGATGTCAAAGCCAACCCAAAGGTGGCCAAGACGCGCCGCCGCCAGGCCTGCGATGCCGATGGTCAGGCCGAGGATGCAGCCAAGATAGCCTTTGGGGCGTTTGCGTTTTCGTTTGGCGGCAGTTTCGGCTTCAAGCGCATCCTTGCGCACGAAGGTCTTTTTCTTAATTTCGTCCACAAGGAATGCCTTCGTTCGGAATCACAGGAGTCTGCTCTCCATCGGCAGAATCTGCTCCGGTGTACCAAAACCCGGCATAGCTTCAATACGTTTTTTCCAGGACACAACATTTGGATAGGGCGTGAGATCGATCATGGCCTCGGGCGCGTAGCGCACAATGGCGTAGATGCCGATATCGGCGATGGTTGGCTTCTTGCCCACGATCCATTCGGACTTTGCCAGTTCGTGCTCAATCACTGCCAGTGCCGCCTTGGCCTCGGTGTCGTATATGTTGCGGACTTCATCGCCAAACTGGCGGAATCCGCGGTTGCGTGCCCGCAAGCGGAGCAAGGGCACGGAAAGCTTGTCCCACTGCCAGAACAGCCACTCGCGCACCCGGATTTTTTCAACCGGGGTCTTGCCGTCAAATTTGTGGAGAGTCTCGGACAGGTGCTCCAGGATTGCCGCGGACTGCACCAGGAAGAGCTGGCCATCGCGCAGAGCCGGCACCTGGCCATAGCGGTTTTTCACCAGATAGTCGGGCTGCTTGTGCTGGCCTTCGCGGAGATTGACATGGATATAGGAAAAGGGATGGCGGCACAGGGACAGCATGAGCCCCACCGTATAGGATGGGCCGGACGTCATGGTGCCGTGAAGGGTGAAGCGCTGCTTGTCGCCGCTGGAGGTTGCTACTTTGACAGACTTCTTAGGCTTTGATTTTACTGGCTTTTTTTTGGCAATAGGCTTTTTAGCCACTTTTTTGGCTGGTTTAGCCATCGGAGTATCCTCGCTTGTCCCACATGCATAACAAATCTGCACACGGACTATAGCGGAAAATATTCGGAAACGGAAATACTATCTAAGATGCTGAATCTACTTAGTTAATTCCTAGTTTTTGGCGGAGCAAATCGTTAACAGCCTGGGGATTTGCCTTGCCACCTGTCGACTTCATGACCTGGCCCACGAACCAGCCCAGCATGGAAGGTTTGGCCAAAACAGCAGCAATCTTGTCGGGATTCTGGGCAATTATCTCATCGACGGCCTTTTCAATGGCGCCGCTGTCGGTCACCTGTTTAAGGCCCCGGCGTTCGACAATTTCGGCGGGCAGGCCGCCCTCGGCCCAGACTATCTCGAAGACCTCCTTGGCGATTTTCCCTGAAATCGTGCCCGACGTAATGAGATCCACGATGCCGCCAAGCTGGTCGGCGGAAACCGGGGTGGATTCAATTGTCCTGCCTTCCTTGTTCAATCGGCCAAAGAGTTCATTGATCACCCAGTTTGCCGCAATCTTGCCGTCCCTGCCCTTTGCCGTGGCCTCAAAGAAATCCGACGATGCCCGCTCGGCGCTCAAGACGCTGGCATCATAAACGGACAGGCCATAGGCGCTCACAAAGCGGTTGCGCTTTTCATCGGGAAGTTCCGGCAGGCTGCTCCTGATCGCTGCCACCCAATCATCGGTGAATTCAAGCGGCAGCAAGTCAGGATCGGGGAAGTAGCGGTAATCGTGAGCCTCTTCCTTGGAGCGCATGGAGCGGGTTTCGCCCTTCTTGGGGTCGTAGAGCCGGGTTTCCTGGTCGATCTTGCCGCCATCCTCGAGGATGCCGATCTGGCGGCGGGCCTCGAACTCAATGGCCTGACCCATGAAGCGCACCGAGTTCACGTTCTTGATTTCGCAGCGCGTGCCGAACTTGTTGCCGGGCTTGCGTACCGAAACGTTGACATCGGCGCGGAGCGAACCCTGCTCCATGTTGCCGTCACAGGTGCCGAGGTAGCGCATGATCTGGCGCAACTTGGTGACATAGGCGCGCGCTTCATCGGAGGAGCGCATGTCGGGCTTCGAGACAATCTCCATCAGGGCGCAGCCTGAACGGTTCAGATCAACGAAGCTCATGCTGGGGTGCTGGTCATGCATGGACTTGCCGGCGTCCTGCTCAAGATGCAGGCGCTCAATGCCCACATCAACGGTCTTGCCATCGTCGAGATCGATGGTGACCACGCCTTCGCCGACGATGGGCTGCTTGTACTGGGAAATCTGGTAACCCTGCGGCAGGTCGGGATAGAAATAGTTCTTCCGGTCGAAGATCGAATAATTATTGATCCGCGCTTTCAGGCCAAGGCCGGTGCGCACCGCCTGCTCCACACAGAACTCGTTGATGACCGGCAGCATGCCGGGCATGGCGGCATCCACCAGCGAGACATGGTCGTTGGGTTCCCCGCCAAATTCAGCCGAAGAACCCGAAAAGAGCTTGGATTTTGAAGTGACTTGGGCGTGGACCTCGAGTCCAATGATGATTTCCCAATCACCAGTTGCCCCCTTGATCCAGTCCTTCGATTCCGCCACGCGCTTTTCAGAAATCATAGCCTTCACCTGTATTCGGGCGCCTTGGTACTGGTTTGAGGGCTCTGGTTCAAGCCCCGGGATTGTCCATTTCACGGCCAATGGCGCGATAAAGCCAGACGGCGCCCAGAAGCATCAGGCCAACAATCCCAAAGAAACCGTAATCCTGGCTGGTGAGCCCGGTTGCGAGCTTCTGCCACAGCGCCAGAACCAGAAAACCAAGGAGTAATATTGCCGCGCCGAGGCTGGCATAACGGACAGCCTTCAACAGCAGGCGTTGCAGGGGAGACATGTCGCTCATTTGCTTTCTCTTGCCCGGCTTGGCATGTAGAAAGGTCTCTTAACCCGACTGGACGTGGAAATGTCAAAAAAGAAGAGCGATCTCACTTCATTGAAGGCGGAAACCAGGCTGATTGTGGCGGGCCGCGAGTTTGCGGAGCACGGGATTGTCAATCCAGCGGTTTACCACGCCTCCACCATCACCTTCCCGACGGTCAAAACACTTCTCGAACGCGACCAGCCCTATACCTATGGGAGGAAGGGCACGCCCACTTCGCGGGCGCTTGAAACGGCCATTGCGGCTCTTGAAGGAGGGCATGACTGCAAGGTGTCCTCGTCGGGGCTTGCGGCGGTCACGACAACGCTGCTGGCCTTCCTGAAAGCCGGCGAGCATGTGCTGATCCCCGACACGGTTTACCATCCAGTGCGCCAGCTCTGCGATTCCATCCTCAAGGGTTTGGGAATCGAAACCACATATTATGATCCGCTGATCGGGCGCGGCATCGCCGGCCTGATCCGCGCCAACACCAAGGTAGTCTATTGCGAGAGCCCGGGTTCGCAAACCATGGAGGTGCAGGACATTCCAGTGATTGCCGACGTCGCCCATGGCAAGAACTGCATCGTCATTCTGGATAACACCTGGGCGGGCGGATTTTATTTTGATGCGTTTGCCCATGGCTGCGATGTTTCGGTCCAGGCGGCGACAAAATACATTGTCGGCCATTCGGACGCCATGCTGGGATCCACGGTCTGCAATGAAAAGACCTGGGAACAATTCAAGCAGGCGTTCGAAGTGATGGGGCAGTTTGCTGGCCCCGATGACATGTATCTGGCGCTGCGGGGGCTGCGCACCATGAGCGTGCGGCTCGAACGACACATGCGCAACGCCACTGCCGTGGCGGAATGGCTGCGCGGGCGGAGCGAGGTTGAAAGTGTCATGTACCCTGCCCTCAGCAATGATCCGGGCCATCAGATCTGGAAACGGGATTTCACCGGCGCTTCGGGACTGTTTTCCGTCGTTCTGAAACCAACATCTGATCAATCGGTCGCGGCCATGCTTGATGGCCTGAGCCTGTTTGGCATGGGTTTCAGCTGGGGCGGGTTCGAAAGCCTCGTGGTTCCCTTCAAGCCGGTGCGGACCGCCACCACCTGGACAGCGCCGGGCCCCTGCCTGCGCCTCCATATCGGGCTGGAAAGCCCAGACGACCTGATTGTTGATTTGAAACAAGGGTTTGAACGCCTCAAAAAATCTTCTTGAACCGATGGATATAATTCCTATCTATGGCTTCTAAAGGAGATTGGGATGAAGCTGTTTTTCCGGATTTTTGTATTGATTTCAGTGCTTCTGGCACCCGCAACCTCGGCCCTCGCCCAGGCAAGCGATGACCCGGAGCTTATTTTCAAGAAGACTACGGTGTGGCGCCTGCTGTCACCCGACGCGAAGCTGGCAACCTATGTCATTGACGATCCCCAGGTTGAGGGTGTTGCCTGCTATTTCACCGTGCCGGAAATTGGCGGATGGTCGGGCTGGGCCGGATTTGCGGAAGAACGTTCCGAGACATCGCTGGCCTGCCGCCAAATAGGCCCGGTCACGCTCAAGGCCAAGTTTGTCCAGGGCGAGGAAATCTATCGCCAGCGCCGCTCACTTTTCTTCAAGAAAATGCAGATCGTGCGCGGCTGCGACGCCAAGCGGAATGTTCTGGTGTATCTTGCCTACACGGACAAGATCATCGAGGGCAGCCCGCAGAACTCCACCTCCACAGTTCCCATCATGCCTTGGGGACCGCTGCCGGCGCCGAAATGCGCAGAGTTTTTGAATAATTAGCTACTGCAGTTAAGCGGGCTGGCGGGGTTCCTACTTGGCCACCAGAAGATCCTTGTTCCAGAGCTTGCTGCATTCATATCTGGGATCGCACTCGCTGTTCTTATTGTAGTTGAGATAGTCCCGGACGATCTGGGCTACGGCGATGTTGGCATCAGCCTTGCCGGAAGCCTGGGGGTCTTTTATCACGGGTGCAGCAGGATCTCCGATTATGGATCGGGCCGTGCCGCTTGCGCCTTCGCCACCGCTCTCGGCGGTAATCGAGCCGGTTGTTATCGCAACATTCTGCGCGGCTTTAGGATTGCTCAGCCCGTCGATGGCCAGTGAAACGGCAATGAACGTATCCACGTTCTTGATGACGGCCAGGTATTGCTCCCGGTTGATCGCATCGTTCAGGTAGGTTTCGCACAGGCGGTAATATCCGTCCCGCAGAACCTGAATGCTTTGGGTGCGCAGCCCGATTGAAGCGGCCGATTCCTGAAAACCCACCACCGCCGACCCGCCTGCCGAACGGGCTCCGGTTTGACCGGTAAAATTGCCGCGCGCCGACAGCACCGCAGCCTGCGCCACCAGCGCGTCCGGGCTCGGTTCAGCGCATATGACGCGGACGCCATCGGATTGCCGTGTTCCTGAAACCACCAGCCGTTGTCTGGCGTCTACGCTTAACGTCTGAAAGCTGCCGAGGCTGCCTTTCCTGTAAATCGTTCCGCCATCGCAAGCGGCAAGCGATGCCGACAGGCTCGCGAGCATTGCAATGGCACGATATGATTTGAATCTGCAGTACATAGCGACCTCCCCGCACGCGCAGCCGTTCGCCAGACGCGGGGCGTCTGGCTGCTGAGCCACCGCGCGCCACTTTCGTCCTTCTGTAATAGGGTCCGCCCAATTCCGGCGAAGAGAATGTCACTTCTAAAAGTTGTGTCAACTTATTTCTGTAATGTTGGGTTGCATTGAGGAATACGCAAAGCCGCGAAGGTGCATGTGCTCGCACAAGGCAGCGAACATGCACTAGCCGTCTATGGAGTACGCGCTGCGGCGAAACCCTTGCGACGGCAGCTAGTGGTAGGTGGGACCGTGGGAACTGATCGGGGGTTCGGAAGCGGTCATGGGCCAACGCAAGCCAAGCTTGTCGGCGAAGGCCAGCCAGGTTTCCCCGAGGGACGTCCAGCGCAATCTGGTCTCCTGATCGTCGGCGAGTTGCGCATGAAGAAAGCAGCGCTCAGCCTGGGCGCGAAAAGCCGCGAAGTTGCCGCTGCCGATTTTAGGAACGTCCGCCACGTTTCGTAACTTCTCGGAATATCAAGGGCCCCGGCAGGATAAACGCTCCTGCCCATTCCGAGACGTTGCCGAATTGAATTCATCATTTCAATTCTCAGACAAAGTTATGCACTGATTTATTGATCGAGCTCACCGCTCAACGCTCCAGCTTCAGGGCGCTATGGTCAATTGACGCTGGCGCCCCAAGCCGTCATTCTCATCTCATGAAATTGGCACGCCGGCTTGGACTTGCAGCATTGGGACTCGTACTGGGCTCTGCGGGCGGCGGCGTCGCCGGGCTGCTTGCCGGATTAGCGTATGTTGAAATTGCCAACACGTCGGGCTTCGAAGGCTATTCGGGTTTCGTCGTAGCGTTCTGGATACTTGGCGGCATCGCGCTTGGCATGATTATGGGATTGGTCGTTGCCTACAGGTTTGCACGCAAGCGCGGCACCTAGAACCGGGCCGTGCGGCTCAAGCGACCAGGAAGGGTTCCAACTGCTGCTTGCGGCGGATGTAGTATTCCTGATCGGATTCAGGCACCAGGCTTTCCGAAAGCGCAATCCAGTCTTGCGCCAATTGAATCCAGAGCCGTTTGGACGCTGGGTTTTTTGCCACTTCAGCCCTTGAATAGCAGAATTGCGCCTGCGCCCAGTATTCCGAAAACTTGTTCTGATTCATGACGCGCCTTACCTTTGGATCCTACAGGTGGATACCAACGGGACTCTTTTATGGAGACATTGCGGCAAATGTGGCGCAGTCCACAGCTTGGGTTTGCGAACCCATGGCGCAGGTTGTTGGTGACCCGGAGCAAGTGTCCGTCCAAGCTTCGCCCCTAAGATTTTGAAAAGACTGGCGACCTCGGCTGGATTCGAACCAGCGACCTAGTGCTTAGAAGGCACTTGCTCTAGTCCAACTGAGCTACGAGGTCGGACGGTGTCATTCAATGGGTCCAGTTATCGGACCGGCCCCACTTGAAATTATCAGAATAGGACTTCTTGTGCAGACGCACCGGAGGTTCAGGCGCCACGACATAGGCCAGGCCGTTCTTCGTGGCGTATGCAATGGCGAGTTCCCTGGTTTCGAAGCTGAGCTTGAGCTGCTGGCGCGTGTCGCCGGAAGAGGTCCAGCCCATCAGCGGATCGGTGGTGCGCGGCGCCTCAGTTTCAAACTCAAGCAGCCAGTTTTCAGACTTGCCCTTGCCCGATTGCATGGCGCTGCGGGAAGGCTTGTAGATACGTGCGACCATGGCCGTCTGCCCTCTTCACTGGCAAATTCCTGAATGGTCGGGGCGGCGGGATTCGAACTCGCGACCCCCTGCGCCCAAGGCAGGTGCGCTACCAGACTGCGCTACGCCCCGACATCTCAGACTATTTATACATCCGAAGCGCTGCTTATAGAGAAAACCTTGGGGAGAGCAAGCTAGTCCTCCACGGTCTTGAAAATACGGTGATAAACCTTGTCATTTGGCCGCAAACCCAGTCTTTTGACAGTGCCGGCGGCCAGTTCGAGGACACCCCTGACGGGCTCCTGGACACTGATGGTGTCAAGCGACTGGGGCACCGTATCCTCGGCAATGGCGGCGATGGTGCCGTCTTCCCTGATGAACAGCATGTCGAGGGAAATGTTGGTGTTTTTCATCCACATGGCCACGGGGCGCGGCTGCTCATAGTCAAAGAGCATGGCTTTGTCTTCAGGCAGGAAGTGACGGAACATCAGGCCGCGGGTGCGCAGTTCCTCGGTGTCGGCGATCTCGGCAATGAACATGGTGGCGGTGGTGGCGCTGGTGACCGTTACCGGCTCGAGCTTTGAAATCTGGGCGTTTTCGGACAAGGCCGCCGACGATCCGGCCAACCACAAGAAGCAGGCCACGACGATCGAGATGACCTGTTTCATCGATTCTCCTCATACGCAACAGATTTGGCAAATCTAGCCTAGTTCGTATGGGGCGGTCCACCCTCAAGGCTCAGGCGGATTTCGGCGGCCATATTGCCCTTCGGACCCTCGCCGAATTTCACGTATACCCACTGGTCCGGCACCAATTCGGCAATTGCGGTTTTGCGCAGGGTTTCCATGTGGACAAACACGTCAGGCTTGCCTTCACCTTCCGAAACAAAACCAAAGCCTCGGGCCCGGTTGAACCATTTTACCTTGGCGCGAACCCAGCCAGTGGATGCCACCACGGTATTATGAGTGCGGGATTTGCGCTCAACCGGATGAATGGCGGTTGAAAGATCAACCGAGAGAACGCGCAGGCATTGATAGCCCTTCTGACGGGCGACAACCTCGCAGGTGACGCGCGCCCCTTCGAGCGGGGCTTCAAAACCATCGCGCTTGAGACAGCTCAAGTGCAGAAGAATGTCCGGCATGCCGTTATTCGGAATGATAAAGCCATAGCCGCGGCCCACGTCGAACCACTTCACGAGGCCATCAATCTGGATTATCTGCACATTGGGCTCTGCGCCTTGTTCGAGCCCAACTACTGCATCAGTAGTAGAGGTGATACTCACCGCCATGTTTCACCCACCCCATTTTTGTGTGGCTGCCTTGCCTCTGCCTGCCACAGGGCCAAGTTTTGATCATTTATTAAAGATTTGTACAGTGCGATTCACGCCCAGCCTGATGGAAAACTCCAACTGTGGCATTGCTGCATCTGCTGATTGCAGCGATGATGTGGAAAAAATTCGGTATGACTTTGAGATATAGCGGGAATTTCTATTTTGCCAGGGCCACGCCTGCCGCCGCGAATCGAATCAGTTTCTGAATCTGCGCGGCTGACCCGAAACTGCAGATTTTCGTTGCCGGATGGCAAATCTGGTAATTCTGGATCAGCCGCGTGGGTGATTCGTTGCGGACTTTTGCCCAGCGCAGGGCTAAAGATGCCGCTCAGGCCTACTCCAACTCATGAGGATTCCATGAAATATCTGCATACCATGATCCGCGTCACCGATCTGGACGCTTCGCTGGATTTTTTCATCAACAAGCTCGGCTTTGCGGAGCAGCGCCGGCACGTCAATGAAAAGGGACGCTACACACTGGTGTTTGTCGCCGCACCGGAGAGCCCTGATGCACCAGTCGAGCTTACCTACAACTGGGATCCGGAAGTTTACACGGGCGGGCGGAACTTTGGCCACCTGGCGATCGAGGTAGACAATGTTTACGACTACTGCGCCAAGCTGATGGCCCAAGGAATAACCATCAACCGGCCGCCGCGCGAGGGCCGCATGGCTTTCATCAAAACGCCGGACGGCATCTCAATTGAGATATTACAGAAGGGCGAAGGTTATCTGCCGGTCGCCGAACCCTGGAAAAGCATGCCAAATACTGGCAGCTGGTGAGTCAGGCCGAAGGCTTCCAAATTCCGGTCACGGCATAAGCCTCGTCCAT
>JAEUMI010000156.1 GCA_016792825.1 Hyphomicrobiales bacterium
CGGCCACCGCAAGGTTCTGAATTTCTGCGCCAACAACTACCTGGGCCTGGCCGACCATCCCGTCCTTATCAAGGCCGCCAAGGAAGCCCTGGACAGCCACGGCCTCGGCATGGCCTCCGTGCGCTTTATCTGCGGGACTTCGGACCTTCACACCCAACTCGAAGCCCGCATTGCCAGCTATGTGCAAATGGAAGATGCCATCCTCTACGCCGCCTGCTTTGATGCCAATGGCGGCGTGTTCGAACCGCTCTTCGGCGAACAGGACGCCGTTATTTCCGATGCCCTGAACCATGCCTCGATCATTGATGGCATCCGCCTCTGTAAGGCCGCGCGCTACCGCTACGCTAACGGCGACATGGCGGACCTCGAGATCCAGTTGAAAAAAACCCGAGCCGAAAACAAGCGCCGCATCGTGATCGTGACCGACGGTGTGTTCTCCATGGACGGCTATTTCGCAAAGCTGCGCGAAATCAGGAAACTGGCGGATGCCTATGACGCGCTTATCCTCGTTGATGATTGCCACGCCACGGGCTTCACCGGCCCGCAGGGCAGGGGAACGCCCGCCCGCGCCGGCATCAAGGTTGATATACTCACCGGCACGCTGGGCAAGGCCCTGGGCGGCTCTGCCGGCGGTTACATTGCCGCTGCCAAACCCATCGTCGATCTCATGCGCCAGCGCTCGCGTCCCTATCTCTTCTCCAATGCCCTGCCGCCGCCCATCGTTGCCGCCGCGATCAGGGCTATCGACCTGGCCGAGCAGAGCGATGATTTGCGTGCCACGCTTTTCGACAATGCCAGGCGTTTTCGCGCCGGCATGAGCAAGGCCGGGTTCAATCTTCTGGAAGGTGAGCACCCGATCATTCCGGTAATGCTGGGCGAAGCCAAGCTGGCCCAGGACATGGCGGCGAAGCTTTATGAGCGCGGCATTTATGTGACGGGCTTCTTCTTCCCCGTTGTGCCCCAAGGCAAGGCGCGGATCAGGACGCAAATGTCCGCCGCCCATTCGTCCGCTGACATTGATGAAGCCATCGCCGCCTTTGCGGCGGTTGGCAAGGAATTGGGAGTGATCTGATGCGCGCGCTGGTCAAGGCAGAAGCCAAGGAAGGCCTCGTTCTCCGTGATGAACCCGTCCCCAGGATTGGCCCCGATGATATTCTCATCAAGGTTGCCAAAACCGGCATCTGCGGAACCGATCTGCATATCTGGAAATGGGACCAATGGGCCCAAAAGACCATTCCCGTGCCCATGGTGGTGGGCCATGAATATGCGGGCGTGGTAACCGAGATCGGAAGCCATGTCCGCACCGTGAAAGTGGGCGACCGGGTTTCCGGCGAGGGCCATTTGATCGGAATGAAGAGCCGCATGGCCCGCGCCGGCCATTTCCACCTGGATCCTGAAACCAAGGGCGTGGGCGTCAACGTGCCGGGTGCCTTTGCCGAATATCTGAAGCTTCCCGCCTTCAACGCCATTCATCTCCCGCCCGAAGTCGATGATGAAATCGGAGCAATCCTCGATCCCCTGGGCAATGCGGTTCACACCGCACTGTCCTTCGATCTGGTCGGCGAGGATGTATTGATCACCGGGGCCGGCCCCATCGGCATTATGGCCGCTGCCGTTTGCCGCCATGTCGGCGCCCGCCACGTAGTCATAACCGACATCAACGACTACCGCCTCGAGCTCTGCAATCAGGTAACCGATGCGGTCACCGTGAATGTCTCCAAGGAGGATCTGGAATCCGTCATGCAGCGCATCGGCATGCGCGAAGGTTTTGACATCGGCCTGGAAATGTCAGGCGCCCCCCAGGCGTTTGACCAGATGACCGACCACATCATCACCGGCGGCAAGATTGCCATGCTGGGCATTCCGTCGAGCCCGGTGCCGGTGGACTGGAACCGCGTGATTTTCAAGTCGCTTACCATAAAGGGCATCTATGGCCGCGAGATGTTCGAAACCTGGTACAAGATGATTGCCATGCTGCAATCGGGCCTTGACGTGCGCAAAGTC
>JAEUMI010000196.1 GCA_016792825.1 Hyphomicrobiales bacterium
TTTGATGGCTGGTTCCGGGACAGTGCGGCATTTGACAAGCAGGTCAAGCGGCACTTGATCTCATGCACCCATTGCGGCTCTGATGCGGTGAGCAAGCAGCTCATGGCGCCCGGCATTCCGGTGAGGTCCAACCGGAAGGCGGAGGCTTCGCAAACAATGGTGGCGGGCACGGTCGATCCCCGCACGCAGAAACTGATGCAGATGATGCGCGAGATGCGCAAGTCAGTCGAAGCCAACGCCGAATATGTGGGCGACCGGTTTGCCGATGAAGCGCGGAAGATCCATTATGCCGAAAGCGAAAAGCGCGGCATCTATGGCGAGGCCAAACCCGAAGACGCCAAGGCCCTGATCGACGAAGGCATTGAAGTCCATCCACTGCCGAGATTGCCGGAAGATTCGAACTAGTTCTTCTGCCCCACCAGCATGTAATTCACATCCATGTCGCGTGACCTGCGCCATTCATTGGCGAGCGGGTGGTAGGTGACGCCGGTTTCGCCCTTGATGGCGATGTGATTGTCGGCGAGCCAGGTTTTCAACTCAGCAGGAGTTATGAATTTTTCCCACTGGTGAGTGCCCTTGGGCAGCCAGCCCAGGACGTATTCGGCGCCGATGATGGCAAGGCCGAAGGATTTGAGGGTGCGGCTGATAGTAGCCACGAACATCAAGCCCTGAGGATTGAGCATCTCGACACAGATGCGGGTGAAGCCTTGCGGGTTCGCCACGTGCTCGATCACTTCCATGTTGAGGATGACATCGAAACGCTCGCCCGCGGCTGCCAGGTCCTCGGCGGTGGCACAGCGGTAATCGATGGCGAGTTCCTGTTCTTCCGCATGGACCCTGGCGGTCAGGATGTTTTTTTCGGAAGGGTCGACGCCGAGGATGGTTGCTCCAAGCCTTGCCATGGGTTCGGTCAGGAGCCCGCCGCCGCAGCCGATGTCGAGGAAGCGCAGGCCCCTGAAGGGCTTGGGATCATAGGGATCGCGGCCAAATCGGGCGCAAACCTGTTCCTTGATAAAAGCCAGCCGGACCGGGTTAAAGACATGGAGAACGCCGAATTTACCCTTGGGATTCCACCATTCGGCAGCCATTTTGGAGAATTTCTCGACTTCGGCGGGATCAAGGGTGGTTTGGGCTGCGGCAGTCATTTCAAACATCCATTTTTATGGGGGCCATTATTGCATAAGCAAGGACCCTCATCTATGAGTACGCCGCGTCGCACCTAAAAAGTTCACTTTACATCTGATTTGGCTGCAAGCCAGCGTTTCGGGATCAAGAAGGATTTTGGCCGATGGGCCGTTTGGTTATGAAGTTTGGAGGCACTTCGGTTGCGGATATCGGGCGTATCCGCAATGTGGCGCGCCATGTCCTGCGCGAGGTGAAGGCCGGTAACCATGTGGCCGTCATTGTCTCTGCCATGGCCGGAACCACGGACCAGCTGGTGGCCTGGTGCAAGGAAGCCGCCGCGGTGCATGATGCCCGGGAATATGACGCCATTGTCGCCTCGGGCGAACAGGTCACGGCAGGGCTTCTGGCCATTATCCTGCAGGACATGGGGGTTCCGGCTCGGTCCTGGCACGGCTGGCAGATCCCGCTGAAAACCGATGGCGTGCATGCCTCGGCGCGGATTGCCGAAATCGATGCGGCGGAGATCAGAAAACGCATGGAGCAGGGCCAGGTTGCGGTGGTTGCCGGGTTCCAGGGCATCGGGCCGGACAAACGCATCACCACGCTGGGGCGCGGCGGCTCGGATACGTCGGCGGTGGCGATTGCCGCGGCGCTTGACGCGGCCTGCGACATTTATACGGATGTGGACGGGGTTTACACGGCCGATCCCCGAATTGTGACGGGGGCGCGCAAGCTTGACCGGATTTCCTATGAGGAAATGCTGGAACAGGCCTCACTGGGGGCCAAGGTCCTGCAGCCGCGCTCGGTTGAACTTGCCATGGTGTACAAGGTACCCTTGCAGGTAAGGTCGAGCTTTGAAGCGCCTGACTCGCCCAACCAGAACAAGCCGGACGGCAGCGGCCCGGGAACAATTGTTTGCGAAGAGGACAAGATCGTGGAACAGCATGTAGTCAGCGGAATTGCCTATTCGCGCGATGAAGCGAAGGTTTCGATCCGCAAGGTGAAGGACCAGCCGGGCGTATCGGCCTCGGTGTTCGGTCCCCTGGCGGAGGCTGACATCAGCGTCGACATGATCGTGCAGAACGTTTCAACCGACGGTTCAACCGCCAACATCACTTTCACCGTGGCACGCAAGGACCTGCGCAAGGCCATCGAGGTCCTGAATGGCGTGAAGGACAAGATCGGGTTCCTGGAGCTCACTCATTCGGCTGATGTGGCCAAGGTTTCGGTGGTCGGCATCGGCATGCGGAGCCACGCGGGCGTTGCCGCGAAGATGTTCCGCTCGCTGGCCGACAAGGGCATCAACATCCAGGCGATCACGACCTCGGAAATCAAAGTCAGTGTTCTGATTGATGAGGCCTACACGGAGCTCGCGGTGCGGGCCCTGCACCAGGCCTATGGATTGGAAGCTTGAAGCCCATGCACAGCAGCACCCGTCAAAAATACATGACCCGCTGCCGCTGGAAGCGGCAGCGTGAGGACACCTGCTGATGGCCCATTCCGCCCTTGGCCCGCGTGTCCTGCTCCGGCGGCTCCGCGAGGTCATGGCGGAGCCGGACACGGCACAAAAGCGGCTGGACAAAATCGCGACCCTGATCGCGGCCAACATGGTGGCCGAGGTGTGCTCGATCTATGTCATGCGGCCGGGCCAGGTGCTTGAGCTCTATGCCACGGAAGGCCTGAAGCGCGGCGCTGTCCACAAGTCCAAGCTGAAAGTGGGCGAGGGCCTGGTGGGCCTCATTGGCGACCAGGCGATTGGCCTCAATCTGGCTGACGCGCAAAACCATCCGTCATTCAAATACCTGCCGGAAACCGGCGAAGAAATTTACCACTCGTTCCTCGGCTCGCCCATCATGCGGGGCGGCACGGTGATTGGCGTGCTGGTGGTGCAAAACCGCACGCGGCGGCATTATTCCGAGGAGGAGGAAGAGGCGCTGCAGACCACGGCCATGGTTCTGGCCGAAGTCATTGCCTCGGGGGAACTGCGCGAAGTGGCGCGCGAAGTGGCGGCTGACGTTGCCCACATGCGCAGCCATCACCTGCGCGGCGAGTCGCTGGCGGACGGCATAGCGCTCGGCCATGTGGTGCTGCATGAACCACGCGTTCCCATCCACAATCTCATCGCCGAAAGCATCCCGCTGGAAAAGAAGCGGCTTGAAGAGGCAATCCAGCAGCTTCACCTGCAGGTCGACCAGTTGCTAGATGGCACGGAATCGCTGCGCGCCACGGATTATTCCGACGTGCTCGAAACCATCCGCATGTTCGCCCACGACAAGGGCTGGGTGAACCGGCTGGGCGAGGCCGTCGATACGGGGCTCACCGCCGAGGCTGCGGTCGAGCGGGTGCAGAGCGACAACCGGGCGCGCATGATGCGCACGCCCGATCCCTACTTGCGCGAGCGCATGCATGACCTGGATGATCTTTCAAACCGCCTGATGCGCATCCTGACCGGAGCGGTTGCAACCGCCTCACGCGGCGACCTGCCGGCCAATGCGATCATCGTGTCGCGCAACATGGGCCCCGCCGAACTTCTGGACTATGACCGCAACAAGATCCGCGGCGTCATTCTGGAGGAAGGCGGAAAGACCAGCCATGTGGCCATTGTGGCGCGGGCCCTTGGCATTCCAGCCGTCGGCCAGGCTGCCGGCCTTATTGACCTTGTGGATACGGGAAGCTCCATCGTCATTGACGGCAATACCGGCGAGCTGTTCGTCAGGCCGTCAGCCGACCTGCAAAAGTCCTATGCCGAGAAGGTGCGTTTCTACGCGCGCAAGCAGGCGCAATACGCGGTGCTGCGCGATGTGCCGGCGGTCACCAAGGATGGCGTCAAGATCAATCTCAACATCAATGCGGGATTGATCGTCGATCTGCCGCACCTGCATGATTCAGGCGCCGACGGCGTCGGCCTTTACCGCACCGAACTGCATTTCATGATGGCCAGCAGATTCCCGCGTCTCACTTCGCAGGTGCGCCACTACAAGGCCATTCTCGATCAGGCACACGGCAAGACGGTGGTGTTCCGCACGCTCGATATCGGCGCCGACAAGTCCCTGCCCTACTTGCGTCAGCCGCGGGAAGACAATCCGGCGCTCGGCTGGCGTTCCATCCGCATGGCGCTGGACCGGCCCGCCCTGCTGCGCCTGCAGGTACGCTCACTTTTGATTGCCGGGCAGGGCCATGATCTCAAGATCATGTTCCCGATGATCGCCGATGTGGACGAATACCTGCGGGCCAGGGACATTGTTGATCTGGAAAAGGCCTATCTTCTGGCGCGGGGGCATGCGTTGCCAAAGTCGCTGCAGCTTGGCGTGATGATTGAGATTCCTGCCCTTATCTGGCAGCTTGACCAGCTTCTGCCGCTGATCGATTTTGCCTCGGTCGGGTCCAATGACCTGGTGCAGTTCCTCTTTGCCTCGGATCGCGGCAATCCGAGGCTTGCCGGGCGCTATGATCCCTTAAGCCCGGCAGCGCTTGGCGCCATGCGGCTGATCGTTGAAAAGGCAAAGGCCCACGGCAAGCCGGTCACACTTTGCGGCGAACTCGGCGGGCGCCCCCTGGAAGCCATGGGGCTGCTCGGCATCGGGCTCACATCGGTTTCCATGGTTCCCTCTGGCATTGGGCCGGTGAAGGCGATGCTGCTGAAGCTGGACCAGGGCAAGCTTTGGTCCTTCATGGCGCCGCTGCTGAAAAGCCCGGCCCATTCGATCCGGGGCGATCTCCTGGAATTTGCCCAGCGCAATGGCGTTCCGGTTTAATTTAATCAGGGCGTTAGCTTGCTGATAACCATTCTGCGTCATTCTCTCGAAAAGCAGCGTTAGTAAAAAGTTAATGCTTGGTAGCACGAGAGAGTAAGACCATGGACGACCCACAGCTTGAATTTGGCCGTGACGAAACGGAATATGAAGCCGCAGGCTTCCGTGAGAAACCAGATGGCGCAAGCGATCCCGCGGGGGAAGCCGGCTGGTTTTTGCAGCGCGAGCGCGAAAAGCGTGGCGAGACCCTGGAGGAAGCCGGCGAAGCCACGGGCATTCATCCCTACCATGTGGAAGCCATCGAATTCGGCGACATGACGCGCATGCCGACGCGCATGGAAGCGCTCGAGATGATTTCGGCCTATGCGGAATACCTGGGTTTTGATCCGGAGCCGCTTCTCCATCATTACATTGAATTCCTGCCGCGGCCGGCGATCGCGCCGCGCACCAGCCATCCGGCAAATCCCGCGCCCCTGTCGAGCGCCAAAATTCTGAGCTTTGGAAAAATGCCAAAGCTGATGCCGCTGAACATCAAGCTGTCGGATATTCCCGGCGGAGCAGGCGGTCTGGTTGCATCCATTGCCGGCGCCATTTTCATTTTCGCAGGCGCAAGCTGGATGATGATTCCCCTGGAAGAGGTTGCAGCCCCTGAAGCGCAGGTGGCGATTGCCGCCGATCCGATGCCGACGGCCTCCACGGGACCGGAGGCCGCCAGGGTCAAGATCACGCAAGAGACGATGCCTGATGATGTTCTGGCTTCGACCGACAGCACTGCCACGGACCTGAGCAATCCCGCAGATGCGGATTTGGGCGGGCTTGGCGCATTCATTGCCAAGCAAGTGCCCGAGGAACAGACGGCTGTTCCCATTCCTGAACCAGAAACCGCGACACTTGATGTGCCCGTGGTCGACGACGTCATGCAGACCGCTGAAGGGCGCGTGTTCGGCGCCAAGAACGAAACGACACGCCTTGTGCTGAAAGCCAAAGCCCCGGTTTGGGTGCGGGTTGAAGACGCGCAAGGCAATGTGGTGATGACCCAGATGCTGATGAAGGGCGACACCTACCAGGTGCCGGACCGGGAAGGCCTTGTGGTCATCGCGCGCGATGGCGGGCTTCTGAGCTATGTGATCGACGGCAAGGAGAAGGGCATTCTCGGAACGCCCGGTGAAATCCTGGTTGGCCGCTCGCTCAATCTTTCAACCTTCGAGGGCTGACAGCCACTGCATTTGCGGTGGAAGCAGCTTTAGTGCGTGGCCTGAAACCACGCACCAAAACCACAGATCAATCGCATGGACCTGAAGTGATTACTTCAGCATTTCGGTCCACAGAGCCGTGTAGAGCTCCGTCACACGCGGCGGACAGGCGGCGATAAACCTGCCCTTGTCCGCCAGTTCCGGTGGAATGACAATTTCACGAGCCGCCTTCATGTCTTCGGGCATGAACTCTTCCGAACCCGTTATGGCATTGGCATAGCGGGCGAAGGTTGAGTTCAATCCCGCTGCTTCCGGGGTCATCAGGTAGTTCTGGAACAGCTTGGCGTTCTCAACATTCTTGGCGTCCTTCAAAACCAGCACGTTATCCATCCAGACAACGAAGCCTTCCTTCGGATAGCCCCACTTGATCGCGGAATTCTGCAGGCGGGCGCGGAAGGCGCCGCCGTTCCATTCAAGGCTGGCCGCATAGTCGCCCTTGGCGAGCTTCTCGACGTTGCTGTAGTCCATGGCCAGCCACTTGGGCTTGGCGGCTTTCACCATGTCGCGGACCTTCATCAACACCGCCTTGTCTTCGGTGCAGATTTCGCCGCCCGCATACATGATGAACAGTGCCATCACGTCACCCATTTCCGGCACAACGTTGATCTTTCCGGCAAGCTCCTGCGGCGGGTCCAGGATCACCGAGAGCGTATCGACATCGCCGGAATAGATTGATGTATTCACAGCAACGCCTGTGGTGCCCCACAGCCACGGCACGGAATATTTCCGGCCCGGATCATATGGCACGTCCTGGAACTGCGGCATGATGTTCTTGAAATTCTCCATCTGGTTGGGGTTGGTTTCGAGTGCCAGTTCCTCCGAAATCCAGATCGGCACATAGTTTGCCGAGGGTACAACGACATCGAACCCGTGGCCGCCGGTGCGGACCTTGGCGAGCGCGGTGTCGTTCGAATCATAGTCGGTGATCGACACCTTGACGTCATACTTCTCCTCGAATTTCTTGATCATATCCATGCTGGTGTAGTCGCCCCAATTGAACACGTGGAGTTCACCTGCGGCGCGAACTGATGTGGCGGTAAAAGCCAAAGCCAATGTGGCAAAGGCGGCAAAGGCAGTCTTGGATTTCGAGATCATGGTGTTTACTCCCCCAAGGTTATGGTTGCTTGCCAAAAAGAAACCACAGATGAAGCCTATCCTGCAAGGCCCAAAGCAGATATTCGTGCTGACTGCCAATCTGCCGCCTCAGGCCTTGGCGAAGGGGTGCTGCTTCCGCTACAAGCCCCGCCATGAGTGCAATCCAGATTGAAAAGCTTGACAGGATCATCCACCGGTTTGCCAGTGTCGAGCACGAGCTTTCCTCGGGCCCGGCCGGCGACGTCTTCGTCAAGCTTTCGAAGGAATATGCGGAGCTTGAGCCCACGGCCAAGGCAGCGCAGAACCTGAAGCAGGCCTATACGGAACGCCAGGGGGTTGAGGAAATGTTGAAGGCCGGCGGCGAACTGGCTGCCATGGCCGAAGCGGAACGTGAAGCCCTCGACGCCAAGATCGTGGAACTGGAACATGCGATCCGGATCCTTCTGTTGCCGCGCGATGCCGCCGATGAGCGCAACGTCATTCTTGAGGTGCGGGCCGGCACGGGCGGCGACGAGGCGGCGATTTTCGCCGGCGACCTGTTTCGCATGTATCAGCGCTATGCGGCCTCAAAAGGCTGGCGGGTTGAAGTCATTTCGGCCAGCGACGGCGAGCACGGAGGCTACCGCGAAATCATCGCCAATATCTTCGGGGCCGGGGCCTATGCGCGGATGAAGTTTGAATCCGGCGTGCACCGGGTACAGCGCGTGCCCGATACGGAAACCCAGGGGCGCATTCACACTTCGGCGGCAACAGTTGCAGTCTTGCCGGAGGCTGAAGAGGTGGACATCAAGATCGAAGACAAGGATTTGCGCATTGATGTTTACCGTTCGTCAGGCCCTGGCGGCCAGTCGGTGAACACCACGGATTCGGCGGTGCGCATCACCCATCTTCCCACCGGATTGGCGGTTGCCCAGCAGACGGAAAAATCGCAGCTCAAGAACAAGAACGCGGCCATGAAGCTGTTGCGGTCCAGGCTTTACGATCTCGAGCGCAACCGCATCGATTCCGAGCGTTCGGCCCAGCGCAAGGGGCAGGTGGGTTCCGGCGACCGTTCCGAACGCATCCGCACCTATAATTTTCCGCAGGGGCGGATTACCGACCACCGCATCAATCTCACGCTTTACAAGCTCGACCAGATCATTGAGGGCCCGGCTTTGGAGGAATTGATCCTCGCCCTCATGGCGGAGCATCAGGCGGAGCTTCTGGCCACTGAAACCTCTGATGTCTGAGACACGGCGGGCGCTTTTAAAGCAAGCTGGCGAACGCCTTGCCGCAAGCGGCATCGACACGGCAGCCCTAGATGCGCGGCTTCTGTTTCAGGCGGCTTCAGGTTTGCGGCATGAGGACATCGTGGCGGAACCGGATCTGGGTGTGCCGCGCGATGTTCTGACGCGGTTTTCAGAATTCATCGACCGACGCTGCAGATGTGAACCGGTTTCGCGCATCCTCGGAACCCGTGAATTCTATGGGCGAAGCTTCCGGGTGACGCCTGACGTCCTGGACCCCCGCGCCGACACGGAAACGCTCATCGAAGCGGCGCTTGGCCTGGCGCAGGGCCGGGAAGCTTTGCGCATTCTCGACCTTGGCACCGGCTCGGGCGCTATTGCTTTGACCCTGCTGGCCGAATTGCCGTGGGCTACCGCGGTTGCCAGCGATCTTTCGGCGGCAGCACTCCGGGTTGCGAAGGACAATGCCGAAGCGCTGGGCGTGGCGGGCCGGGCCAGCTTTGTCCAGGCGAACTGGTTTGCGGGGATTGGCGGCAGCTTTGATCTCATCGTGTCGAATCCGCCCTATATCCGGCTTGGGGATATCGCCGGTTTGGCAGCCGATGTGCGGGAATTCGACCCCCTTGGGGCCCTTGACGGCGGGCCTGACGGTCTGGAAGCCTACCGCCGCATTTCGGGGGGCGCCGGGAACAATCTGGCTCTGGAGGGCCGCGTTGTTCTGGAGATCGGGGCGGAACAGGAAGATGCGGTTAATGAACTCTTTACGGACCAGGGTTTTGCCCGGGAAAGCCAACATTTGGACCTGTCGGGCCTTGTCCGCTGCCTGGTGTTCAGGCGGGCCTGAAACCGCCGCGGGCCGGCCAAGCTAAAAAAACCATTGGAAATCGCTTTTTTCTGCGCTACATAAGAGTCGGTAATTCATTCTGCCCTTGCGATGGCGTTGGGCGGCATGTTGGGAAAAAGACCATAGGTCACAAGTTCCACACATCTCGCTTTTTGCAGTCGGGGATGGTGTTTCCGATAGGGGAAATATCTGCGGCAGAGGTCTGCGACCACAACCATCGTATTAGGGTTATTTCGACTCTTTGATCAGGGCCGATCTTTGAAATTGTAATGCAAAATCTCAACAATATGGGACGGCAAATTCTGCCGCAGTGATGATTTGAACTTCGATAATGGACACCGTGCACGTCAGGGCCAGCACAACAAGCGCGGCCGCGGCCGCAACAACCGCAGACCGGGCGGCGGGGGCGGCAGCCATAATGCGGGCGGCGGAAATTCCGCGAACCGCGTCTATGAGAGCAACGGGCCGGACGTCAAGGTGCGCGGAACGGCGCAAACGGTGGCCGAGAAATACATGCAGCTGGGGCGGGACGCGCAGTCTTCCGGCGACAATGTCATGGCCGAGAGCTATTTCCAGTTCTCCGAACATTATTTCCGGGTGATGGCCGCGGCCCAGCCGGTGGGCCAGCCGACGACGCAGTTGCGCCGGCCGGAAGACGAGGATTTTGAGGAAGAGGGCGGCGATGCCGCGGAAGGCGAGACCGATACCGCGCAGGCCGCGGTGGTTTCGGAAAGCGGGCAAGCCCCTTCGGGCGAGCAGGCCGACAGCGGCGAGACAGCTGGCGGCAACCGCCAGCGCGACAACCGAGATGGCAACCGGGAGCGTTTCCGCCCCCGCTGGCAGAACCGGGGCGAGCAGCCGCGGGATGGCGATAGCGGACCGCGCTCCGCCGAGGCGGAAGCGCAAATGGCCCAGGAGCCGGTACCTGCGGGCCGCCCCGGCGGCAATGTCCAGGAAACCGATTCCGGCCACTGGGAAGCCCCCTCATTCCTCCGCCGGCCGGCGCCGGTTGAGGTGATGGAGGAGCCGGCTGCTGAAAAGAAGGGCCGTGCCCCACGCCGGGCCCGGGCCGCAAGCGCTGCCGACGAAGAATAAAGTTTTCGGCCTCACTTGATGGGGCAGGGATCAGCCCCATATTCCTGACAGGGCGTTTTTTGAGGTGCCTAAAAGGGCCTCTGGTAAACGTGCCGAGAGGAGAGACCAATGGATTTCGAAAAATACACGGAACGCTCGCGCGGCTTCATCCAGTCGGCGCAGACGCTGGCCCTGCGTGAAGGGCACCAGAAATTTACCCCCGAACATGTGCTGAAAGTGCTTCTCGATGACGAGGAAGGCCTGGCTGCGGGCCTGATCAAGGCGGCGGGCGGCGACTCGCGCCTGGCCCTGCGGGACACGGAAGCGGCCCTTGCCAAAATGCCCAAGGTTTCGGGCAGCGGGGCGGGGCAGGTTTATCTCTCGCCGGAACTGGCGCGGGTATTCGAAGCAGCCCAGAAACTGGCGACCAAATCGAAGGACAGCTTTGTAACCGCCGAGCGGCTTTTGCAGGCCCTGGCCATCGAGACCAGTGAAGCCTCCAAGATTCTCAAGACCGCGGGCGTCACGGCGCAGAAATTGAACCAGGCCATTGACGCGGTGCGCAAGGGCCGCACGGCGGACACGGCGTCGGCCGAGCAGGGCTATGATGCCTTGAAGAAATATGCCCGTGACCTCACCGAGGCCGCCGAGGCGGGCAAGCTTGATCCGGTCATAGGCCGCGACGAGGAAATCCGCCGCACCATCCAGGTGCTGTCACGGCGCACCAAGAACAACCCGGTTCTCATCGGCGAACCCGGCGTGGGCAAGACGGCGATTGCCGAAGGCCTAGCGCTGCGCATCGTCAAAGGCGACGTGCCGGAAAGCCTGAAAAAGAAGAAACTGCTGGCCCTCGATATGGGTTCGCTGATTGCCGGGGCGAAATTCCGTGGCGAATTTGAAGAGCGCCTGAAAGCCGTGCTTTCGGAAGTGACCGCGGCTGAAGGTGGCGTCATCCTGTTTATTGACGAAATGCACACGCTGGTGGGCGCGGGCAAGGCCGACGGCGCGATGGATGCGTCAAACCTCCTGAAGCCCGCCCTGGCGCGCGGCGAATTGCATTGCGTCGGCGCCACGACGCTGGACGAATACCGCAAGCATGTGGAAAAGGATGCGGCCCTGGCACGCCGGTTCCAGCCGATATTTGTCGGCGAACCGTCGGTCGAGGATTCGATTTCCATCCTGCGCGGCATCAAGGAAAAATATGAACTGCACCACGGGGTGCGCATCACCGATTCAGCAATTGTTGCAGCGGCCACACTTTCCAACCGTTACATCACCGACCGTTTCCTGCCGGACAAGGCCATCGACCTGATGGATGAGGCGGCGGCACGGCTGCGGATGCAGGTGGATTCCAAGCCGGAAGAGCTTGATGAAATCGACCGCCGCATCATGCAGTTGCAGATCGAGCGCGAGGCCCTGAAAAAGGAATCCGATACCGCCTCCAAGGACCGCCTGCAGAAGCTTGAAAAGGAACTGGCGGAGCAGGAAGAAAAATCCGCCGTCATCACGCGCAACTGGCAGGCCGAGAAGGAAAAGCTGGCGGCGGCCTCCAAGCTCAAGGAAGAGCTGGAGAAGGCGCGGCTGCATCTGGACCAGGCCCAGCAGCGCGGCGATTTCGCCAAGGCGGGCGAGCTTGCCTATTCCACCATTCCCGCACTGGAGAAGAAACTGAAGGTGGCGGAAGAAGCGGGCGACTCGAGCATGCTGGAAGAAGCGGTGACCGAGTCCCATGTGGCCCAGGTGGTTTCACGCTGGACCGGCATTCCGGTGGACAAGATGCTGGAAGGCGAGCGCGAAAAACTGCTCCAGATGGAAGTGGAACTGGGCAAGCGGGTGGTCGGCCAGGGCGAAGCCGTAGAGGCCGTCGCCACGGCCGTGCGCCGCGCCAGGGCGGGCTTGCAGGACCCCAACCGGCCCATAGGCTCATTCATGTTTTTGGGCCCTACGGGCGTCGGCAAGACCGAGCTGACCAAGGCATTGGCGAATTACCTGTTTGACGACGAGCATGCCCTGGTGCGCATCGACATGTCGGAATACATGGAGAAGCATTCGGTGTCGCGGCTCATTGGCGCGCCTCCGGGCTATGTGGGCTATGACGAGGGCGGGGCGCTCACCGAAGCGGTGCGGCGCAGGCCCTATCAGGTTGTGCTGTTTGATGAAATCGAGAAGGCCCACCCCGATGTCTTCAACGTGCTGCTGCAGGTGCTTGATGACGGGCGCCTGACCGACGGCCAGGGGCGCACGGTTGATTTCAAGAACACGCTGATCATCATGACCTCGAACCTGGGCTCTGAATACCTTGTCGCACTTGGCGAAAAACAGGATGTGGAAGAGGTGCGCGAGCAGGTGATGGGCGTGGTGCGCGGTGCCTTCCGGCCGGAGTTCCTCAACCGGCTGGACGAGATCATCCTGTTCCACCGCCTGAAGCGGAGCCATATGGGGGCCATTGTCGATATCCAGTTGCTGCGGCTCAGGAAGCTGCTGGCGGACCGGAAGATCGAAGTGGTGCTGACCGAAGATGCGCGCGGGCTTCTGGCTGACAAAGGATATGATCCCGCCTATGGGGCGCGGCCGCTGAAGCGGGTGATCCAGAAATCCATTCAGGATCCGCTGGCCGAAGAAATCCTGGCGGGCCGGGTGAAGGATGGCGACACAGTCGAAGTCGGCGTAGCCTCGGGCAAGTTCACCTTCAATGGGCTGGTGATGGGTGACAAGCCCAAGATCAGCAATGTGGTGACCCTGCACTGATGTGCTAGCATGGGGGCCATGAAGAAACTCCCGCGCGCCGCCATCAAGATTGATTTCGGGACCGAGGTCCGCCTCGGTTCCGGCAAGGTGCGCCTGCTGGAACTCATCGCCGAAACCGGCTCCATTTCGGCGGCGGCGCGGCAGATGGAAATGTCCTATCGCCGGGCCTGGCTGCTGATCGATGAAGTCAACGGCATTTTTGGAAATCCGGTGGTTGAAACGGTGACCGGCGGAACTGGCGGCGGCGGAGCCAAGATCACGCCGCTTGGCGAAGCGGTCATTGCCGCGTTCCGCGATATTGAAAACAATGCCACGGAGCTGGTTCAAACCAAGCTGGCCAAGCTTCTGACTCAGCGTGGACGCGGGCGCCGTGAAGCTTGAGGCCTATAATGCCTTTTGCGCCAAGCTCCCCCATGCCACCCATGTGGTTCAATGGGGCGGGGCCCATGTCTGGAAGGTTGGCGGCAAGGTCTTTGCCATTGCGGGCTGGAGTGACGGCAAGGCGCTGGCGGTCACCTTCAAATGCTCACAGATGAGTTTCAACCTGTTGAAGGAACAGGAGGGCCTGCGCCCGGCGCCTTATCTGGCATCGCGTGGCATGCTGTGGATCCAACGCACGTCTTCGGAAAGCATGAATGATGCGGCGCTGAAGGATTATCTGCGCGAGAGCCACAGGCTGGCGTCGCTCAATCTGCCGAAGAAAACCCAGCGGGCACTGGGCCTCAATTCAGCCTGAGGCAATCCAGCGCTCGTCGATGGATACGGATTTGAGCAGGCACCAGACGGCCTGGCCGGCATCGAGGCCCAATTGATCCATGGCCTTGCGGGTGAGTGCTGCAGACAATTCTTCGCCGCCTTCCAGTTTGACATGCACGATGGCAGTGGGGCCGCTATCAACATCGCATCTGGCGATGAAGCCTTTCAGCATGGTGCGGGCGGAAATGTCCTTGGGCTTGCTCAAGGCCAAAGTTACGTCGGTGGCCTTCACGGCAATGCGGATCGCCGCCTTGCCAGGGCCGAGCTGGCCGGTGAGGGAAATGTTTCCGGCGGGGTGGCTGAGGGTGGTGAGGCCGTAAGCTGACTCATAGGACGCGGGCTTAGCTGTAAGGATTGAGGTCTTTTCAAAGCGGCTGACGTGGGCGCCGGGCAGGTTCATCACCGCCTGGGTGCTGCCCTGGGCCACGGCCTTGCCATCGCGCATGATAACAACATGTTGCGCCAGGCGCGCCACCTCTTCAATGGCGTGCGAAACCAGGACGACGGGAATGCCGAATTTCTTCTGCAGCTGCTCAATGTAGGGGAATATCTCGCGCTTGCGCGCCATGTCCAGGCTGGCGAGCGGCTCGTCCATGAGCATGAGACGAGGGGCGGAGAGCAACGCCCGGCCAATGGACACCCGCTGGCGCTCGCCGCCGGAAAGGGTTGCGGGCCGGCGCTCCAGCAGGGCGGAAAGCCCGAGGAATTCCACGATGGAGGAAAACTCCATGCCGCCATGGCGGAAGCCATAGCGCAGGTTGTTGCGTACCGAGAGGTGCGGCAGGAGCAGCGCATCCTGAAAAACATAGCCAATCCGGCGCTTGTGAACGGCCAGGTTGATCTTTGCCTTGCTGTCAAAAAGCGATTCACTGCCGATGCGGATGCGGCCGCTGTCGGGTTGGGCAAGTCCGGCAATCAAGTTCAGGAGGCTGGATTTTCCGGCGCCCGATGGGCCAAACAGGGCAGTGACACCGTGGCCCAGCTTCACATCGACATCCAGGGTGAAGTCTGGACGGGATTGTTTGACGGAAATTTCGATCATGGCTTGCCTGCCATGCGATTGGTGAGGCGCCTTGCCAGAAGCTCTGATGCGAGGAGTGCTGCAAGGGCGAGAAGGATGGACAACAGGATCAGGCGGAATGCCGCTGCATCGCCGTCGGGGGTTTGCAGAAGGCT
>JAEUMI010000251.1 GCA_016792825.1 Hyphomicrobiales bacterium
CTGGCGGCCGGTGAGCGGCCAATTGACCGCCGGCAGGCGGAAGTTTGGATCATCGGCGGTGGCCTTGGCCATTTCCGAAATGGCCGAAGCCTCCATGCGCAGGTCGAGTTCAAGCTTCATGGAATGATCAAGCATTTCAACCGCGGCCACGGGGCGCAAGCGCCGCGCCTCGCGTGAAAACCGTTCCATCATCCGCGCCGCAAAAAAGAAACTCGAGAGGTCATCGGCAAAGCGCTTCTCGACCCCGGGGCGCAGGATCTTGACGGCGACCTGTTCGCCATCCCTGGTCAGAGCCTTGTGAACCTGGGCAATGGATGCGGCGGCGACCGGCTCGCCGAACTCCGTGAACAGCTCTTCCGCGCTCTGGCCAAGATTGGCACGGATGATGTCGCGCGCTTCCGCCATGCTGAAGGGCGGCAGCCGGTCCTGCAGGGATTTCAATTCAAAGGCCCGCTTGGCCCCAATCACGTCAGGGCGGGTGGACAGGAATTGCCCAAGCTTGATGTAGCTGGGCCCAAGCGACGAAAGCGCCGCGCTCACCCGGCTGCCGGAATCAACAATTGGGGCGGCGGCGCCAAATTTGGCCGTCTTCAGAAGCGCCCGTGCGAACCATGGCAGGTCGGAAACCTGTTCCGGCTGGAGGAAAAAATCATAGCGCGCCATGGTCCGTCCGGCGCGGGCCAGCCGCCACATATTTTTCACCGTTGAAATCATCAGATTCGCCAGCCCGCGTGAATGGCGACGATCCCGCCGGAAAGATTGCGGTAGCTCGTGCGGGCAAATCCTGCCGCATCGATCATGGCCTTGAAGTCGTCCTGCCTGGGAAATTTGCGGATGCTCTCGACGAGGTAGCGGTAGGGCTGGCCATCGCCGGTGACAACCTTGCCGACCGCCGGGATCACCGTGAATGAAAACGCGTCATAGGCCTTCGCAAGCAATTCCATGTCGACATGCGAAAACTCCAGGCAGAGAAAATGCCCGCCCGGTTTAAGCACGCGGTGCGCTTCCGCCAGCGCCCGGTCAATATGGGTGACATTGCGAATGCCAAAGGCGATGGTATAGGCATCAAAGCTCTGGTCTGGAAAGGCCAGGCGTTCGGCATTGCCTACAGTGAAGTCGCAGCGCTCAAGCAGGCCTTCGCGCTCTGCCCGCTTCTTGCCCTCATGCACCATCTCGGGCGAGATATCGGCAACCGTCACATGGGTTCCAGCGCCACCCGCCCGGGCAATGCGGAAGGCAACGTCACCCGTGCCGCCCGCCACATCAAGCACCTTGAAGGGCGTGGAGTTTCGCGGTGGGTTGAGCAGGGTGACCAGATCGTCTTTCCAGAACCGGTGCAAGCCCCCGGACATTAGGTCATTCATCTGGTCATAGCGTTCGGCGGCCTTGGAAAAGACCTCGTTGACCAGGCCCTGCTTTTCGTTTTCGCCCACCCGGCGAAAGCCGAAGTCCACGTGATTTTCAAACGGTTCAACCATGGAGCCATCATAAACCAAAGGTTTCATGAGTTCTATTGCCAGTGTGGCGGCTTAACGCTTATTGCTTAATAATCATGCCGGAACTCCCCGAAGTTGAGACTGTTATGCGCGGGCTTAGCCCCATCCTTGTTGGACGGGCCATCGCCGCCGTGGAGCTGCGCAGGGCCGGCCTGCGCTTTCCCTTTCCCGCGGGCTTCGCCGCCCGTCTGAAGGGCAGACGTATCGTGAACCTACAGCGCCGGGCCAAGTATATTCTGGTTAACCTTGATGATGGCCACTGCCTTCTGGTGCATCTCGGCATGACCGGGCGCTTTACGGTTCTGGATGAAAACGCACCGCCAAACAACCTGGGTGAATTTTATTACGAGCAGGGCGCAGTTGGCGCCGGTTCCGGGCCCCACGACCATGTGGTCTTCCTGCTCGATAATGGCGTGCGGGTTGTTTATACCGATCACCGCCGCTTCGGCGTGATGGACCTTCTTCACGAAAATGACATGGCAAGGCACAAGCTTCTGAAAGGCATCGGCGTGGAGCCTCTCGGCAATGAATTCAGCGCCGAATTGCTGGCAGCAAGATTCCGGAAAAAATCCGCCCCGCTCAAGGCCGCCCTGCTCGATCAGCGGATCATTGCCGGGCTTGGCAATATCTATGTGAGCGAGGTGCTGCATCGCAGCCGCCTTTCACCCCGGCGCAAGGCCGGGACCTTGGTTCGCAAGAGCACCCATGATATCCGCCTGAATGATGTCGTCCGCCATGTCCGGGATATCCTGAACGAGGCCATCGCGGCAGGCGGTTCCACCTTGCGGGATTTTTCTTCAACCGATGGGAGCGAAGGCGCCTATCAGCAGCGCTTCGCGGTTTATGACCGGGCCGGTGAAAAATGCCAAACCCCGGGTTGCCGCGGAACCATCCGTCGTATAGTGCAATCCGGACGCTCGACCTTTTACTGTCCGTCCTGCCAGAAATAGGAAATGCCCATGGCCTACGAAAACATTATCAGCGAAACCCGGGACGCGGTGGGAGTCATCACCCTCAACCGGCCCAAGGCGCTGAATGCCCTGAACGCCCAGCTCATCGCCGAGCTCAACGACGCTCTTTCAGATCTTCAGGAAGATGCCGCCATTGGCTGTGTGATTATCGCGGGCAGCGACAAGGCCTTTGCTGCCGGCGCCGATATCCGCGAGATGAAGGATTTGAGCTTTACCGATGTCTATCTCGGCAATTTCCTCTCCACCTGGGACCGGGTTTCGGAATTCCGCAAGCCCATGATCGCTGCCGTTTCGGGCTATTGCCTGGGCGGCGGCTGCGAGCTGGCCTTGATGTGTGATTTCATCATAGCCGCCGACACGGCGAAATTCGGCCTGCCGGAAATCACCTTGGGGATTATTCCGGGTTCCGGCGGCACGCAAAGGCTGGCCCGCTCCATCGGCAAGGCTAAAGCCATGGAAATGATCCTGACGGGCCGTTTGATGGAAGCTGCCGAGGCGGAGCGTTGCGGGCTGGTGTCGCGCATTGTGGCCCCCGACAAGCTGCTGGATGAAGCGATGGAGACGGCAGCAAAAATTGCAGCCTTTTCCCAGCCCATAGCCATGATGGCGAAAGAGGCAGTAAATCGTGCTTTTGAAACGAGCCTTGCCGAAGGCCTGCGCTTTGAGCGCCGCCTCATCCATTCCATGTTCGCATTGGAAGATCAGAAGGAAGGCATGTCCGCCTTTGTTGAAAAGCGGAAACCCGCATTCAGGAACCGGTAGGCTTAAACCGGCCGGACCTCGGTGACTTCCGGAACGAAATGCCGCAGCAGGTTCTCAATTCCGTGCTTGAGCGTGGCGGTGGAACTCGGGCAGCCGGCGCATGATCCTTTCATGTTGAGAAAGACCACGCCTTCCTTGAAGCCATGAAAGGTAATATCGCCGCCGTCCTGGGCAACGGCTGGCCGGACGCGGGTTTCCAGCAGTTCCTTGATGGTGCCGACGATGGCCTTGTCCGACTCGTCAAAGAACTCGCCGCTGTCGGTCATGGCCTGGGATTTGTCGCCCTTCAGCATGGGCGCGCTCGACAGATAGTGATCCATGATATGGCCGAGGATGGCGGGCTTCAGGTGCTGCCATTCGCCGTCGCTCTTGCTGACCGTGATGAAATCCTGACCAAGGAAGACGCCGGAAACGCCGGAAACGGTGAACAGTTGCTGGGCCAGGGCACAATCGTCCGCCTCGTCCGCCGCGCGGTATTCGCGCGTCGAGCCGGGCAGCACGGGTTTTCCCGGAATGAACTTCAGGGTGGCAGGGTTTGGGGTGGCTTCAGTCTGAATAAACATGCTTTGTCCTCTATCCATCTATATAGGCTAGTTTGGAATCATTTCAAACTGTTGCGGTGTCTCAGGAGACGACAAAACCGACAATTCTACGTGTCTCCCGCAAGATTGGCCCCGCTATGGCCCTCGCCCGGGCCGAGCCATCGGCCAAAATGCTCTCGACATACCCGGAATCCCCCTTCAAACGCCGGGTTTCCTGGCCAATGGGTCCAAGCTTGGCCACTGACAGCTCCGCCAGGGCCTCCTTCAGGCGGGAAAACTGTCCGCCGCCGAACTGCCCCAGAACCTGCTCCACCGACTGGCCCGACAGGGCCGCATGGATGCCAACCAGGTTTTCAGCCTCTGGCCGGCCCTTGAGTCCTGCCGCCTCCGAAGGCAGGCCGTCCGTATCGGTCTTGGCCTTGCGGATTTTGCGGGCAATCGTCTCGGCATCGTCGGACAGGTTGATCCGCGACAGGTCCGAAGGGTCTGACTTCGACATTTTTTTTGCCCCGTCGCGCAGCGACATGACCCGGGTGGCAGGCCCGATAATGAAGGGCTCGGGCTGCGGGAAGAAATCGCCCTTGTAGCCGGCGGCGCTGATCGCATCGCCGAAATCCAGGTTGAACTTGCCCGCGATATCGCGCGCCAGTTCCAGATGCTGCTTCTGGTCATCGCCGACCGGCACATGGGTTGCCTTGTAGGCCAGGATATCCGCCGCCATGAGGTTGGGATAGACATAAAGCCCCACCGAGGCCTGCTCCTTGTCCTTGCCGGCCTTTTCCTTGAACTGGGTCATCCGGTTGAGCCAGCCCATGCGTGCCACGCAGTTGAAAATCCAGGCAAGTTCCGCATGTTCCTGCACCTGGCTCTGGTTGAAAATGATCGAGCGTTTCGGGTCCAGGCCGCAGGCGAGATAGGCGGCAGTCACTTCAAGGATGGACTTGTGCAGTTCCTTGGGTTCCTGCCACAGGGTGATGGCATGCATGTCGACCACGCAATAAATGGACTCATGGGTTTCCTGGAGTTTGATCCAGTTCAGCATGGCGCCCAGATAGTTGCCGAGGTGCAAATTGCCCGTAGGCTGCATGCCGGAGAAAACCCGTGGGGTGAAAGTGGTCATAAAGGAAATCCTGTGGTCTGAACTGGGCCGCCTTATGCCCGCAATTGCACGGCTTGAAAAGACTTAGCGTTTTGTGACCGCACGCATTTCGGCAAGGCTCATGGCGCCTGAGAAATGGGCCAGGGCAAAGTAGCTGGCGCCGCCGCCAGCTATGAGAACAAGCAATCCCCATGCCGCGCTGGAGAAGCTTGCGGATTCGGTGAAATTCCCCTCCAGGAACCACAGGCCAAGCAGCAGCAGCAACCCCATTGCGACGGCGCACAGAAGGATTTTCGGCAGCCTGGCCTTCAGGCGGTCATCCAGGCGGTAATGGCCGCGCCGCGTCAATGCGGTGGCGAGAAGGATGGCATTGGCCCAGGCGGCGATGGATGTTGCAGCCGCAATGCCGACATGGCCGAACCAGCGCGACAGCAGCAGGCTCGCCGCGATATTGATCGCCACCGAAATGACCGCAAAACGCATCGGTGTCCTGGTGTCTTCCCGGGCATAGAAGCCGGGCTGGAAAACTTTGGTCATGGCAAAGGCCGGAAGTGCTGTTGCAAAGGCCAGCACCGTGGGGGCCACGGCAAGCGTGTCAGCCGCGGTGAATGCGCCATGTTCGAGAACCGTGCGAATGATTGGCACCGGAATGGCCATCAGGGCAATCGCCGCGGGAACGGTGAGAAACAGCGAGAGCTCCAGCGCCCGGTTCTGGCTGTTGAGCGCGGCGCGGTCATCGCCCGCGCGGAGCTTGCGTGACAGATCCGGCAGCAAGACCACGCCGATTGCCACGACAATGACGCCGAGCGGAAGCTGATAAAGCCGGTCCGCATAGTAGAGGTAGGCCACTGCGCGGTCGATGCTCGTGGCGATGACGGTGGCGACGAGCAGGTTGATCTGCATGATTCCGCCCGAAATGATGCCGGGTATCGAGAGCGCCAGCACCCGTTTGACGTCGGGCGAAAATACCGGCCATTGCGGCACCAGTGGCATCCCTGCGCGCCTGCAGACAAATGCCAGGAGCAGGAATTGCGCGACCCCCGCCACGGAGACGCCGGCAGCGAGGATGTATCCGGTGAGCGCGCTGTCGCCCGTTTCGAATATCCATGCCACAACGGTTGCGAGGATCATGAATATGTTGAGCAGAATGGGCGCCGCCGCCGCCGCCGAAAACCGGTTGAGGCTGTTGAGCACCCCCGACTGCAAGGCCGTGAGCGACATGAAGAGCAGATAGGGAAAGCAGATCCGCGTGAGATCAATGGTCAGTTGCAGCTTCTGGGCGTCCTGCGAAAAACCTGGTGCTATGACATAGATGAGCCACGGCATGGCGATCATCGCAACGGCTGTGAACACCAGAAGCCAGGCCAGCAGGGCCGAGAATATTTCAATTGCAAACTTGTGCGCCGCACTTTGCCCTTCGCCCTCGATGCGCCGCGCAAATTGCGGCACAAAGGCGGAATTGAAAGCCCCTTCGGCAAACAGGGCGCGAAACATGTTTGGAAATCTCTGGGCCACAAAAAATGCCTGCGCGACGGTCCCGGTTCCCAGCGTGTAGGCAATAAGCTGGTCACGCAAGAATCCAAGCAGCCGGCTGAGCAGGGTAAACCCGCCGACGGTTGCTGCCGATTTCAGGAGCGACATGTCTCAATATCCAAGTTCAGGCCCTTCCTTCCACTGATTCATGCGGAGTTTGCAAGTCTTTCCGGCATGGGGGCCAGGACCTTCATCAGTTCCCGTTCAATTTGCGCGTGCCGCGCCGGGCTGAGAATCTTGTCGCCGGTGAGATCAGTGACATAGAAAACGTCGATGGCCTTTTCGCCAAACGTGGTGATGTGGGCCGAAGCGATGTTCAGGCTGAGGTGAAACAGCGCTTCGGTAAGCTTGTAAAGCAGGCCTATGCGATCAAGCCCGTTGATTTCGATCACCGTGAAACGGTTTGACGACTGATTGTCGATGATGACGCGGGGCGCCACCGAAAATGCCTTGAGCCGTGACCGCTGCTGTGTGGCGCCGGCAACCGCATCCCTGAGCCGCAGCTTTCCCTCCAGGGCCTGGCGGATGATTTCGGTCACCCGCTCGGCCCGGCGCCTTTCGTCATCCTCGGTGGAGAATTCCCTCTGGATGAGGATTGTGTCCAGTGCCATGCCATCCGTCGTCGTGAAGATTTGCGCTCCCAGGATGTTGGCGTTCGCCGCGGCACAGGCGCCCGTGATCAGGGCCAGCAGGCGGGGATGGTCCGGCGCGTAGATGGTGAGTTCCGTGATCGCCGTGAAGGCGTCCGTATGAACTTCTGTCACGATGTCGCGGGGCGACGACCGGTCGATCAGCGCCTGGTGAGCGATCTGCTTTTCGAGGCTGACATTCAGCCAGTAGGCATCGTAATGGCGCGATGTGGCCGTTCTGATCTGGCTCTCCGACCACTGCGGAAAATGCGCCAGAAAAGCGGCCTGCGCCTCCTTGACACGAACCTCGCGGCTGCTTCCCGTATGGCCCCCCGACAGCACCGGCTCCGCTTCCGCATAGAGAGTGCGCAAGAGCTGGCCTTTCCAGCCGTTCCACACGCCGGGCCCCACGGCGCGGATGTCAACCACCGTCAGGATCAGCAGCAGCTTCAGCCGCTCCGGGCTTTGCACGACCGCGGTAAAATCCAGAATGGTCTTGAAGTCATTGAGATCGCGCATCTGCGCCGTCTCGCTCATCAGCAGGTGGTGGCGCACCAGCCAGGCCGTTGTTTCGGTTTCTTCCGGCGAAAGGCCTAGGCGCGGGCCCAAGGCGCGCGCAATCCGTTCACCGGCAATGGAATGGTCTTCCGTCCGGCCCTTGGCGATATCGTGCAGGAGCGTTGCGACATAGAGCGAGCGGCGGCTCTTGAGGGTTGGAAAAAGCACCACCGAGAGCGGATGTTCTTCCGACAGCCGTCCTTTTTCAAGGGCTGCGAGGATACCGACGGCACGGATGAGATGCTCGTCCACCGTATAGTGGTGATACATGTTGAACTGCGTCATCGCTACGACCTTGCCGAACTCCGGAATGAAGCGGCCCAGGACCCCCGCCTCATTCATCATGCGCAGCAGGGTTTCCGATGAGTCGCTGTTGACCAGCATGTCCAGAAACAAGGCATTGGCTTCCGCATTGTTGCAAAGCTCCTTGTCGATCAGGGAAAGCGATTTTCTGACCGTCTTGAGCGCATCCGGGTGGATTTCCGCGCCATGGATGCTGGCCACAGAAAACAGGCGCAGGAGGTTGACCGGATCTTCCTTGAATACGCTTGGTTTGACCAGCGCCAGGCGGCCGCTCTCAATCTGGAAATTCTTGTTTTCCGGTATCTTGACGACGGGCTTGGACCGGAACCGCCCCATGACGCGGCTCAAGACGGGTATATCCTTCACCTGCTTTGCTTCCAGGCTGGCGCAGAAAATCCGCGTGAGATCGCCCACTTCCTTGGCGATCAGAAAATAATGCTTCATGAAACGCTCGACATTTTTCAATCCGGCATGGGACTGGTAGCCAAGCCGGTTCGCAAGTTCCGACTGCCGGTCAAAACTGAGGCGGTCTTCGCCGCGGCCCGAAATGAAATGCAGGTGGCAGCGCACCGCCCAGAGAAAGTCCTCGCATTTTTGAAACCGCGACAGTTCCTCATGGGTAAACGCGCCCTTGTCGGCAAGTTCCTCTGGAGAGTTGGTGTCGTATAGAAATTTGGCGATCCAGAACAGCGTATGGAGATCGCGCAAGCCACCCTTTCCATCCTTCAGGTCAGGCTCGACCAGGTAACGGCTTTCGCCGCTCTTGGCCAGGCGGACATCGCGCTCGGCAAGCTTGTCGGCCACGAATTTGCGGGCGCCGGCCTGCACAATGTCGCGGCGGAAATGAAACTGCATGCTCTTGCTGAGCCGTTCATTGCCGCAAATGAAGCGCGCCTCAAGAATGGAGGTGAGGATGGTATTGTCGGTCTTGGCCAGGCGGATGCATTCCTCCGTGCTGCGTGTCGCATGGCCGACCTTCAGGCGCATGTCCCACAGCGTATAGAGGATGAATTCGATGAGCCGCCCGCTGGTTTCGTCCTGTTTTCCCGGCAGCAAGAACAGTAGGTCGATGTCGGAGCCGGGAGCCAGCGTGCCGCGGCCATAGCCGCCCGTGGCGATGATGGCGACCTCCTGCAACTCACTCGGATTTGCCCGCGGATATAGCTTCTCCCTGGCCAGGTCATAAAGCGCGCGGATGATTTCATCCTGGACATAGGCAAGATTTTTTGCGCATTGCGTGCCTTTGCCGTCGGCGCAAAGCCGGGCTTCAGCCTCGGTTCTCGCTGCTTTCAGAACGGATTTGAGGGCATTGACAATCGCCGGGCGGATTTTTGCGATGTCGTAAGGAGGCGCGCCGGCAAGTCCGCTCAGGGTGGTGCGCAGCGCCGCGACGTCAATCAGCCGCTCCGGATGATGAATGGCTCTGTATTTCATTGCGCTTCGACTGCTTTCGCCTTCAGGGCATAGAGGAATGCCAGTGCGTCGCGCGGCGAAAGTTCGTCCGGCCTGACGGTTGAAAGCATGTCGCGGATGTCGTCGGCCTTCGGCTGCGAAGAGGTGGCCGGTGGTGCCTGCAGCGCCGAAAACAGCGGCAAGTCATCGACAAGCGTCTTGCGCTTGAAAGCCTGTTCGCTTTTTTCCAGCTGTGACAGGATCGTTGCGGCCCGTTCGGTTACGGCGTGCGGCAGGCCAGCCAGTTTTGCGACCTGAATGCCATAGGACCGGTCCGCCACTCCGCTTGTGACCTCATGGAGAAATATCACGTCGCCCTTCCATTCCCGAACCTTGACGGTGGCGTTATGAAGGCCGTCAAGCCGTGCCGCAAGGGTCGTCAATTCATGATAGTGGGTGGCGAACAGGGCGCGGCAGCGGTTGCTCTCATGCAGATGCTCGACCGTGGCCCAGGCAATCGATAGCCCGTCAAAAGTCGAAGTCCCCCGGCCAATCTCGTCCAGGATGACCAGGGAATGTTCCGTTGCCTGGTTGAGGATGGCCGCGGTTTCCACCATTTCAACCATGAACGTCGAGCGCCCCCGCGCCAGGTCATCGGCGGCCCCGACGCGGCTGAACAGGCGGTCGACAACGCCGATATGGGCCCGTCTGGCCGGCACATAGGAGCCCATCTGCGCCAGAATGGCGATGAGGGCGTTTTGCCGCAGAAACGTTGATTTACCGGCCATGTTGGGGCCGGTCAGCAGCCACAGCCGGTGGTTCTGGGCAGAGAGATCGCAGTCATTGGCGATGAAGGCGCTGTCGCCGCGTTTCTGCAGGACCCGCTCCACGACCGGATGCCGGCCGCCATCGATCTCGAAGCTCCGCGAATGATCGACGATGGGTCGCACATAGCGGCTGCTCTGGGCCAGCTCACACAGGGAAGAAGCCACATCAAGCGCAGCAAGCGCCGCGGCGATACTCGAAATTTTCTCTCTCTCTGCCCCGACATTCTCGACAAATCCACTGAACACTTCAAGCTCAAGGGCCAGCGCCCGTTCCGCCGCCGAGGCGATGCGCTGTTCGAGCTGCGAAAGTTCAAGGGTGGTGAAGCGCGTGGTATTGGCAATGGTTTGGCGGTGAATGAACTGGCCTTCGAACCTGCTCTCGCCCAGTGTTGCCGCGTTCTGCGAGGCCACCTCGATGAAATAGCCGATCATGTTGTTGTGGCGGATTTTCAGGTTCTTGATGCCGGCCGTTTCGGCATAACGCGACTGCAAGTCAGCGATGACCTGCCGCGTGTCGTCGCGCAGGGTGCGGGCGCTGTCGAGGTCCTGACTGTAGCCACGCCTGATGAAATTGCCGTCCCGCGCCAGCATGGGAAGCGTGTCGGAGAGCCCTTCCGCTAGCCGTTGCACCAGGACATGCGGCAAGATCTTGATGATGCTTCGTGCCGCCGCAAGATTTGCTGGAAGCTGGTTCAGCGGATTGTTGATATCCAAGAGATCGCCAATGGCTTCGGTGCATTTCAGGCCATCACGGATAGCGGCAAGGTCCCGCGGGCCGCCGCGGCCGAGCGTCAGCCGCCCCAGGGCACGTTCAATGTCAGGCATCGATTGAAGACTGCGCCGCAGCTTGTCCTTAAGCTCAGGCATGGCTTCAAAATGGCTGACCTCATCAAGGCGCGCCTCGATCGCCGGGACTTGAACAAGGGGTTGTCCAAGCCGGCTTGCCAGCAACCGTGCCCCGGCCGCAGTGACCGTGAAGTCAATGACGGACAGGAGGCTTCCTTCTCTTTCGCCTGACAGCTTGCGGCTGAGTTCCAGGTTAGCCCGTGTCGCGGCATCGATTTGCAGGCCTGCCTGTCCATCCTCCTTGCGCGGAATGCGGAGATGGGGAATTTTTCCGACCTGCGTCAGCAGAATGTAATCCAGAAGCCCTCCGAGGCTGGCGGTCTCAGCGCGTGAGAAAGCCCCGAAGCCGTCAAAGGCCAGGACGCCGAAATGCTCCCGAAGGCGTTTTTCCGCTGACGTGCTGTCAAAGCGCGAGGCGGGCTGCGGGCTCAGCGGAATGCCGCTTGCCTCGAGAACCCCTTCAATGGCTTTATCGCTTCGCAGGCTGTCGCTGAAAACGATTTCGCGTGGCTCCAGCCGCGCCAGTTCCGCCGCCAGCCGCTTGCTGTCCGTGAGCAACACGGAAAATTCGCCGGAGGAAATGTCGGCCCAGGCAAGCGCCATCTCCTGCGTGCCCCGGGTGAGGGCAAGGGCTGAAATATAGTTGCTGGTCCGCGATTCAAGCAACGTGTCTTCGGTAAGCGTGCCGGGCGTGACCAGCCTGATGACGCTTCTCCGGACAACCGCTTTGCCGCCGCGCCGCTTTGCCTCCTGCGGGTCTTCCATCTGTTCGCACACCGCCACCCGGTGTTCGAGGCGGATAAGCTTTTGCAAATACTGCTCCGCCGCATGGACAGGCACGCCGCACATGGGAATGTCAGCGCCCAGATGCTTGCCGCGCTTGGTGAGCGCAATACCCAGGGCCCGCGATGCGGTTTCCGCGTCATCGAAGAACATCTCATAGAAATCGCCCATGCGGTAAAACAGCAGGAAGCCGGGATGGGCCGCCTTGATTTCCAGGAACTGGGCCATCATGGGCGTCGGTGCCGCGCCGCCTGCCCCAGTCAGTGTCGCCATCTCGTTCATGGCGGATTTATAACAGATACCTGGGCAAGACTGTCACCCCCTATATTTGCTGAATTTAGAGGCTTGAGCATTGCTGGCACTCCCTCTAGTCTCGCCCCGCAGCGGGATTTGCATGAAATGAGCGTCAATGAGTATTGATAAGAAAGCCAGCCGGAAGCCATCCATTACCGATGAAGAAGCCCTTGAATTTCATAGCATGGGCAAGCCCGGCAAGATTGAGATCAATCCGACAAAGCCCATGGCAACCCAGCGCGATCTGTCCCTGGCCTATAGTCCGGGCGTTGCGGTGCCGGTGCGCGCCATCGCTGAAAACCCTGATGCCGCCTATGATTATACTGCCAAAGGCAACCTCGTTGCCGTCATCAGCAATGGCACCGCCATTCTGGGTCTTGGCGACCTGGGCGCCCTTGCTTCGAAACCGGTCATGGAAGGCAAGGCTGTCCTCTTCAAGCGCTTTGCCGATGTTGATTCCATTGATCTCGAGGTTGATACCAAGGATGTCGATGAGTTCATTGGCGCCGTGCGCTATCTTGGCCCCTCTTTTGGCGGGATAAATCTCGAGGACATCAAGGCCCCCGAATGCTTCATGATCGAGCAGCGCCTGCGCGAGCTCATGGACATTCCCGTGTTCCATGATGACCAGCACGGAACCGCCATCATAGCCACAGCGGCGCTGATCAATGCGCTCCATATCACCAAGCGCGACATCAAGGATTTCAAGCTCGTCTGCAATGGCGCGGGCGCAGCGGCAATTGCCTGCATCGAACTGATAAAATCCATGGGCGTTCCGGCAGGAAACGTGCTCCTGGCCGATTCCAAGGGCGTGGTCTATCAGGGCCGCACCGAAGGCATGAACCAGTGGAAATCCGCCCATGCAACGGTCACGAAGGCCCGCAGCCTGGCCGATGCCATGGAAGGTGCCGATGTGTTTTTCGGCCTCTCGGTTGCCGGCGCGCTCACCCCGGCGATGGTCAAGAGCATGGCCAAAAATCCCATCATCTTCGCCATGGCAAATCCTGATCCGGAAATCCTGCCGGAGGAAGTGGCCAAGATCAGGTCCGATGCCATCATGGCAACCGGGCGCTCCGATTATCCCAACCAGGTGAACAATGTCCTGGGTTTCCCCTACATATTCAGGGGCGCTCTCGATGTGCGGGCCCGCACCATCAATGAGGAAATGAAGATCGCCGCCGCCCAGGCCCTTGCAAGCCTGGCCCGCGAGGACGTTCCCGACGAGGTAGCCGCCGCCTACCATGGTTCGCGGCTTGCATTTGGCCCGCAATACCTGATTCCGGTTCCGTTCGATCCGCGGCTCATCTCAAGAATTCCGGTCGCCGTGGCCAAGGCTGCCATGGAAACGGGCGTGGCCCGCAAGCACCTCGCCGATATCGATGAGTACACCGCGCAACTTTCCGCCAGGCTCGACCCCATCGCCGGCACCCTCCAGACCGTGTATGACCAGGTGAGATCCAAGCCGAAGCGCGTTGTCTTCGCCGAGGGCGAAGAGGATCGGATGATCCGCGCCGCAAACACTTATGCAACGGCGGGTCTCGGAACCGCCATCCTCATTGGCCGGGAGGCCGAGATTGAAAAAACCCTCGCCGCCACCGGCCTCGAACTGCACGAGGACGTGAAGATTCTCAACGCCAGGCTCACCGACCGGAACGTCGATTATGCCAATTTCCTCTACGAACGCCTGCAGCGCAACGGCTTCCTCTTCCGGGACTGCCAGCGCTTTGTGAACCAGGACCGCAACGTCTTCGCCTCCTGCATGGTCGCTCTTGGCGATGCCGATGCGCTCGTCACCGGCCTCACGCGGAATTTTTCCGTGGCCCTCGACAATGTGCGCCACGCCATCGACAACCGCCCGGGGCACCGCCCCATCGGCGTGTCGATGGCCCTCGTCCGCGGGCGGACTGTGTTCATAGCCGATACCTCGATCCACGAACTGCCGACCGCTGAGGAACTGGCCGACATCGCGCAGGAAGCCGCGGGCGTTGCCCGGCGCTTTGGCTATGAGCCGCGCGTGGCCTTCCTGTCCTATTCCACCTTTGGCTATCCCCGCGGCGAGCGCGCCGAATACGTGCGCAATGCCGTGGCCGTTCTGGACAAGCGCAATGTCGATTTTGAGTATGATGGCGAGATGGCGGCCGATGTGGCGCTTTCGCGCGATGCCATGGCGCTCTATCCGTTTTGCCGCCTGACCGCGCCGGCGAATGTCCTGGTGATGCCGGCGGCCCATTCCGCTTCGATTTCAACCAAAATGCTCCAGCAGCTTGGCGGCATCACGGTTGTGGGGCCATTGCTGACCGGGCTGGCAAAGCCGGTGCAGATCGCCTCCATGTCGGCCACCACGACCGACATCGTCAATCTGGCGGCAATCGCCGCTTTTGATATCAATAGGTGACGGCTTCATCGGGCTGGCCGAAATGCGCAAAGTAACGCGGATTGATGTTTGAAACGGGCAGGATAATGAGCACGTCGGTGGTGTTGAACTGCCGGTCGATCACCGCCCCGTCGCCGATAAAGCAGCCCAGGCGCAGGTAGCCCTTGATCAACGGCGGCAGGGCCTTCAGCGCCGCCTTGCCATCGATGGGGGCATGGGCACTTGAGTTCATCTCAATCTGGACTTCAGACACTGCGCGCACGCGCCATTCCGGCGGAGCCGCGCAAGTGCGGGCAAGGAAATCCAGTACGGGCGCATGAACCCTGTGATCAGTTCCCTCAAGGCTGGCGCAGCCCAGCATGACATCCATTCCATGGTGCCTTACGTAGTTCCAGATGCCCTGCCAGAGCAACTCGACCACCGGCTTTGTCCGGTATTGCTTGAGCACACAGGACCTTCCCAGCTCGAGAAACTTCAGGGCGGGCTTTGCCGCAAGCAGCGGCGCGATGTCGAATTCGCTTTGCGTGTAGAAACCGCCGTTCTGCTCCGCCACGGATTGGCGCAGCAGGCGGTAGGTGCCCACCATTTCACCGTCATCAACGCCGAATTTTCCAGCTTCGTTCCCCGCCGTTCTGCGAACCACAATCAGGTGATCGCAGAAGGCGTCGAAACGGTCCGCATCCCGGCGCGAATGTGAAGCCGCAGTGTCGGGGCTCGCCTTCAGTTCCTCATAGAAAACACTGAACCGCAATTCCTGCGCCGTGGCAACTTCCCGTTCGCTTCGCGCCAGGCGGACACACAGGTCATTACGCGTCCCCAGCAGATCCTGCTCAGGTGAGAGACGGTCCAATAGCGACTCCTGCATCATCAAGGCAAACTGCCATAATCAGGAAGAATATGAAAGTTTGGTGACGGGATCAGGCGGCGGTCTTCAAGCTCAGGATTTTCGCGATTGCCTCTTCCATGTCCTGCCGGTCAAAGGGCTTGGAAAGATGCCCGTCCATGCCTGCCGCCATGCATTCCAGATAATTTTCCCGGCGTGCGTTGGCCGTGAGCGCCAGAATGGGCAGATGCGAGGCGGAGCCTGATTTCTTTTCCATGGCGCGGACTCTCCGGGTTGTTTCCAGCCCATCCAGTTCCGGCATCTCAACGTCCATCACCGCCAGATCGAATTTTTTCTTGCCGCCCAAAAGCGAAAGCAGCTGCAAGCCCGAAGTGACATGATGAACCGCATGGCCCGCTTTTTCCAGCATGGTCTTGGCCAGCAGGGCGTTCACCGGATTGTCTTCCGCCAGGATCACGTTGAGCGGCCTTTCCGGCTTGGAGCGCTTCACCATCTTGCGCAGCTCCTTGACGGCGCCGCTTATCATCTGTGAGTCGCGCGAAATCAGCTGGCGTGCGACGGTGATCTTGCGGAACGGCTTGAGCAGGTATCCGGCGAACGGCTGCACCAGGAACTCGCGCAGGGCGCGGCGCTGCTCTGCCTGCATCAGCACCCAGACCTGCTTGGAATCGTCATGCCTCCGGTTCTTCGACCACTTGCGAAGCTCGCTGGCAAATGACGAGTCGCATACCAGAATTGCCCCACTGTCAGTACCCCTTGCCGACAGCGCTTCTCGCACCTCCTGGGCGCTTGAAATGATCCTCACCGACGCCCCGAGTTCCGCAAGGAGGGCTTCAAGGTGCTGCCGGATTGGCCCCGCGGGGGCTGCAAGCTCATAGCTTCTGCCCAGGAGCGGCTTGGTCTGCAGTTCCCCGTCATCATCCCTGGCATAGGGCAGGGTAATGGAGAATTTTGAACCGCGCCCCAGTTTGCTTGTGACGGAAATTTTCCCGCCCATACCCTCTATGAGTTTCCTGCTGATCGAGAGCCCCAGCCCCGTTCCGCCGAAGCGGCGTGTCGTATTGCTGTTGGCCTGCGCATATTCATTGAAGATATGGCTCGTCTCGCCTGGCGACAGCCCGATGCCGGTGTCGGCAACGTCCATCGTCAATGCTTTGGCCTTTCCGTCGTAGTCGATGAACAGCGAAACTCCGCCCCGCTCGGTGAACTTGATCGCATTGCCGCAGATATTGAACAGAACCTGCCGGATGCGGGTCTCGTCGCCGATGATGATGGAAGGAACATTGCCTGTGACGCGGCAGGATATTTCAATTCCCTTTGCGTGGGCCCGCGGCGCCAGAAGTTCGATCACGCTTTCGGCGAGCGTCGACAGCTCAAAGGGAGAGCGCTCGAGATCAAGCCGGCCCGACTCGATCTTTGAGGTGTCGAGGATTTCGTCAATGATCGACATGAGCGTTCTGCCGGAAGCGTCCGCGGCCTGTGCATAGCTTTCCTGCTCAGGCGTTAGTTCGGTTTCCCGCAGAAGTCCGATCATCCCGAGAATGCCATTCATCGGGGTTCGTATTTCGTGGCTCATCGTCGCCAGGAATCGGGATTTGGCGCGGTTTGAAGTTTCCGCCTGGGCCCGGGCCTGCTGCAGGGCGGCAATTGTTGTCGTAAGCGCCATGATCCTGCGGTCCGTTGTCCGCCGCCTTGCCGCGGTAATGAACAGGGCGCCGAGGGTGAGCGCGAATGCCACGATTGCAACATAGCCCAGCAGTTCCCGGAGCCGCAGGTCCTGCTCGCGGACAAGAATGGAAACTGACAGGAATAGCCCGGCGAAGCCCACGGCCCACAAGATATTCTGAATCGCATGAGGCAGTGACGGGCGCGCCAGGCGGACGATTTCCTCAAGAACCCCCTTCTCGCTCCGGTCTATCGCATCGCTGTCGCGGTCACTCATCTGCACGGCCTGTCATCATGTGGTGGCTTTTTGCCTGAAGATGACAGCCCCGTCTTTCGAATTAATTACGTCACGTAAAGACGGTAAATGCGCTATGGGAAATTTAGTTAAAGTTTTAAGTGTTACAGACGCGCCGCAGACAGCATTTTCCTGAAGTTCCCCATCTCTTCCGGCGTGATGCTCACCTCATGGCGCGGCTCCGGATAGGCGCCGGACTTCACATCCCCGGCAAACTCCGCAAAGGCCGCTATGCGCTCTTTCTGCAGGCGGGCGTGCTCTGCGGCAAAGTCCCGGTAGCGCTTGGCATGCCTGGGATAATGGCCCGTATTGCTGCCAAGCACGTCTTCGGCAAAAAGATA
>JAEUMI010000306.1 GCA_016792825.1 Hyphomicrobiales bacterium
CTTGGTGTAGTTTCCGAAATAGGACGAAAGCAGTTCCGGGTGGCGGTTGAGGCCGAGGCCGGCCCAGATCAGCTTGTCGAAATGGCGGGCGAGATAATCGGTGAGATAGAAGGCGGTGATTTCATCGTCGGCTTTGGCGGCAAATTCGGGGTTACCGGAAAAGAAAGCATAGCAATGGGGGCCGTCAATGCGCTCCACGCCCTCCTCTTCCAGCATCTTGTCGAGCAGGCCACCGGTGCCGCAATCGCCGTAGAGGACGAAGATGGACTTGTACCTGTCGCGCTGCTCGCGGATTTTCTGGCGCACGGCGGGAACGATGAACTGCGGCGTGTTGTGCCATTTGGCAGGCAGGCACTGGACGTCGAAGGCGGCCCAGCGGTTGCGCTCGATGAGATCGACGATCTCCCGGGCCAGCGCCCCGCAGGCAATGAGAAGCACTTCGCCCTTTCCGGTGGCGAACTGAAACTCGTCAGATGGCTTAAGATCAACAGTGGTCATTGCGGGAACCTAAAGACACCAGAATTCCGCGCCAGCAGGACTTCTAGCCCTTGGCCAATTGATTATGCTTGCGGGCCATGAAGCTCTTGGCAGTTTCAACGGCCACGGCCGCGTCGCGGCAATAGGCGTCAGCGCCAATGGCCTTGGCAAATTCCTCGTTAAGCGGCGCCCCGCCCACGAGCACGACGTAGTCGTCGCGCATGCCTTTTTCCTTCATGGTGTCGATCACCACCTTCATGTAGGGCATGGTGGTTGTGAGCAGTGCGGACATGCCGAGAATGTCCGGGCCATGCTCTTCAATGGCGCCGAGATACTTCTCGACGGAATTGTTGATGCCGAGGTCGATCACCTCAAAGCCGGCGCCTTCCATCATCATGCCCACGAGGTTCTTGCCGATGTCGTGGATGTCGCCTTTCACGGTGCCGATCACCATCTTGCCAAGGCGGGGTGCCCCGGTGGCAATGAGCAACGGACGCAGGATGAACATGCCGGCCTTCATGGAGTTGGCGGCGAGAAGCACTTCCGGCACAAAGAGAATGCCGTCGCGGAAGTCGATGCCGACGATGCGCATGCCTTCAACGAGCGCCTCGGTCAGAACCTTGTAAGGAGCCCAGCCGCGGCCCAGCAGAATGTGCACGGCGGCTTCAACCTCTTCCTTGAGGCCATCATAGAGGTCGTCATGGACCTGAAACACCAGATCCTCGTCACTGAGGCTGTTCAGATCAAGTTCGCCGTCATCGCTCATGGGGGACTCCGAAGGTCTTAGAATATCGCAGCAGGATAGAAGGATTGCCTGAGTTTACGCGGTCATCACGCGACATTCACATGCCGGAAAGCGACGGTTGAAGCAAGCGATATTGGCGGCTATTGGTAGCGCCCCTACTGGTTTTTCCCGGAAAGTTTTAACGTGGCCCCTTCCCTCGACATCGCACGTGTGCGTTCGCAATTTCCTGCCCTGGCCCTCAAGGATTCGGGAACGCCACGGGTTTACCTGGATAATCCGGCGGGTACACAGGTGCCCCAGCAGGTGATCGACCGCACGGTGGAAACGCTTGCCACAAAAAACGCCAACCTGGGCGGGTTTTTCAGCACGACCAAGCTGGCGGACGAGATGGTGAATCTGGCTCATCAGGCGTGTGCGGATTTCTACAATGCCCGGAGCGCTTCCGAGATCGTCTTTGGCCAGAACATGACGACGCTGACGCTGCACATGTCGCGCTGCCTGGGGCGCAAGTTCAGGCGCGGCGACGAGATCGTCCTCTCGCGCATGGACCACGACGCCAACATCGCCCCCTGGCTGCTGCTGTCGGACGACCTGGGGCTGGTTGTCCGCTGGATGGATTTCGATCCGGAGACCTATGAGTTCCCGGAAGATGCGCTACGCAAGGTGCTGTCGGACAAGACGCGGCTCGTGGCTTTGGGGCTGGCCTCCAATTGCACCGGAACGG
>JAEUMI010000310.1 GCA_016792825.1 Hyphomicrobiales bacterium
TAATTATCTATTTTAGGATTATTAAATTGGAGGCTTCCTAGAGCGAATTGAGGAAGGCGATCAGTGCGTCGCGTTCGGGTTTTGCGGCGTTGCGGAACGCCTCACGGGCCGCCTCCGCTTCGCCGCCGTGCCAGAGAATGGCCTCGGCCGCACCCCTTGCCCGGCCATCATGGAGGAGGAAGTCATGCTTGTTCACGACAGGAATGAGGCCGAGGCCCCAGAGCGGCGGGGTGCGCCATTCGCGGCCGGTGGCCTCGAAATCCGGGCGGTTGTCGGCGAGGCCTTCGCCCATGTCATGAAGCAGGAGATCGGTGAAGGGGTGGAAGGTCTGGTTTTCCAGTTCCGAGAAATGTTCCACGGATTTGGTTTGCAATGTGGGCATGTGGCAGGAAGCGCAGCCCATGGCGCGGAACAGTTCTTCACCCTGCTTGACAACAGGATCATTCGCATTGCGCTGGGCGGGGACGGCGATGGTCATGGTGTAGAGCGTGAGCTTGTCGAGGAATTCGTCGCTCATTTCCGGGGCGCCGCCATTGATGGCCTTAACGCAATCGAATTGGGCAGGGGTGCAGTTCTGGGCTTCGGCCATGGAGGTGGCGATGCCGATATCGCCCACCGCCGCGCCGGCATTCTGCTGGCGGAGGTTTGGCTGGTTGGCTTTCCATCCGAAGCGGCCCAGGGATTTTTTGCCGGCGAGAGCATCCCACACTTCATTGGCCCGGCCGGAAATGCCGTCACCATCCGCGTCATCAGGATCGGCGAGCGCCAGAAGCGTTTCATCGGGAACCGATTGCAGGAGGCCAAGGCCGACCATGGCGGGGGCGACGCGGGGCGACACCATGACGTCCTTGCCGAGATCGCCATATTTCAGGTCGGTGATCGCATAACGCGGCTGGCGCAGGGAAAACTTCTCACCGTCACCATACGTGCCGGGATGCTCGGTGTAGGAAATTTCGGTGCGGCCTTCGGGTTCCACATGGAGGATGGCGCGTTCGCTGATCTGGTCGCCATAGACGGAGTGAGGGACGACGCCGACTTTGGCGTCCTTGCCCGGAATGCTGATGCGCAGCAGCATGGAATCCATGGGCCCCCGATTATTCTCGGGCGGGCGGCCGCGGCCATCCCTGGTGTGACAGCCGGAGCAGGAGACGCGGTTGAACATGGGCCCCAGGCCATCGAAGGCCTTCACGGAGCCCGGGGCTTCCACCCAATTGGTGTTGAACAGGCGGTTGCCGAAGGAGAAGGGACGCTGATGGCGTTTCGGGCTGTTGGGGGTCTGGAAGGTGAAGGCATCGTCATTGGCTACGGGCCGGGTTCCGTCACCACCCAAGCGCGGGGTTACGGGAATGGCGAGCAGCATCTCGCGCAACGGCAGAACGCCGGCCTCGCTGCCCAGGGCTGCAAGCGAAGCCAGCGTGAAAAGCGTTGCCGCAATGGAGCCGGGACGGCGCATTATTCGGTGGGAATAAGTACCAGAACTCCTAGCTTGCCACCAGCATCCTTGAGCCCTGTACCCAGATCCTGAAGAGCCGTTACCACGTCCTCAGCGGCCTTGCGCTGGGGTGAATCCTTCGGAGCGGCCAGAACTTGGTCCCAGGGATCGCCGAGGGCTGCAACCTTGGTTTCGGCATCGGCGAGAAGGCCATCAACGCGGTCTGCCAGGGCGGCATCCTGGCTGCGCACCAGATCATTGAGCCCGGGGCGTTCGCCGCCCTCATTGTCACCGGTCCAGACCTGCTTGATGCCGGCGAGGTCATAGACGAAGTCCTGCTTGGTGGTGTCGGAGAAACAGGAATGCTCGTCTTCCTGATCGCCGGAATCAAGGGCAACGGCCAAGCGTTCCGACATGAATTCAAAGCCCGCCAGAATGGCCATGCCATTCATCATGCGGCCAATCACCTCGCGCTCCGGCATGGCTTTCAGCTTTTTCGCATAGCCGAGTGCGTTTTGCAGCTGCCAGGCGCCTTCCAGTTCGTTCAGCTTGTGGGCCAGATCATCGGTCACCAGTTTCAGGTATTCGCGCCTGCGGTCATTGTTGCCGGTGCCTGCAATATAATCTGTGTACGGACGGTTTCCCGGGCCGTCGGCGGAAAGGTCCTGGCCCCAGAGGAGGAACTCAATGGCGTGCCAGCCGGTGGTGACATCGGCCTCGTCCTTGCTCTGGTTGGACTTCTCGATGTCATCGAGGCCGACCTTGAAGCTTGCGTCGTTGATCAGGCCGGCATCGGCCTTGCCATCGACATAGTCGATATAGGCTTCGTTCATGGGCCAGGCATTGATGGCGCCTTCGACCTCTTCAATGGGGCCGTCATAGAAACGGAAGGTTTCGGTTTTCAGATAGGCGGGGCGGGCCTCGACCCAGGCCTTGCGGGCGGCCTTCAGGGTGTCGCCGGAAGGAGAGGCGAGCAACGCGTCGACGGCCGCGGCAAGAGTCCTGGCATCATCGGCGGCTTTCTTGTAGGCGCTGGCCACGAGATCGATATAGGCATCGATCTGGGGTGTGGCGTCGTATTTGAAAGCGTTCGAATCGGTCGATTCGAGGGCATAGGTGGTGGGCGCTCCACCGCCACCTTCGCCGCCGCCTTCACCGCCTTCCTGGGCGAGGATGACGGGTGACTGGCTGGCGCCTTTCTGCAGCGAGATGACGTCGGCCTGGGCCGCCATTGAACCGGCAATTGCCGCAACGCCAAGGCCCATCCACAATTTGGGTATCCGCTTCATCGCACTCATCCTGCTTTTGCTGTTGTGATTGATGGCTGAGTAGCATGCGGGACGGTCTCATACAATAGTTGATTAAAATACTCGGAATTAGAATTGTTCCAAAATAGGAGAGATTTGGCGGGCCCAAACCAGCCATTTTTGCGTCGGCGATTCTCTCATGTTAACAACGGAAGTTGCGCCTCGCCCGCGGTCACGCAATCGTCTAGATTTGCTGGAAGTGTCGGGGCGGACGGGAGGCGGTTGAGGATTCAATGGCAGATATAAACGAAACGACAGGGCTGGAGCCGCCGCGCGTCTATCTTGTCCACATGGTTGTGTTCACACTGGTCGTCGTTGTCCTGGCCGCCGTTCTCTACCCCAGCATCAAGGCGGCCTTCATGGCCAATGTGGGCCTCAATGGGCTGATCATTGGCCTGCTCATACTCGGGGTTTTGTATGCCTACCGCATGGTCTGGCGGCTGTTTCCGGAAATCAACTGGGTCAACGGCTTCCGGCTCGGCCAATCGAGCGACGAGAACCTGGCGGAGCCGGTTCTGCTCGCCCCCATGGCCACCCTTCTGGGCGACCGGCAGGAACGCACGGTTCTTTCCACCAACACCATGCGATCACTGCTCGATTCGCTGGCCTCGCGGCTGGACGAATCGCGCGACCTGATGCGCTACATGGTCAGCCTGCTGATTTTCCTGGGGCTGCTCGGAACGTTCTGGGGCCTGCTCGAGACCGTGACCTCGGTGGGCGATGCCATCAAGAACCTGGATGTGGGGGCGGGGCAATCGAGCTCCATGTTCGAGGAACTGAAAACCGGCCTGCAGCGGCCGCTCGAAGGCATGGGGCTTTCGTTTTCCGCCAGCCTGTTCGGGCTTGCGGGTTCCCTGATTCTTGGCTTCCTGGATCTCAAGGCAAGCCAGGCGCAGAACCGCTTCTACCACAATCTGGAAGACTGGCTTTCGACCATCACCGACATCCAGGTGGGCGAGGGAGGCAGCCAGCCCGGGGCCACCAACTACCTGCGCTTTGACATGCAGGGACTGCAGCGCGGCCTGGACAAGGTGGGCAAGCAGCTTGAAGGCGTGAAGGTCAACGGGGCCGGCGGCGGCAACGCCAATGAATCGATCGAACAGCTGGCCGAAGCGGTGGCCAGCCTGGTGCAGCAGATGCGCGAGGAGCAGAAAATGGTGCGGCAGTGGGCGCAGAGCCAGCAGGTGCAGCAGAATGAAATCCAGCGCCTGCTCATCCGTTCGACGGGCCAGCCGGCCGGGCGGGCCCGCAGCAAGAGCGACGAGTAACGGCCATGGCGGGCGCCCTTTCAAAACGCAGACGGGCGGAAGACGCGCCCTACTGGCCAGGCTTCGTGGACGCCATGGCCCAGCTCCTGCTGGTCATCACCTTCCTGCTCTCGGTGTTCATGACGGCGCAGTTCCTTCTGGCGCGCGAAATGTCGGGTCAGGATTCAGCCCTTGGACAATTGCGCTCGCAGATTGCCGAGCTCACGCAGCTGCTGGCGCTTGAAAAATCCGCCAAGGGCGCGGTGGAAGCAAACCTTTTGGCGCTGAGTGATGACTTGAGCGCCGAGCGGCAGAAAAATGCGGGCCTTCTGGCCAACCTGGCGGCGGAGGGTTCAAAGGGCTCGGCGGCAAACCAGACGATCAGCGGCTTGCAAACCGCCCTCGACAAGGAAAAGGCGCTCACGTCGGAGGCGCTCTCCCAGGTGGAACTGCTGAACCAGCAGATCGCCGCCATGCGCCGGCAACTGGCGCAGCTCAACAGCATCCTGACCGACGCGGAGACCCGCAACAAGTCCTCGGAGGCGCAGATTGCCGACCTTGGCAAACGGCTGAATTCAGCCCTGGCGCAGCGGGTGCAGGAACTGTCACGCTACCGGTCGGAATTCTTCGGGCGGCTCAGGCAGATTCTTTCGCAGCGCTCGGATATCCTGGTGGTGGGCGACCGTTTCGTCTTCCAGTCGGAAGTTCTGTTCGCCAAGGGCGACGCGGAAATAAGCCCGCTGGGACAGGAGGAAATGCTGAAGCTGGCGGATGCGCTGCGGCAGCTTGAAGCGGAAATTCCCCAGGATATCGCCTGGGTCCTCCGGGTTGACGGGCACACGGACATCGATCCGATCAAGTCACCCTTCTTCCAATCGAACTGGGAGCTCTCCTCGGCGCGGGCCATTGCGGTGGTCAAATTCCTGATTGCCCAGGGCATTGCGCCAAAGCATCTGGTGGCGGCGGGCTTCGGCGAATTCCAGCCGCTCGATGTGGGCACCTCGGAAGATGCCAAATCGCAGAACCGGCGCATCGAGCTCAAGCTGACGGAGCGCTGAACTGCAGTTTTGCCAGGCGGGCGTAGAGGGCGTTCTTCTTGACGAGTTCGCCGTGGGTGCCCTGGGCCACGAGCTTTCCATTGTCGAAAACAAGGATGCGGTCGGCATTGCGCACGGTTGCCAGGCGATGGGCGACAACGAGGGTGGTGCGGTTGGCGGTGAGCTTTTCCAGCGCATCCTGGATGAGGGACTCGCTTTCCGCATCAAGGGCGCTGGTTGCTTCATCGAGCAGCAGGATGGGGGCATCGCGCAGAATGGCGCGGGCGATGGCAATGCGCTGGCGCTGGCCGCCGGACAGGGTGACGCCGCGCTCGCCCACTTCAGTGTCAAAGCCCTTGGGAAGCTTTTCGGCAAACTCGTCAACACGGGCCGCAACAGCGGCGGCCATGGCGGTTTCGCGGGTCGCGTCGGGCGCGCCGAAGCGGATGTTGTCGAGGACCGTGCCTGAAAAAACGATGGTGTCCTGGGGCACGACGGCGATGTGCTTGCGCAGTTCCTGCGGATCCAGCGTCCTGATGTCGAGACCATCGATGGCGATGGTTCCGGAGGCGGGGTCGTAATAGCGCTGGATGAGGGCGAAAAGGGTTGACTTGCCAGCCCCCGACGGGCCCACAACGGCGGTGAATTCGCCGGGCTTAGCCACGAAGCTCACGTTGCTTATCGCCGTTGACTTCAGCCGGGTGGGATAATGGAAGGTGACGCCGGAAAACTTGACTTGTCCCTTCGGCGATTTTGGAAACACCGCGGGATGGGGCGGGGCGGTGATCAGGGGCTTTTCATCGAGCAGTTCGGAGATGCGTTCGGCGGCGCCGGCGGCGAGCTGGACTTCGCCCCAGACCTCGGACAACTGGCCCAGCGAACTTGCGGCGATGACGGCGTAGATGACGAACTGGCTCAGGGTGCCGCCAGACAGATTTCCGCTGATCACTTCCTGGGCGCCGAACCAGAGCAGGCCGACGATCGAACCCAGGGCCACGAAGATGATGGCGGCGGTGAGAACGGCGCGGGCGAAGGTGCGCCTGGCGGCGGCGGAAAAGGCGAAATGCGTTGCCCTGGCGAACTCGCCTTCAGTGAAGGCCTCCTGGACATTGGATTGCACCGTAGTGATGGCCGAAAGGCGCTCCTGGGCGAAGGCGGCGGAGGCGGCGAGCGTATCTTGGGCGGCGCGCGACAAGAGCCGCACCCGGCGGCCGTAGGTGACGAGGGGCAGGACAATGAGCGGAATGGCGAGGCCTGCGAGCCCTGCGAGCTTGGGGCTGGTGACAATCATCATGACAATGGCGCCCATGAGCATCATGCCATTGCGGAGCGCTATCGAGGCCGTGGAGGAAAAGGCCGCCTTGATCTGGGTAGTGTCGGCGGTGAGGCGGGAGACGACCTCGCCGGTTTTCTGGGTTTCGTAGAAGCCGGGGCTGAGTTTCAGCAGATGGGTGAACAGGGCATCACGGACGTCAGCGACGATTTTTTCGCCGAGCCACATGACATAATAGAAGCGGATGGCCGAACTCAGGGCGAGCAACAGGACAACGGCGATCATGATGCTGAAATACTGGTTAACCAGCGTGGCATTGGATGCCGTAAAGCCATGGTCGATAATGCGGCGGACGGCTATGGGCACAACAAGGGTGGAGCCTGAGGCTACAGCCAGGGCGATCAGGGCCTTGGCGATCTGCGGCTTGTAACGGGCGAGGAAGGGCGTCAGGCGGGCCAGGGGCTTGAGGCTTTTCCGGCCAGGTTCGAGCTCGGTGTTTTCTGCCATTCTGGCCTACTTGCCTCCCATTTGGGCTTCCTGTATAGAGCGCAGCCGAAACTTCACAATAGTGACGAGGCGCGGCTTTTCGCGCCATAGCAGAGAGATTTATGCGATGAAAGAAGGCATTCACCCGGACTATCATACCATCAATGTGGTGATGACCGACGGCACCAAGTTCGTGACCCGCTCAACCTATGGCAAGGACGGCGATACGCTGTCCCTGGATATCGATCCGAAGTCGCATCCGGCATGGACCGGCGGCACCCAGACCATTCTTGACCGCGGCGGACGGGTTTCGCGCTTCAAGCAGAAGTTCGGCTTCCTCGACAAAAAGGACGCTTAGCTTTAATATTGAGTTCCCATCATGCCCGCGCTTGACGCGGGCATTTTCAGTTTTTATCCACGATGCAGGCGCCGTTCAGCGCCCTTAGCTGGGTACACAGGTCTTCAGCTTCCTGACGGCTGTTGCGGCCGATCATGACGCGGACGAGAAGCTTGCGGCCGCGGCTCAGGTTGCGGGTGCGCACCACCATGGGCAGTTCGTCCTTCAGCAAAGTGGCGTAGCGGGATTTGACGCGCTCGAAAGTTCCAAGGGTTTGCACTTCGGAAAAGCCCCCGGCGATCACGACGCCCCAGGGTTTGGCTGGGCTGCGCTGAATTGCGGGCGAGGCCGGAAGCATTTCCCTGAGCACCAGCCGGGCGCAGGTTTCCGGAAAACCGCCGCTGCCGCCAAGGCCCGGAATTTCGAGGGCTGCCCTGGGATCACGCCACTGGGCGGCGGGGTGGCCGGTAATGGACAGCACATAGTCTTCGGTTTCGGCGGGCAGGGCGCGACGGTTTGCCAGCCAGCGGCTGGTGCCGTCCTCGCCAAAATTATAGGCTGCGGCAGCGAGGCCGAGATTGCCGAATTTCACGGTGAGGAAAGCCAGATAGTCAGCGGCGGCGGCAAGTGCCTCGCGGTGGTCAAAGGAATTTTTAAGGCCGCGCAGCTTCGCCGTTCCCGGCATGAACTGGGCAATACCTTCGGCGCCCGCTGGGCTTACGGCCTGCGCGTCGAAAATGCTTTCCTTCCAGATGAGGCGGGTGAAGAAATCCACGGGCAGGTTGTTGCGAGAGGCATGATGACTGAGAAGGCCGCACACTTCAGCGGCATAGGCGTGCTTTTCAGTTTGCGGCTGCGCCGCAGCGCGCGCTTGCGATGAAAGCATGAGAGCAAAGATGAGACTGACAAGCACACATCGCATCACACAAGTCTAGACTTCCTGTGGGGCGAAAATAAAGCCTGCCGGGGTTAGCCGCGGGCGACTTTCAGCATGGAGGCGAGGCGGTCGATCTGGTCGTTGACCGGGCTGGGTGCTGCCGGGGCGGAGGTTGTCTGGGCGCTGATCATGCTGTCCAGCTTCTGGATGCGCTGATGCAGCGTAAGCGAACGCTCAACCAGGGCTTTGAGCGCGTCGGGCAGGTCTTGTGCGCCGGCGAGGTCGTGGCCCTTGCCGATGTCGTTAAGGCTAATGCGGTGGTTTTCCTTGCTGGCATCCTCAACCGTCAGTTCACCGGCGCCGATGGCGCGCTGCAGGAGAAGCCATGAGGCAAGTTGCATGAGGCGGGTGGTGAGGCGCATGCTTTCGGTGGCATAGGCAATGGCGCCGTGGCGCTCAAGCACGCGGGCATCAAGGCGGCCGGGACCATCAAGATAATTGGCGGTTTCCTCCACCAGCGACATGCCTTCGCGGAACACCTTTTCAAACTGCTCCGACGAGGTGAACTTGGTGAAGAAATTGACGGTAGCCACGTTACTGGACGAACCCTGCATGCCTAATGACCCCTTACTCATATCGTGAAAATTTTACCCACCAGGCGGGCCGATCATGGCGCGTGCGCCATTTCCGGTCAATATCCAGCATGCAAATAGTTTACAGTTCCGAGAAGCAATATCGGGGCCAAAAAAAAGCCACGTGAAAACGTGGCTTTGAGTTTTAACAGGGAGGCGTCAAACAGAGTGGAAAAGTGCCACTCGGAGAATCCAAAAGACTGGATTGCAGTCTGTACTAGTAAACAATATTCCTTACCAAATGGTTAACGGCGTTAACCTAATTCTTGAAGAAGGCAGCGGCAGCGTTGCGGCTTGCCTGTTTCTTGGCGATTTCCGCCTTCAGGCGTAGGATCTCGGAGTCCAAAGCCTGAATGCGCTGTTCCAATTCGGCTACGGAAATGGCATCGAGATTTTCCCCGATAACCATGTTGGCAGGCTTTTTTGGTGCGTCGTCGAGGTCCATGGCCCTGGCTCCCTAATGCAGTCGGGGCATTTTGCCATTGCCGGGGCGGGGTCTGCAACCCATTGTGAGAGAAAGAGGAATACGGGCATGAAGGCCATCGAGATCAGCCAGCCGGGCGGACCGGAAGTTTTGCGAATCAAGGAACTGCCAATGACCGAACCGGGCAACGGGCAGGTCCTGGTCAAGATTCATGCGGCCGGGGTCAACCGTCCGGATATTCTGCAGCGCCAGGGCGGCTATCCGCCGCCGCCGGGCGCGCCCCTGACGCCGGGACTTGAGATTGCGGGCGAAGTGATGACAGCGGGCACGCGCTACAAAATCGGCGACAGGATCTGCGCGCTGGTGCCGGGCGGCGGCTATGCGGAATACGCAGTAGTGGCGGAAGACAATGCGCTGCCTTTGCCGCAAGGTTTCTCCATGATTGAAGCGGCGGCCATTCCGGAAACCTATTTTACGGTGTGGACCAATGTGTTTGACCGGGGCCGCCTGCAGCCGGGTGAGACCATTTTGATACATGGTGGATCGAGCGGAATTGGCACAACTGCGATCCAGTTAGCAAAAGCTTTCGGGTCGAAAGTTGTTGTCACTGCCGGCAGTGATGATAAATGCGCGGAATGCCTCGCGCTGGGCGCCGATGTGGCGATCAATTACAAGACCCAGGACTTTGTCGAAGAGCTGAAGACCCGCGGCATCGCGCCCGATGTGATTCTTGACATGGTGGGCGGCGATTATGTGGCGCGCAACCTGCGCTGCATCGCAATGCACGGGCGCATTGTGAACATCGCGTTTCAAAAAGGCTCAAAGGTTGAAATTGACCTGTTGCCCATCATGGTAAAGCGGCTGACGCTTACGGGTTCAACGCTGCGCCCGCGCAGCGTGGCGGAGAAGGCGGAGATTGCCCGGGCGCTCGAAGCCAGGGTCTGGCCCTTGTTTGCGGCGGGGAAATGCAAGCCGGTGATTTTCCGGACTTTCCCGCTGGCGGACGCGGCCGGGGCGCACCGCCTGATGGAGACAAGCCAGCATACGGGCAAGATTGTGCTGACCGTTTAAAACGCGTTGCATCTTCAGGAGGCAGCGCCTATATAGCTGGCATTCCCAAGCGTAGTTACCCTGATGTTACGGAACCCCAGACGGTTCCGAAGGAGCGAAAAAATTATGTCCAATGCCCCGCTGATGCCGAAAGCAACCGCCGTCTGGCTGGTTGAAAACACCGCGCTGACGTTCCGCCAGATTGCCGATTACTGCAATCTGCACGAGCTTGAAGTGAAGGGCATCGCCGATGGCGACGTGGCCACGGGCATCAAGGGCCTTGACCCGGTGACCGGCGGCCAGCTCACCCGTGACGAGATCGAGAAGGGCGAGGCTGACCCCACTTATGCGCTCAAGATTCTGGTGTCGAAGGTCAACATTCCAGTACAGAAATCAACGGGCGGCCCGCGCTATACGCCGGTGTCGCGCCGGGGCGAGCGTCCCGATGCCATCATGTGGCTGCTGCGCAACCATCCGGAACTGCCGGAATCAACCATCATGAAGCTGGTGGGCACGACGAAGACCACAATTGCCGCCATCCGCGACCGCACCCATTGGAACGCCAGCAACATCAAGCCGGTCGATCCGGTTTCGCTGGGCTTGTGCTCGCAACTGGAACTGGACTTCGCGGTGCAGAAGGCAGCGCGCAAGGCGGGCAAGGGGCAGGTGCCCGATGCGGCGCCGGTGCGCACGCTTATTCCGGCGGCTGAAGTTGTCGGCACCGTTGCCAACGTGGCGGCCGTTGCCGCTGCCGCGGCAGAAGCCGAAAGAGCCGTGACGGCGGAATCGGCGAAGAATGACGGCAAGCAGTACAGCGCCGACTCGGTCTTTGCGAAGCTGAAGGGCCTGAAGCTTGAGCCCACCGAAGAAACCACAAAAGAATAATGCGCATCCTTGCAGTCGGAACGGCGGGCGATGTGGGCAAGGCGGCGGTGGCCGAACTCAGGCCGCGCCATGAGATCATCACCGCCGGACGCTCTTCCGGCGATGTGCGCGTTGATCTCCTCGATGCCTC
>JAEUMI010000020.1 GCA_016792825.1 Hyphomicrobiales bacterium
CCGTTCACGGGATCGAAAAGGGACAGGAGACCATATTCGGATGGCCGCCCGTCCTTGTAGTTTCCGACGAAATCACCGACGACCTTGACGCCGGCCTGGCCGATATGGCCGCCGATCCAGCCGCGCAAGACATTGAAATGGCCCTCAACCCCGGCGCGGGGTTCCAGGTGAACGCGGGGTTCTATGGCGGTTTCACCGCGTCCCTGCATGGCGAGTCCGGTTTCCACCGCGGCGATGATCTCGTCATCGGTGAGTTCAAGGCGCGCAATATCGGCCCGGTTCAAGAAATCGATATGGACAGGCGGACTCTCGGCAGGGTTCACGGGGCAACACTTTCGAAACGGGAGTTATGAAATTTGGTTTCAATCAATAGTTGGGGCTCGTCAAGGGCGGGAATTATCTCTATGAGACGTGCCCAATCGAGGCGCCTGGCAGGGACAAAAGATGGTTGAACTCTTCACGATTGAAAATCTCTTCACGCTGATCATCCTGACGGCGCTAGAAACCGTGCTTGGCTTCGATAATCTTCTCTATATTTCCATTCAGGCGAAGCGGGTGGAGCCGTCGCGCCAGCAATATGTCCGCCGCCTCGGCATGATCCTGGCCATCGGCCTGCGCATCGTGCTGCTGTTCGTCATCCTGCAACTCATCTCCATGTTCCAGTCGCCAATCTTCGGCTTCTCTCTCTCCATTGCGGAAGGGACCATCAATGGCCACAGCCTGATCCTGATGGCGGGCGGCGCCTTCCTGATCCATACGGCGATGAAGGAAATCTTCCACATGCTGGTGGTCCACGATCTCGGCAAGGGTGCAGACGAAGGCCCCAAGCATGCGTCGGTGGCGACGGTGATATTCTGGATCCTGGCGATGGACATCGTGTTCGCCTTCGACACGGTGCTGTCGGCGGTGGCGCTTACCGACAACTTCATCGTCATGGCCACGGCCATCGTGGTCTCTGGCGCGCTGATGGTGCTTATGTCCGAGCAGGTTGCGCGGTTCCTGCAGAAGAACCGCATGTATGAGGTGCTTGGCCTGTTCGTGCTGCTGATGGTCGGCGTCATGCTGCTGGCGGAAGGCGGCCACATTGCCCATCTGGCGTTCTTCGGCTACCCGATCGAGCCCATGGCCAAGAGCACGTTCTACTTCGTGGTGGCGGCTCTGGTGATCGTCGACATCATCCAGGGGCGCTACCAGAAGAAGATCATGCTTGAGGAAAAGCCGCCCTCGCCGGGCTAGCGAAGCGCATTTCCCTTTGGGAGGCGCCCGGAAAGTCCTGACTTGATATAATTTCTACCGCCGCCAAGAGGCCGCTTGCGAGATATTGCATATCGTGTTATATAACATGGTATGCAATAGAAGGCAGGGCAATGACCAAGGATATTGTTCGCAGTTATGGCTACCTGACACTTGGAAGCCGATTCAAGCGCATTGGCGAAAGGATGCAGGCGGATGTCCAAAAGCTGACAGCAGCACACGGCTTTGAACTTCACGGAGCCCTCTGGACAATTCTGGGGGTCATTGAGCGGGACGGGCCATTAAGCGTCGGCGAACTCGCCCAGAATCTTGGCATCGCCCAACCGGGAGTTACCCGCAGCCTGGCGCAACTGGAGGAGCGTGGACTCATCAAGCCGCACCGTTCCGACAAGGATCAACGGGTGAAGCGCGTTGGGCTCACGGCTCAGGGCCGAAAAGTGGTCGATCACGCCAAGCGCGAAATCTGGCCGCTTGTCGAGCATGCTGTTGCGGAGATTTGTGAAGGCCTTGATGGCCCGCTGCTCGAACAACTGGGCGCGATCGAGGAAGCACTGACAAGCAAACCCCTCTATCGCCGTGCCGGTGGTGATTCAAGTGACGCAGAAAGTGCATGAGGTGCGCCGCCAAGGCGCAGGGAACCGGCCGATGACAGCACATATTCTTGACCAGCCAATCCGCAATGCCCTGCTCACCCGCCACAGGAATTTGTCTGAGGGCGGTCCACTGGCGCTTCGCTATCCGCCAGACATTTCGCCTTTCGCCACCGCTGTCGATGACAGCGCGGAAGCCCTTGCGGCGCTTGCCGCACTGATTCCGTCCAAAGGCATGGCAATGCTTGTGCAAGCCGGCAACCATCTGCTGCCGCCCGGAGTAGTGGCCGAAAACAGCTTTCAGGTAGTGCAGATGGTGGCGGGTGCTGTCACTGAGCCGGAAAAGCGAATCGAGGTACTTGAACTCTCAGACGCCGATGCGCCCGAGATGCTTTCGCTTGCCACGCTGACCAGGCCCGGGCCCTACAATTCGCGGACCCATGCCTTTGGAGGTTACATCGGCATCAGGGAAGGCGGACGGCTTGCCGCCATGGCTGGTCTCCGCCTGAAGGTGCCGGGCTACACCGAGATCAGTGCTGTCTGCACTCATCCCGATTTTCGCGGGCGGGGCTATGCCGGCCATCTCACGCAGGTCGTGGCGGCGCGTATTGCGGCACGTGGCGAAACACCATTCCTTCACACCTACGCAGCCAATGCGACCGCCATTCGCCTATATGAAAGACTGGGCTTTGCCTTGCGCTGCCACCTGGAGGGAATTGTGCTCCGCCACGCTTAGCGATTGAACTCACGCCGAAAAGCCACTAGAAGCGCCGCCGAAACATCCCCCTTAACCGAAAGAGCGCTCACCCGATGGCACGCCAGTTTATCTATCATATGCAGGGCCTTTCGAAGTCCTATGCGGGCGGCAAGAAAGTGCTCGATAACGTGCATCTGCAATTTTATCCGGATGCCAAGATTGGCGTGCTTGGCCCCAACGGCTCGGGCAAATCCACCCTGCTTCGCATCATGGCGGGGCTCGACAAGGAATGGAACGGCGAAGCCTGGCTGGCAGAGGGTGCGACGCGCGGCTATCTCCAGCAGGAGCCGGAACTTGATCCGGCGCTGAACGTGATGGGAAATGTGATGGAAGGGGTTGCCCACAAGAAGGCGATCCTTGATCAATACAACGCGCTGATGGCAGACTATAACGATGAGAACGCCGAGAAGGCGGGCAAATTGCAGGATGTGATCGACTCGCAGAACCTGTGGGACCTTGAGGCGCAAGTGGAGCAGGCGATGGATGCCATGCGCTGCCCGCCGGGCGATGCCTCAATCGACAATCTCTCGGGCGGTGAAAAGCGACGTGTGGCGCTCACCCAATTGCTGCTGCGCAAGCCGGATCTCCTTTTGCTTGACGAGCCCACCAACCATCTCGACGCCGAAAGCGTAAACTGGCTGGAGCACCATCTGGCCGATTACGCCGGGTCCATTCTCATCGTTACCCATGACCGTTACTTCCTCGACAATGTGACGGGCTGGATTCTCGAGCTCGACCGGGGCAGGGGCATCCCCTATGAGGGCAATTACTCGGCCTATCTCCGCCAGAAGGCGAAGCGCTTTGCCCAGGAAAAGAGCGAGGACGCGGCACGGCAAAAAGTGATCGAGCGCGAGCAGGAATGGATTTCCTCCTCGCCCAAGGCGCGGCAGGCCAAGTCCAAGGCGCGCTTCAAGGCCTATGACGAACTCATCAAGGCAAACGACGCGCGGCTCAAGTCAACAACGGCGCAGATCATCATTCCGCCCGGCGAGCGGCTGGGTGACAATGTCATCACGGTTGAGGGCCTGAACAAAGCCTATGGCGACCGCCTGCTGATCGAGGACCTTTCCTTCAAGCTGCCGCCCGGCGGCATCGTCGGCATCATCGGACCCAACGGCGCGGGCAAGACGACACTGTTCCGCATGCTGACCGGCCAGGAAAAACCCGATGCCGGAAAAATTGAGATCGGCGACAGCGTGCAGTTGGGCTACGTCGACCAGAGCCGCGATTCACTCGATCCGGAAAAGACCGTCTGGCAGGAAATTTCCGGCGGCAACGAAATCCTCTATCTCGGCAAGCGCGAAATGAATTCACGCGCCTATACGGGGGCCTTCAATTTCAAGGGCCCGGACCAGCAGCAAAAGGTCGGAACCCTTTCCGGCGGGCAGCGCAACCGGGTGCATCTGGCGAAGATGCTGAAGTCCGGCGCCAATGTCCTGCTGCTCGACGAGCCGACGAACGACCTTGATACGGAAACCCTGGCAGCCCTTGAAGAGGCGCTGGAAGACTTCGCCGGCTGCGCCGTGATCATCAGCCATGACCGCATGTTCCTCGACCGCCTTGCCACCCATATCCTGGCCTTTGAGGGCGACAGCCATGTGGAATGGTTCGAGGGCAACTTCCAGGATTACGAGGAAGACAAGAAGCGCCGGCTTGGCGAGGACTCGGTGATGCCAAAGCGGATCAAGTACAAGCAGTTCTCGCGTTAGGGTTTCAACTGCCCCTTGCTATATCTTCCAACGTCGTCTTCGTAAGCTTGCAAGACTATTGTCGGGAGAGAGGCCGGTGCGGATACCCAATTCCGGAACTTAGGAATATATAGCCCACCGACCGTACGCTGTCAAGGAGTAATTTCACAGGTCGTCATTTATCCTGGCTCGCGGTTCCAGCCTCTTTCAAAATCCAGTCGCGGAAGGCGCGGATTTTGGGCGTGTTGCGGCGGGCTTGGGAATAGGCGAGGAAATATTCCGAGCCGGATTTCGCCATTACGTCAAAAAGCTGGATGAGCCTGCCGGATTTCATGTCTTCGCCGACAAAGGCGGGAGAGACCAGGGCAATGCCGGAACCGGCCACGGCCAGGATGGCCGCCATCTGCTGGGTGTTCACGTCAATGCTGGGGCGCTTGACGGACACATCGCGGGGAAGGCCTGCCGCCTCGAACCATATGGGCCACCAAATGTCATTGCGATCAATCAGGATGTGATTGAGGATTTGTCCCGGCGTTTCAGGGCGGCCCTCGCGCGCTATGTAGTGAGGGCTGCAGACGGGCGTGAAGGTTTGGGTGAGCAGGAAATGGCTGGTGAGGCCCGGCCAATCGCCCTTGCCGGAACGGATCACCACATCGATGCCCTCGCTTTCCAGGTCCACCATGTTGGGTGAAATGTCGAGGCGTACTATGTATTCCGGGTGCAGCAACTGAAAGCCGCCAAGGCGCGGCGCCAGCCAGTTGCCGGCAATGGTTTGCATGGTTGAGATCACCAGCACGGAATTGCTTTCCTCGCGCACCTGCCTAAAGCTTTGGGCGAGGTCGCCAAGGGCGCGCTGAACGGTGGGGGCAATGGACTTGCCCTTTTCGCTCAGGATAACGCCGCGGGCCTGGCGCACGAACAGGGGTGAGCCCACGAAGCTTTCCAGAAGCTTGATCTGGTAGCTGACCGCCGACTGGGTCATGTTCAGTTCGGCCGCGGCGCGGCTGAAATTGCCGTGGCGGGCCACGGTTTCAAAAACCCGGATGGCGGCAAGTGGCGGCATTGCGGTCATGCCGAAAGCATAAGGCAGTTTAATGGCTTGGTCCATTAAACTCGTTTGTTTATGGCCTAAAATAGAATGATAGTGAACATATTCGGTCTTAAGCTATCAATTTACGAGGCTATCATGACACTTTCCCTGGAGCGCATGGCCCGCTTGTTACTCGGTGTTTTGACGGGCAATGGCGCCGGCCGGGCGCGCGTTCCCCGGCTTGATCTCATGGCGCTCAGTGAGCGTGACTTGGCGGACCTCAATTTGCCGGCCGATGTCCGGAGCCGGGTTCTGGACTTGAGGCATCGGGGCTGAAGCATGGAGGACTGGCGGCCCGAGGACTACCTCCGTTTCAACGATGAACGCTTGCGCCCGGCGCGAGACCTGCTGGCGCGCATTCCTCTGAAGGGACCGGAGCTCGTTTACGACCTGGGCTGCGGCCCGGGAAATTCCACGGCGCTTTTGCATGAGGCTTATCCGAAAGCCACAGTGGTGGGCCTCGACACCTCAACGGCAATGCTGGCCAAAGCCCGCAGGGACTTGCCGCAGGTTCAGTTCTTGGAAGCTGACATCGGGTCGTGGCCGGGCGATCCCAATGCGGATCTGCTCTTTGCCAATGCCAGTTTCCAGTGGGTGCCCGGTCATGCTTCGGTTCTGCTTCGTTTGCTTAAAGGCTTGAGGGCCGGCGGGGTGCTGGCGCTGCAGATGCCGGACAACCTGAATGAACACAGCCACCGGCTGATGCGCGAGACGGCTTTAGCCGGGCCCTGGGCCAGCCTCCTGCGGAATGCGGCGGGATCGCGCGAAGTGATCGGCGCGCCGAATGAATACTATAATCTGCTGAAGCCCCATTGCCGAAGCCTTGATATCTGGCACACGGCCTATAACCATGTTCTTGATGGGGTGCAGGGCATTGTGGATTTTGTCAGCACCACCGGGCTGAGGCCCTATCTTGATCCATTGGACAGGGCGATGCGCGGGCGGTTCATTGATGCCTATCGCGCCGGGCTGGCCAAGGCCTATCCCGCAGATTCGGGCGGCAAGGTTCTCATGCGCTTCCCGCGGTTTTTCCTGGTGGCGCAAGTCTGAATTCATTTGCGCAGGTAAGCAAAGAGGGCGTTGATGTCGCCGCCGTTGCGATTGATCACTCCCACAAAGGTTGAGCGCAGCTGCTGGGCGAGCCAGACCGATGAGACATTGACGTCGCGCACCAGAAAGCCGCGCTTGGAGCGCTGCAACCTGAAGATGATCTTCTTGCCGTTCGACAGCCGGGTGCTGACGGTCAGGGCGTTGCTGGAGACAACACAGTCCTTGATTTGCATTCCGCTGCCGGAGAAACGCGCGGAATGCTTCATCATGAAGCGGCCAATGAAGCCACGGGTGAGGGCGAGATACTCGGCCTCCCGTGATTTGCTCAAGCGCGCACGGTGCGGGCCGAGGGCGAACATGGATATGCCGCGCAGGTCGGTGTAGCGGGAGGTGACGCCGGAAAAGGCCGAGGCGGTATGGACGCGCGCCGCGCCCAGGAAGGCATTGCCCGCATTGGTGACGAAGCTTGAAGCGGGACAAGCCTTCGCCGTGGCATCCGGGAGAATGGCACCCAGAAACAGGATGAACAGAAAGACATGCCAGCGCCCACGCATCAACTCGGCTCCGATCGCTGCTGTTTGAATCCCTTTGAATCTGAGTCGCAAGCCCTCTTTGGAAGGCAAGCCAGTTATTCCGTGTCGCGGTACTTGCCGCCCTTGATCTTTGCCTCGCGCAAATGAAGCCCGGTGCGGGTGCCCTTGATGTCTTCCGCCTTGGCAAGATCATAGGTGCGCTTGCGCAGTTCCATGACCAGTTCGTTGCGGTCCTCGATATGGGCAATTTCACTGAAGGGCACGGGGCGGCCGATGCGCACGTTCAGGCCGGTGCCGATGCGCCTCGTGGTTTCGCGAAAGACGAGGGATAGCCTGAGCGTCAGGCTCAAGTGGCTTGCAAGCTGAAACAGTCGGCTGTTCTGCCCGGTGAAAAAGATCGGCACTACGGTTGCCTTTGACATGCGCAGGAGTTTGGCGGTGAAGGGCGCCCAGGGCAGGTCAACGGCCTGGCCCTTCAATGGCTTCTCCGAGGTCGCAACGCCGCCGCCCGGGAAGATTCCAACGGCATGGCCTTCGCGCAGCCAGCTTTGCGCGGCGAGGCGTGAATTCACGTTGGTTTCGCGGGCTTCGCGGGTCGGTGCGAAGGCCACGGGCAGAAGATTGCCGGCGGCTTCCGGGGCCTGGCACAAGACATCATTGGCCAGAACCTTGGTGTCGGCCCGCACTTTGGTTGCAAGCCAGGTGAGGGTAATGCCGTCCATGACGCCGTAGGGATGGTTGGCAATAAAGAGAACCGGACCGGTTTTCGGCGTGAGCGCCAGTTCCGCCTCATCATACATGACATTGAGTTTCAGCAGGCGGACGGCGGCATCAAAGAAATTCTCGCCGCCCGCCACGCTCTTCTGGTGCTGGAAATAAAGCTTCTTGAGCTTGCGCTGGCCACCCATCTTTTCAATGGCCTGGATGACGGCGCGCTGCAGGGCGGGCTGGTCGGTGGTTGAATAGGAAAAGCGTACCGGCTTTTTCTTGCCTGGATGAACCGGTAATTTTGACATAGCGCTGCTGGGCAATCCAAATGGAGATGGCTGGATATTGCCGCTTATATGCTCTATTGCGCGTCTGCCAAAGGAGAAGTTCATGTTCAAGCTTTACGCCCGTCCAAATGCCGGTTCCGCCGCGGTGGAGGCACTTCTGGCGGAATGCGGCGCTGCCTTCGAAATCATTGACATCCTCCGTGAGCCCGATGGCACTGTTCCGCGGAGCTTCCTGCAAATCAATCCACGGGGCGAGGTGCCCACTCTCCGCCTGGCTGATAACAGCATTATGACGGAAAGTGCCGCCATGATGATTTACCTGGCGGATCTCCATCCGGCCGCGGGCCTGGCGCCATCCGTGACTTCGCCCTTGCGGCCCCGCTATCTGCGCTGGATGCTGTATTTCGCCACGGCCGTCTACATGGCGGACTTGCGCATGTACTATCCGGCGCGGCATTCCACCGATGCGGGCCACGCGGACGCCATCAAGGACAAGGCGATCGCAGATATGGAGCGCGACTATGACATCTTCGCCGAAGCCCTGGGCGAAGGGCCATTCATCCTTGGCCCGGCCATGAGCGCGGTTGATATCTATGCGGCCATGCTGATCAGCTGGGCTCCGGACGTGGAACAGCTTTTTGCCCGCCATGGCAACATCAAGAAACTTTATGATCTTGTGGCGGCGCGACCCCTCATCGCCAAAGCCTGGGCGCGAAACAGTATGCCTTAAGCTGCCTCCTCCTTGGGTGTTCCAAGACCCAGCACACGGCAAATGGCGTAAACCAGGTCGGCGCGGTTGAGTGTGTAGAAGTGAAAGGCGGTGACGCCTTCGCGGCGCAGCGCTTCGACCTGTTCGGCGGCAACGATGGCGGCCACCAGATTGCGGGTTTCGGGATCCGCATCAAGGCCGGCAAAGCGGCGGGCCAGGTCAGGCGGGATATGGGCGCCGCATTTTGCCGAAAATTCGCAGACGCGGGCGAAATTGGTGATGGGCAAAATCCCGGGAACGAGTTCAATGTTGATGCCGCGCGCAAAGATGCGGTCCCGCAGGCGCAGGAAAAAGGAATTGTGGAAGAAGAACTGCGAGATGGCGCGGCTGGCGCCGTGCTCGGCCTTGTCGGCCATGAAGGCCAGGTCTTCCTCGATTGAAACGGATTGCGGGTGCTTCTCGGGATAGGCTGTCACCGAGACTTCGAAGTCGGCGATGGCGCGGATTCCGCGGACCAGATCGGCGGCGTTCTTGTAGCCTTGCGGATGGGGTTCAAAACGCATGCCAACGCCTCCCGGCGGATCGCCCCGGAGCGCCAGTATGTGGCGGACGCCCGCGTCCCAATTTTCTCTCACCACGGCGTTCACTTCATCCTTGGACGCGCCCACACAGGTGAGATGGGCCACGGGCTTGAGCTTTGTCTCGTTGCGAATGCGCTTCACCGTGCTCAGGGTGCGGTCGCGCGTGGTGCCGCCGGCGCCATAGGTGACGGAAACGAAATTCGGATTGATCGGTTCAAGGCGCTTCAAGGTGCGCCAGAAGGCGTCCTCGGCGTCGCCGGCCTTGGGCGGGAAGAACTCGAATGACACGGTGAGTTTCTTGGCCTCTGTCGCTGGATCGGTCATTGGGCCTTTGACTCCATCGTGATGGAATTTTCCGCTGGGGTCTGCAGGGCCTTGGTTGTCTTGGGCACGCCCAACCAAAGGGACACGGTCAGCCCGGTTTGCTCTTTCAGCCAGGGAGGCGGCAGGAGTTCGTGTCGCTGCAATGCAAGACCCGCACGATTGAACCAGCCGGTGATTTGCTCGGTGGAGATTCCAAGGCGACGGTGGGCGTGCTCGCTGCGCAGGGATTCGAGGTCATGGGGAGCGAAATCGACCACGAGCAGGCGACCGCCGGGATGCAGTATGCGGCGCGCCTCGAGCAGGGCCTGTCCGGGGTCGTCAAGGTAGTGCAAAACCTGGTGAATGACGACGAGATCAGCCGAACCATTGGCAAAGGGCAGGGCATAGATTTCTCCTTGCCGGACCTGGGCATGGCGCAGCGCCTTTTTTTCAAGATTCGACCTGGCGATGGAGAGCATCTCGCGGCTCGAATCGATGCCGATGGCCTGCTCCGCCTGGGGTGCGAAAAGTTCCAGAACCCGGCCGGTGCCGGTGCCCAGGTCCACCAGCGATTTGACACGTGCCTTGCCAAGGATGGCCTGCATGGCGCCCTCGACATCCTCCTCGCGGATATGCAGGGAGCGCAATTTTTGCCAGTTGGCGGCGTTGCTGCTGAAATAGCTTGCGGCCAATTCGGCTCTTTGGGTCCTGATGGTTTCAAGACGGGCGAGATCGCGGGCCAGGGTGGCATCATGGGCCGGCAGCATGTCAACGATGGCGCGTGACAGGGTGCCCCCCAGACCTTCCTCGCGCAGGCGAAAGAGCACCCAATTGCCTTCCTTGTGGCGCGAGACCATACCCGCTTCGACCATGAGCTTCAGATGGCGGCTGACACGGGGCTGGCTTTGGCCGAGAATCTGGGTGAGCTCACTGACATTGAATTCGCCGTGGGACAGGACAAAAAGGATGCGAACGCGGGTCGATTCGGCGATTGCCCTCAATCCTACAAGCAGTTCGTCCATGCCAAATCTCCTCTTGAAATACACATAAACATATCTTTATATGCTTTTCAATGATTGATTAAGCCATGGATCGGCAAGGCTGTTTCTGAATGCATTGCTGCGAGCGCATTGCGGTCTTGCTTTTTCCATACTTTCGGGGCGTATTGTGCGTTAAATAGCAGACGCTTGGAGGAAACTCGATCAAGCTGTTTGGAGGTTCTATGCACGGCAAAACAGCCCGCAAGTTCAGTCGCCGGGAATTTGCAGCCTTGCTTTTCGGAGCAGGGCTGGCGGGAGGCGTTCGTCCCGTTTTGGCGGCGGTTGACCCCGCCGAAGGCTACGTCGGAAAGATTGCTGATGAAGTGATGTCGCTGGCCAATAGCGGCGCCAAGGGCACAGCGCTGCGCGGACGGTTTGCTTCGGTCCTCAACCGCTACGTCAATCTTCGCGGCATCGCCAATTTTGCGCTTGGCCCCTATCAGAAGAAATTGCCGCCGGGCGACAAGAATGAATTCTACACATTGTTCAACAATTATGCGGCGGCGCTGTTTGTCTATTATGTGGATGATTTCAAGGGTTCGGAACTGCAGATCATTTCCACGTCCAAGCAAGGCAAATTCATAACAATTGTGAGCGCGATCAGGCAGAATGGCGGCGGCCGCGAACAGGTCCGGTGGCGCCTCATTCCGGCGGGCGGCGGCTACAGGATCAGCGACATCAATGTTAAAGGGGTGTGGCTTACGATCGCGACAAAGAAGCGTTTCAGTGACGTGCTCAACCGCTCCAAAGGTGATTTTGGGGCGCTGTTTGCGGAATTGCGGGAAGCGGAGACTTGGTAATTGCGGCGAATAAGCTTATGAGCGCTTTCGCAGGCTGTTAAGCACATTTGCCAGATTAGACCCTTTGGAAAACCGAATCATGATCACCCGTCGCGCCCTCCTGGGATTCATCGCCATCAGTTCCGTTTCACCTGCATTTGCGGCTGATCATCCGTCAATTGCGTTCATGCGCCGGTTTGGCAAGGACATGCTGGCGGCGCATCGCCTGGGAACGGTCGGCAAATTTGCCGGCGTGATCGAAGCCTATGCGGATGTCCCCGGCATTTCCAATTATTCGCTGGGACAATACAAACCCAACCTGCGCGCCAACCAGCGGAGCAAATACTACCAAGGCGTCGTTACTTTCATGTCGCGGTATTTTGCCGAGCAGTCGCGCGAATACCGGGTGGCAAAATATGAGATTGGCGAAGCCACCGTCGATAACAACAAGGATGTCATCGTCGCCAGCAAAATTTACCTGCTGTCGGGCCAGACTTACAATGTGCGCTGGAAGCTCACCTGGCGCAACGGGACTTACAAGGTTGCCGATGTCAAGGTTATGGGCTTCTCTCTCACCTATTTGCAGCGCGGACTGTTCACCTCCTATATTTCCAAGCGCAAGGGCGATGTCAGCCAACTGGTGGCCGCCCTCACACGCTGACCGCCGGCCATAAAATTCCGGGTTCGTTGCAATTTCCGGCCCGAAAGGGCATATGAGGGCCCATGGAACAGGAATTGATTAAACCGGATCTGCCGCCCACTGGCTCTTCGCAGGCTTTCAGCCCCTTCGGGTGCTTTATCGCCGCTTTCGGCATAACCCTACTCACCTTCTGCCTTTTGGGCACAGCGGCAATGACTACGATCTGGGCATTCGCCAAGTTGTTTGGATTGCCTGAAGTCGTGTCGGAAGCGCTCATGGTGCTCGGCCTTATTCCCGCGATACTTGCATCCATCTGGACCGCCGGGCGGGCCTGGCACGTGGAACGGAGGCTTGCCCAGAACCTGGATATCGATGTCCCCAATTTCACGCTTCTGCACTATTTCAAAAAGAATTGATTGCCTCTTAAGCCCGGCCCCGCATTCGGTAAACTCACCACCCCATGTCTATCTGGACCCGCATCAGTGAGGCGCTTGCCCTCGTTGGAGATTCGATTGACGGCTTTCTGGCAAAGCTGGCCAAGGGGCGGGCTCGCGCGCCTGAGAAATCCCTGGGGTTCACCATCGGGATGATTGCACTCGGCGCCAAGATGGCAAAAGCCGACGGGGTGGTGACGGTTGATGAAGTGGCGGCCTTCAAACAGGTGTTTCATGTTCCGCAGGCGGAGCTTGCGGCCGTGGCCAGGGTGTTCAATCTGGCGAAGCAGGAGGTCACGGGGTATGATACCTATGCGCGCCAGATTGCCCGGCTGTTCCATGCAAGGGCTGCCACGCTTGAAAGTATTCTCGACGGACTCTTCCATATTGCGAAGGCGGACGGCACCATCCATCCGGCAGAATTGAACTATCTTGAAAACGTCGCGCGGCTTTTCGGATTCGGCCCCCATGATTTTGCCCGCATAAAGGCGCGCCATGTGAGTGCCGGCGCTGATGATCCATACATCATTCTGGATGTGGACAGGAAAATGGATCTGGCCACGATCAAGCTGCGCTATCGCAAGCTGGTGCGCGACAATCATCCGGACAAGCAAATCGCCGCGGGTGTTCCGGCGGAAATGGTGGTTCTGGCAACAAGCCGCCTGGCCCGCATCAATGCGGCTTATGAGCAGATCCTGAAGGAGCATCAGTTGTGAGCCGCTCGCTGCTTGCTTCAGTGTTTCTGCCGTCGCCCAACATAGAAGCGCGGCGGGATGGCATCCGGCCTGACATGCTTGTCCTGCATTACACGGGCATGCCTGACGCGCGGAAAGCCTGCCGCTGGCTGTGCGATCCCGTTTCGAAAGTTTCCTGTCACTATCTGGTTGATGAAAACGGCGCCGTCACCCAGATGGTGGATGAAGGCATGCGGGCCTGGCATGCTGGTGTTTCATCATGGAAGGGCCGGGAGGATCTCAATTCCTGTTCCATCGGGATTGAAATCCAAAACCCTGGACATGCGGCGGGTTATCCGGACTTTCCGGAGGCCCAAATGCTGGCGGTGGTCGCGCTGTGCAAAGATATCATTGCGCGACATGCAATCCATCCCACACGGGTGCTGGCGCATTCGGATATCGCGCCCATGCGCAAGATCGATCCCGGCGAAAAATTTGACTGGGGGCAACTACATGCGCAGGGCATCGGCCATTGGGTGAGGCCCGAACCGATTGAGGGTGGGACTTTCCTGCAATTGGGCGACAGGGGCCCAGCGGTCGAAGCGCTGCAAGGCATGCTGCGGCTTTATGGCTACGGGGTGGACATCAATGGCACCTTTGATGACGCCACGCAGGCCACGGTGCGTGCTTTTCAGCGCCACTTCCGGCCTTCACGGGTCGACGGGATCGCGGACTCTTCCACGGTCATAACCCTGCACCGCCTCCTGCAGGATCAACAACAGGCCTAAGGTGTTCCGCAGACGTCGAGGAAGGTTGCAAAGTCTGCCTCGCCCAGAGGGAAAACGTGGTAGCTTGAACCTGCTGTTACCGCGAAGTAATTGGCCTCGCGCAAGGCGGACAGTACCGGATCCGTCGTTTTGAGTTCGGCTTCGAGGCTTGTTCCCGAAGACTCCTCATTGACGGCGGCAGTGCCTTTGAGGGGATAGACCTTGGCTGCGACCTTGAGTTCGATGTTCACGCCCGTCCCAACTTTAATGTCAGGTCCCGCCTCCGGAATGTAAAGCTTCACGATGCCCGATTGCAGGGTGCACCAGAAACTTACGCCCACATCATCGGTTTCGGGGACGCCAAAGACCAGGTAAACTTCGTTGTCAGTCTGGTCGAGGTTCCAAACGCGCTCCTGGGCCAAAGCCAAGCTTGATCCGAGCAGGCTAGCGGCAAGGGCGATGAACGGGCGTGCAAGCATGGCCCCTCTCATAGCGCGCTTTTTCCCGCCAAGATATTACCCGGGCCGATGAATTTGTGGACGGGCGGTTTTTGTTGACCTTGGCGGCGGGGGGGAATAGGTCAGGGGCGTCAGTCGGCTGGATGACTGCTCCCGCTAGGCCCGAAAGGGTGCGGGGGAGGAAAGTCCGGGCTCCACGGAAAAACGGTGCCGGGTAACACCCGGCGGGGGCGACCCCAGGGAAAGTGCCACAGAAATTAAACCGCTCGCGGACTATCCGCAGCAAGGGTGAAACGGTGCGGTAAGAGCGCACCGCGTGGCCGGCAACGGTTGCGGCACGGCAAACCCCACCGGGAGCAAGACCGAATAGGGGTGGTACGGGCTTCGGCCCAGGGTCTTTTCCGGCCCACTGCCCGGGTAGGTCGCGCGAAGCCTCCGGCAACGGAGGTTCCAGATGAATGGTCATCCATGGCGGGAAACCGCCGGGACAGAACCCGGCTTACAGGCCGACTGACATTTCTGTTGCCGGATGATGCTGATTTGAAACTATTTGTTAATGTTCCCGGGGGCAATGTCGGGCAAACGTTAACGACTTGTTCACTGTGATATTTTGCCCAGAATGACCCCTGAAACAGGCCAAACCCAACAGCGCCATGTCCCCGTCATGCTCGACGAGGTGCTGCGGGCGCTTGGGCCAAAATCCGGCGCCATCTATGTAGACGGAACCTTCGGGGCGGGGGGTTATACGCGGGCCATCCTGGAAGCGGCCGATTGCCGGGTGGTGGCGCTGGACCGCGACCCCGCCGCAATTGCCGGCGGGCAGGGGCTCGCTTCCGAATTCGTCGGGCGGCTCACGCTGGTTGAAGGGCGGTTTGGCGCCCTGAGCGACCATCTCGCCAGTCTCGGGCTTGGCAAGGTTCAGGGTGTGGTGCTGGACGTCGGCGTTTCTTCCATGCAGCTTGACGAGGCAGCGCGCGGCTTCTCCTTCATGCGCGAAGGCCCGCTCGATATGCGCATGTCGCAGGCCGGTAAAAGTGCCGCTGACGTAGTCAATACCTACTCCCCGGAAATGCTGGCTAAAGTGATTTTCCTCTTTGGCGAAGAGCCGCGCTCGCGCGCCATCGCCAAGGCCATTGTGGCGCAGCGGCAGGAGTCACCGCTTGCCACGACAATCGACCTCGTCAAAGCAGTTGAGAAAGCAACGGGGCCGCAGCGGGCCAAGGACAGGACCCATCCGGCGACGCGCACTTTCCAGGCCTTGCGCATTCATGTGAACGCCGAACTGGAAGAACTGGTTGATGCCCTGCACGAGGCGGAGGAGATTCTGGATGTCGGCGGCCGATTGGTTGTCGTGAGCTTCCACTCGCTTGAGGACCGCATCGTGAAGCGTTTCCTGGCCATGCGCAGCGGCAGGACGCCAGAGGTTTCGCGCCACATGCCGGGGACGATTGCCCAGGCGGCGCCAAGTTTTGAGTTGCTGTACAGGGGCCATCTCGATGCCTCACAGCAGGAGGCAGACACAAATCCGCGGGCCCGCAGCGCCAAGCTCCGGGCGGCTTCGCGCACCGCTGCCCCCGCATGGCCGGACTCGCGGGGCGAGCTTGGAATTCCCCGGATCGAAGGAAGCCGCCACCATGCATAAATTCTTCAATGCCTGCCTGATGCTCGTGGTCCTGGTTTCGGGCTTCATCCTTTATTCCCTGGAACATTCCACGCGCGGCCTTGAGCGCAACATTGCGAAGCTGGAGCGGGGAATTTCGGAAGAGCGCGAATCCATAAAGGTGCTGGGTGCCGAATGGAGCAGCCTCACGCGGCCTGACCGTCTGCAGAAGCTGGCGCAGGAAAACCTGAAACTGCAAACAGTCACGGCTTCGCAATTCATAAGTGAAGGCGAACTTGTTGAAAGAGTTCCGGCCGAGCCCATCGTCATGCTGGAGGAAAAGGGCAAGGACGTGATCGGCGACATTCTCAAAGAAATGCAGTGACCATGAAACCTGAGCCTGATGACAGATTTGATGGCCCGG
>JAEUMI010000047.1 GCA_016792825.1 Hyphomicrobiales bacterium
CCTTCCTGCCGGCACGGAAATGGTGATGCCGGGGGACAATATCTCGTTTGACGTCGAGCTGATTACGCCGATCGCCATGGAGGAGAAGCTGCGCTTCGCCATCCGTGAAGGCGGACGTACCGTCGGCGCCGGCGTCGTTGCAAAAATCACGGAGTAACACCACTTAGGGGTATAGCTCAGTTGGTAGAGCGGCGGTCTCCAAAACCGCAGGCCGAGGGTTCGAGCCCTTCTGCCCCTGCCATTAACCAAGGAAAAATGCGGCCATGGCCAAAACCAGTCCGGTAGAATTTGTCCAGCAAGTGCGCGAAGAAGCCCGGAAAATATCCTGGCCCAGCCGCAAAGAGGTGATGATTTCCACCGTCATGGTGATGATCATGGTGGCGATGGCCTCAGTGTTTTTCCTGATCGTGGATGCCATTTTGAAATGGGGCATCGACAACCTGCTTCTGGGCCTCTAAAGGGTGCCGCTGAGAGTTACGGAATTGGAATGACAAAACGCTGGTATATCGTTCACGCTTACTCGAATTTCGAGAAAAAGGTGGCCGAATCTATAAAGGAACAGTCAGTTCAGAAGGGTCTTGGCGACCTTTTTGAGCAGGTTCTGGTTCCCACCGAGGAAATCATCGAAGTTCGCCGGGGTCGCAAGATCAAGAGCGAGCGCCGGTTTTTTCCCGGCTATGTGCTTGTAAAGATGGAACTAACCGACCAGGCGTTCCATCTGATCAAGAACACGCCAAAGGTCACCGGCTTCCTCGGATCGGATTCCAAGCCGATCCCGATTTCGGACGCCGAGGCCAACCGCATCCTTAACCAGGTGGCGGAAGGCGTGGACAAGCCAAAAACCAGCATCTCGTTCGAAATCGGCGAACAGGTGCGCGTGGCGGATGGACCATTTGCTTCCTTCAACGGACAGGTTGAGGAAGTGGATGAAGAGCGGTCGCGGCTGAAAGTTGCGGTCTCTATTTTCGGCAGGCCAACGCCTGTCGAACTCGAGTATGGGCAGGTCGAAAAGATCCGCTGAATGTAATCCGTGGGAGGCCCTTAAAGCCGGACCACTAACCTTGAAAGAGGGACTATAAGAATGGCCAAAAAAGTCGTCGGCTACATCAAGTTGCAAGTGCCGGCGGGACAGGCAAACCCGTCTCCGCCAATCGGACCCGCGCTCGGACAGCGCGGTCTCAACATCATGGAATTCTGCAAGGCCTTCAATGCGGCCACGCAAAAGATGGAGCAGGGTTCGCCCGTTCCGGTGGTGATCACCGCCTTCCAGGACAAGTCATTCACCTTCGAGATGAAGTCGCCACCGGCGTCGTTCTTCCTCAAGAAGGCGGCAAAGATCACGGCCGGCTCGAAGGAGCCAGGCAAGACCAGTGCCGGCACCGTGACCATGGCCCAGTGCCGTGAAATCGCCGCGCAGAAGCTCAAGGGCATGAATGCCCGTGACGTTGATGCGGCGGCACGTGAAATCGCAGGTTCTGCCCGGTCCATGGGCCTTCAGGTTGTGGAGTAAGCAGATGAGCAAAGCCCCAAAACGTATTGCCAAGAACGAAGCCGACATCGACCGGTCCAAGTATTATGGCCTGGCCGACGCGGTGAAGCTGGTGAAGGCCAAAGCCAACGCCAAGTTTGACGAGACCATTGAAATTGCCATGAACCTGGGTGTTGACCCACGTCACGCGGACCAGATGGTGCGCGGCGTGTGTGCGCTGCCCAATGGTTCGGGCCGCAAGGTGCGGGTTGGCGTATTCGCCAAGGGCGCCAAGGCGGAAGAAGCCAAGAAGGCCGGGGCTGACGTTGTCGGCGCTGAAGACCTGTTCGAGATCGTGAACAAGGGCACCCTGGATTTCGACCGTTGCATCGCAACGCCGGACATGATGGGTCTCGTTGGCCGTCTCGGCAAGGTGCTCGGCCCGCGCGGCATGATGCCAAACCCCAAGGTCGGCACGGTGACCATGGACATCACGGCGGCGGTGAAAGCCGCCAAGGGTGGTGCAGTTGAGTTCCGGGTTGAAAAGTCCGGCATCGTCCAGGCCGGCATTGGCAAGGCAAGCTTCACCGAAGAGCAGATCGCCGGAAACATCCGGGCCTTCGTCGACGCGGTGAACAAGCAGAAGCCATCTGGCTCGAAGGGAACCTTCCTCAAGAAGGTGTCGATTTCGTCCACGATGGGTCCGGGCTTCAAGCTCGATATCGCCAGCGTGTCCGCGGCGTAACAAGAGTTTCCTCCTGATGATGTGAAAGCATTTTCAGGGGGTTAGCCAAGGCCCGCAAGGCCTTGGATCTACCTGTCCGAGATTGCAGGCGTGAGGGAAATCCTCGCTTAAACCGCCAAGCCTGCATGAGATGGGTGTCAAAATTGAATGCGAGACCCCATATAGCGGGTTTCAAGTCGGTTTGGACCTCAAGATCCTGACCTCCGGCAACGGAGTAGGGGGACAGGCAAGTGAGCGCCGCCCAAGGCCTTACCTGCTGTTTGTAGGTGACGTTTTGAGCGGCTGGTCCAACGGCGCAGGCACAATCAAGTGCTGCGCCCAAAAGGAGAGAGCAAGTGGAAAGAGCTGAAAAGACAGAGCTCGTCGCAACGCTCAATGCCGTGTTCAAGAACACCGGTGTTATCGTTGTGGCCCACAACAAGGGACTGACGGTCAACCAGGTCAATGACCTGAGGGGCAAGATGTCCTCGGCGGGCGCCACCATCAAGGTGGCGAAGAACCGTCTTGCAATGCTTGCTCTGGATGGCACTGACGCAAACGGGATCAAGGGCCTTTTCAAGGGCCCGACAATGATTGCTTATGCAAAGGATCCCGTATCGGCTCCGAAGGTTGCCGCAGACTTCGCCAAGGCCAACGAAAAGTTCGTTGTGCTCGGTGGGGCGCTCGGCAAAACCATTCTGGACGCCAATGCCGTCAAGGCTCTCGCGGAACTGCCTTCACTCGACCAGTTGAGGGCAAAGATCGTCGGCATGCTTCAGACTCCGGCTACCCGCATTGCGGGCGTGCTGGCAGCACCTGGCGGCCAGATCGCACGCGTGATCAACGCCTACGCCACCAAAGACAAGGCTGCCTGATAGCCTGCCTTACAATTGTTGTCATAAACCGACTTAAAAGAAGAGAGAAAATAAAATGGCTGACCTCAGCAAAATCGTAGACGAACTTTCGAGCCTCACGGTTCTGGAAGCTGCCGAACTTTCAAAGATGCTTGAAGAGAAGTGGGGCGTTTCCGCTGCTGCTCCCGTAGCTGTTGCCGCTGCCGGCGGCGGCGCTGCGGCTCCTGCCGCTGAAGAGAAGACCGAATTCACGGTCATGCTCACCGCTGCAGGCGACAAGAAGATCGAAGTGATCAAGGAAGTCCGCGCCATCACGGGCCTCGGCCTCAAGGAAGCCAAGGATCTGGTTGAAGCCGCTCCGAAGGCCGTCAAGGAAGGCCTCAACAAGGCCGATGCCGAAGCTGCCAAGAAGAAGCTTGAAGCAGCTGGCGCCAAGGTCGAGTTGAAGTAATCGACAATATCTTCCGGCGCGGGGCTCAAACCCTTCGCCGGAGGATGTTAACAGGTTTGAGTTTGCCCGACGGCTTATTTGAAGTTCTCAAAAAAAGGACTTCAGACAAGCCGTCTTCATCGTTTGAATAATTAGACTGACAAGGAAATCACATGGCTGAGGCACATACGGTCGCAAGTCGGAAACGCATCCGCAAAGTATTCGGCAAGGGCATTGAAGTTGCCGTGATGCCGAACCTCATTGAGGTGCAGAAAGAATCTTACGACCAGTTTCTCCAAGTCAAGGAACCCACCGGCGGGCGGATCAACGAGGGCCTGCAGGCCGTGTTCAAATCGGTATTCCCGATTTCGGATTTTTCCGGCCAGGCGGTGCTTGAATTCGTGCGCTATGAGTTCGAGGCGCCGAAGTTTGACGTGGACGAGTGCCAGCAGCGCGGCATGACCTTTGCCGCGCCCTTCAAGGTGACGCTGCGCCTGATCGTGTTTGAAATCGATCCGGACACCCAGGCCAAGTCGGTCAAGGACATCAAGGAGCAGGATGTTTACATGGGCGACATTCCGCTCATGACCTCCAACGGCACCTTCGTGGTGAACGGCACGGAGCGGGTTATCGTTTCGCAGATGCACCGTTCGCCAGGCGTGTTCTTCGACCATGACAAGGGCAAGAGCCATTCCTCCGGCAAGCTGCTGTTTGCGGCGCGCATCATTCCTTACCGCGGTTCGTGGCTCGATTTCGAGTTCGATCCCAAGGACATCGTGTTCGCGCGCATCGACCGCCGCCGCAAGCTGCCGATCACCACGCTGCTCTATGCGCTTGGGCTCCAGGGCGAAGAGATCCTGCATGAGTTCTACAAGTCGGTTGGCTACACTCAGACCAAGGACGGCTGGAAAACCGCGTTCGACGTGGACCGCTACAAGGGCATCAAGCCCACGGTTGACCTGATTGACGCCAAGACCAAGGCCGTTGTGGTCGAGGCCGGCAAGAAGATCACGCCGCGCCTGGCCAAGAAGATTGCCGAGGACGGCACCAAGGAACTGCTGGTGCGCGATGAGGACCTTTATGGCCGCTATATCGCCGATGAACTGGTCAATGAAAAGACCGGCGAGATTTTTGCCGAAGCCGGCGACGAGATTGACGAGAAGGTGCTTAACGCACTCAAGGAAGCGGGCTTCACCAAGCTCAACCTTCTCGACATCGACCACATCAACACGGGCGCCTATATCCGCAATACACTCAAGGCCGACAAGGTTGAGAGCTATGAGCAGGCGCTTATCGAAATCTACCGCGTCATGCGTCCAGGCGAGCCGCCAACACGGGAATCGGCGGAAGCCCTTTTCAACGGCCTGTTCTTTGACGCAGAGCGCTATGATCTCTCGGCCGTTGGTCGGGTGAAGATGAACATGCGTCTCGAGCTTGATGTTCCCGACACCATGCGCGTTCTGCGCCGCGAGGACGTGCTTGCGGTCATCAAGACGCTGCATGAACTGCGTGACGGCAAGGGCGAGGTGGACGACATCGACCATCTGGGCAACCGCCGGGTGCGCAGCGTTGGCGAGCTGATGGAAAACCAGTACCGGCTTGGCCTGGTGCGGATGGAGCGCGCCATCAAGGAGCGCATGTCATCGGTTGATATCGACACGGTGATGCCGCATGACCTGATCAACGCCAAGCCGGCGGCTGCCGCAGTGCGCGAGTTCTTCGGTTCATCGCAGCTTTCGCAATTCATGGACCAGACCAACCCGCTGTCGGAAATCACCCACAAGCGCCGCCTTTCGGCCCTTGGGCCGGGCGGCCTGACGCGCGAACGCGCCGGGTTTGAAGTGCGCGACGTGCATCCGACGCACTACGGACGCATCTGCCCGATTGAAACGCCGGAAGGCCCGAACATCGGCCTGATCAACTCGCTGGCCACCTATGCCCGGGTGAACAAGTATGGCTTCATCGAAACGCCTTACCGCACGGTGAACAACGGCAAGGTTTCACGGGATGTGACCTATCTTTCGGCCATTGAAGAGGGCAAGCACTACATCGCGCAGGCGAATGTGGCGCTGACCAAGGACAACAAGTTTGCCGAAGACATGGTGATTGCGCGCAACTACGGCGACGTGCTCTCCGTGCCGGCCGACAAGATCGACTACGTGGATGTTTCGCCGAAGCAGCTTGTTTCCGTTGCCGCGGCGCTGATCCCGTTCCTTGAGAACGACGACGCCAACCGCGCGCTTATGGGTTCAAACATGCAGCGCCAGGCTGTGCCGTTGGTTCGCACCAATGCACCGCTCGTCGGCACTGGCATGGAATCGATCGTGGCGCGTGACTCGGGCGCTGCCTTTGCGGCGCGCCGCACCGGCGTGGTGGACCAGGTTGACGCCAAGCGCATTGTTATCCGCGCTACGGAGGAAACCGATCCGTCCAAGTCCGGCGTAGACATCTACACGCTCGCCAAGTTCCAGCGCTCCAACCAGAACACCTGCATCAACCAGCGTCCGCTGGTGCGTGTGGGCGACCAGGTGAAGCAGGGCGACATCATTGCCGATGGCCCATCCACCGATCTCGGTGACTTGGCTCTCGGGCAGAATGTGCTCGTGGCTTTCATGCCGTGGAATGGCTACAACTTCGAAGACTCCATCCTGCTGTCCGAGCGCATCGTGAAAGATGACGTGTTCACCTCCATCCACATCGAGGAATTCGACGTGATGGCGCGCGACACGAAGCTGGGGCCTGAGGAAATCACCCGCGATATTCCAAACGTTGGTGAAGAGTCGCTCAAGAACCTGGACGAAGCCGGCATCGTTTACATCGGTGCGGAAGTGAAGCCGGGCGACATCCTGTGCGGCAAGATCACGCCGAAGGGCGAGAGCCCGATGACGCCGGAAGAAAAACTGCTGCGCGCCATTTTCGGTGAAAAGGCCTCCGATGTGCGTGACACGTCGCTTCGCCTGCCGCCGGGTGTGGCCGGCACGGTCGTTGAAGTGCGCGTGTTCAACCGCCACGGTGTGGACAAGGACGAGCGCGCTCTGGCCATCGAACGCGAAGAAATTGAGCGGCTTGCAAAGGACCGTGATGACGAACTCAAGATCCTTGACCGCAACGCCTATGGCCGCCTGCACGACTTCCTGAACGGGAAAGTCGCAACGGGCGGTCCGCGCGGCCACAAGATCGACGGCAAGGTCACAGAAAAGATCCTTGAGGATATTCCGCGTTCGCAGTGGTGGAACATAGCACTGTCAGCCGAGAAATCGATTGCCGAGCTCGAAGCCATGAAGCTGCAATACGATGAAGCCAAGAAGCGCCTCGAAACGCGCTTCCTTGACAAGGTCGAGAAGCTGCAGCGCGGCGATGAACTGCCTCCCGGCGTGATGAAGATGGTCAAAGTCTTCGTGGCTGTGAAGCGGAAGATCCAGCCGGGCGACAAGATGGCCGGACGCCATGGCAACAAGGGCGTGGTTTCGCGCATTGTGCCGGTTGAGGACATGCCGTTCCTCGAGGACGGCACCCATGTCGACATCGTTCTGAACCCGTTGGGCGTGCCTTCGCGCATGAACGTGGGCCAGATCCTGGAAACCCATCTGGGCTGGGCCTGTGCGGGCCTCGGCAAGCAGGTGGGCGCCATGCTCGATGCCTATCAGGAAACCCAGAAGATCAAGCCGCTCCGTGACGGGCTGTTCAAGATCTATGGCAAGAACGATGAGCTCGATGCCCTTGATGACAGCGAGCTGGTGGAATCGGCGCAGAACCTGCGGCGCGGCGTTCCCATCGCGACGCCGGTGTTTGACGGTGCGCGCGAAGAGGACATTGCCAGGATGCTGAGCGATGCGGGCCTGAATACCTCAGGCCAGGTCACGCTCTATGACGGCAAGACCGGCGAAGTTTTTGATCGTCCGGTAACCGTTGGCTACATCTACATGTTGAAACTGCATCACCTTGTGGACGACAAGATCCACGCACGTTCCATCGGCCCTTATTCGCTTGTGACCCAGCAGCCCCTGGGCGGCAAGGCACAGTTCGGCGGCCAGCGCTTCGGCGAAATGGAAGTGTGGGCACTGGAAGCCTATGGCGCAGCCTACACGCTGCAGGAGATGCTCACCGTGAAGTCGGATGACGTGGCCGGACGCACCAAGGTTTATGAAGCCATCGTGCGCGGCGACGACGCCTTCGAGTCGGGCATTCCTGAAAGCTTCAACGTGCTGGTCAAGGAAATGCGTTCGCTCAGCCTCAATGTGGAGTTGCAGAACTCACAGCAATAATCATCAGTGGGCGAGGCGGCAGCGCCTCGTCCGGAACATCCGAGTTTAACAATTTTGAACACCCAAAGGAGCAGTGACACATGAACCAAGAGGTCATGAACGTCTTCAGCCCGGCAGTTGCGGCGCAGACTTTCGATCAGATCCGCATCTCGATCGCTTCGCCGGAAAAGATCCTGTCGTGGTCGTTCGGCGAAATCAAGAAGCCGGAAACCATCAATTACCGCACTTTCAAGCCGGAGCGCGACGGGCTCTTTTGCGCGCGCATTTTCGGACCGGTGAAGGATTACGAGTGCCTGTGCGGCAAGTACAAGCGCATGAAATACAAGGGCATCATCTGCGAAAAATGCGGCGTTGAAGTCACCCTGTCAAAGGTGCGGCGCGAGCGCATGGGCCATATCGAGCTGGCGGCGCCTGTCGCCCATATCTGGTTCCTCAAGTCGCTGCCATCGCGCATCGCGCTTCTCCTCGACATGCAATTGAAGGAAGTCGAGCGGGTTCTCTATTTCGAGCAGTACATCGTGCTTGAGCCTGGCCTCACACCATTGAAGCCACGCCAGACCCTGACCGAGAGCGAATACATCAAGGCCCAGGAAGACTATGGCGACGACAGCTTTACCGCGTCGATCGGCGCGGAAGCGGTGCGCGAAATGCTCATGGCCATCCAGCTTGAGCAATTGCGCGAGCAGTTGCGCGAAGAGCTCAAGGTTGCCACCGGCGACCTGAAGCCCAAGAAGCTGGCCAAGCGTTTGAAGATCGTGGATTCCTTCATTGAATCCGGCAACCGTCCGGAATGGATGATCCTCACCCAGGTTCCGGTCATTCCGCCGGAGCTCCGGCCCCTGGTTCCCCTGGACGGCGGCCGCTTTGCCACCTCCGATTTGAACGATCTCTATCGCCGGGTGATCAACCGCAACAACCGCCTGAAGCGCCTGATTGAGCTTCGCGCCCCGGACATCATCGTGCGCAACGAAAAGCGCATGCTGCAGGAATCTGTTGACGCGCTGTTTGACAACGGCCGCCGTGGCCGTGTGATTACCGGCGCCAACAAGCGGCCGCTGAAGTCATTGGCCGACATGCTGAAGGGCAAGCAAGGCCGCTTCCGCCAGAACCTTCTGGGCAAGCGCGTGGATTATTCCGGCCGCTCGGTCATCGTGGTGGGTCCGGAACTCAAGCTGCATCAGTGCGGCCTGCCGAAGAAGATGGCGCTCGAACTGTTCAAGCCGTTCATCTATTCGCGCCTTGAGGCCAAGGGCCTTTCTTCGACCGTAAAGCAGGCCAAGAAGCTGGTTGAAAAGGAAAAGCCGGAAGTCTGGGATATCCTCGATGAGGTGATCCGCGAGCATCCGGTCATGCTGAACCGTGCGCCAACCCTTCACCGTTTGGGCATTCAGGCGTTTGAGCCGGTACTCATCGAAGGCAAGGCCATCCAGCTGCATCCGCTGGTATGCACCGCGTTCAACGCCGACTTCGACGGCGACCAGATGGCAGTTCACGTGCCGCTTTCGCTGGAAGCCCAGCTGGAAGCGCGCGTGTTGATGATGTCGACCAACAACGTGCTGCATCCGGCCAACGGTCAGCCGATCATCGTGCCGTCTCAGGACATCGTGCTCGGCCTGTACTACCTCTCGATCGTCCGCAGCGGTGAAGCGGGCGAAGGCAAGGCTTTTGGCAACACAGCGGAAATCGACCATGCCCTGGCGGCCGGCGTCATCACGCTGCACACCAAGATCAAGGGCCGCATCAAGGAAGTGGGTCCGGAAGGCAAGGTGATCAACCGCATCATCGACACCACGCCAGGACGCATGAAGATCGGTGAACTGCTGCCGCTCTCCACCAATATTTCCTACGACCTGTGCAACAAGCTGATGACCAAGCGCGAGATCTCGAAGATGATCGACGCGGTCTACCGGCACTGCGGCCAGAAGGAATCGGTGGTGTTCTGCGACCGCATCATGTCGCTTGGATTCTACAACGCCTACAAGGCCGGCATTTCCTTCGGCAAGGATGACATGGTCATTCCGAAGACCAAGGAAAAGCTGGTGAACCAGACGCGTGAACTGGCCAAGGAATACGAGCAGCAATATATCGACGGGCTCATTACCCAGGGCGAGAAGTACAACAAGGTTGTCGACGCCTGGGCCAAGTGCACCGACAGGGTTGCCGAGGAAATGATGGCCGGCATTCAAACCGTCCAGATTGACGAGGCGACCGGCCGTGAAAAGCAGATCAACTCGATCTACATGATGAGCCATTCAGGGGCGCGCGGTTCGCCGGCGCAGATGAAGCAGCTTGCCGGCATGCGCGGCCTCATGGCCAAGCCTTCGGGCGAGATCATCGAAACGCCGATCATTTCCAACTTCAAGGAAGGGCTGTCGGTTCTCGAATACTTCAACTCCACCCACGGGGCGCGCAAGGGTCTTGCGGATACGGCGTTGAAGACGGCGAACTCAGGCTATCTGACGCGCCGCCTGGTTGACGTGGCGCAGGACGCCATCATCAGCCAGGAGGATTGCGGCACGAGCAACTCGATCACCACCCGGCCGATCATCGATGCCGGCGAAGTCATCGTATCGCTCGGCGTGCGCGTTCTCGGACGGACCGCGGCAACCGATGTTGTTGATCCGGTGACAAACGCCGTGATCGTCAATGCCGGCGAGGAGATGCTGGAATCGCATGTCGAGAAGATCGAGAAGGCGGGCGTCACTGAAATCCGCATCCGCTCGGTGCTCACCTGCGAAACCAAGTTCGGCGTATGCGCCAAGTGCTATGGACGCGATCTGGCCCGCGGCACACCCGTCAACATGGGTGAAGCGGTTGGCGTTATCGCGGCCCAGTCCATCGGCGAGCCGGGAACCCAGCTTACCATGCGCACCTTCCATATCGGCGGCACGGCACAGGTTCTTGACCAGTCGTTTGTTGAATCAAACCACGAAGGCAAGATCACAATCCGCAACCGAAATGTGATGAAGGACTCACAGGGCCGTCTCATGGTCATGGGGCGCAACGTGGCAATCGTGGTCGAAGATGCCAAGGGCAATGAACGCGCCGTACACAAGGTGGTCTACGGCACGCGCCTGTTCGTGGACGACGGCGACATGGTCAAGCGCGGCGTGCGCCTGGCTGAATGGGATCCCTACACACGGCCGATGCTTTCGGAAGCGGATGGCGTGGTCCAGTTCGAGGATGTCGTTGACGGTGTTTCCCTCAACGAAATCGCCGACGAAGCCACAGGCATCACCAACCGGGTAATCATCGACTGGCGTTCCAACCAGCGCGGCTCATCGCTGAAGCCGGCGATGGTCGTGAAGGACAAGGACGGGAACGTCCACAAGCTGGCGCGTGGCGGCGAAGCCCGTTACCTGCTGTCGGTGGACTCCATTTTGTCGGTCGACCCCGGCACCTCGGTGAAGGCTGGCGACGTGCTCGCACGTAACCCGCTGGAAAGCGCCAAGACACGCGACATCACGGGCGGTCTGCCGCGGGTTGCCGAGCTGTTTGAAGCGCGCCGTCCGAAGGATGCCGCGATCATCGCTGAAATCTCCGGGCGGGTCGAGTTTGGCCGGGATTACAAGAACAAGCGCCGCATTCGCATTGTGCCGCAGGATGATACGCTGGAAGCAGTGGAATATCTCATCCCCAAGGGCAAGCATCTGCCGGTGCAGGAAGGCGACTTCATCGAAAAGGGCGAATACCTGCTCGACGGCAATCCGGCGCCGCACGATATTCTGGCGATCAAGGGCGTGGAAGAGCTTGCTGCCTTCCTTGTCAATGAAATCCAGGAAGTCTACCGTTTGCAAGGTGTGTCGATCAACGACAAGCATATTGAAGTGATCGTGCGCCAGATGCTGCAAAAGGTTGAAATCACCGATGCGGGCGAATCCACCTGGCTGGTCGGCGAACAGGTCGACCATGTTGAAATGGATACGGAAAACGACAAGCTGATTGCCGATGGCCGCAAGCCTGCCACGGGTGTTCCGGTTCTGCTGGGCATCACCAAGGCGAGTTTGCAGACACGGTCGTTCATCTCGGCGGCGTCCTTCCAGGAAACAACGCGGGTTCTCACGGAAGCCGCGGTCCAAGGCAAGATCGATACGCTCGAAGGCCTCAAGGAAAACGTCATCGTCGGCCGCCTCATTCCGGCGGGCACGGGCGGCATGCTGGCGCGGTTGCGTCAGGTTGCCGACAAGCGCGATGGCCTCATCCTCGAGGAGCAGGCGCGGGCGGAAGTTCTGCCAGCGGCGGAATAAAGGCTCTTTGTATCGTATTGAAAAGGCCCGGTTTATTGCCGGGCCTTTTTGTTTGCCCTATTGGAGTATCGTCAATAGTCGGAGAATACACGCTCCAGGGCATCCTCAACCTGGGCCACGTCGTTTTCCTGGATGCACATGGGCGGCACCATGCGCAGGATGTTCTTGTCAGCTCCGGATTTGCTCATAACCAGGCCGTGTTCACGTGTCTTTTCAAAAATGTCGGCGGTGGCGGCCGCTGCCGGGGATTTTGACTTGCGGTCCGTCACCAGTTCGATGGCCAGCATGAGACCGTGGCTGCGCACTTCGCCAATGATTTCGTGCTTCTGGTGAAGGCGGTCCAGCACCTTACGCAAAAGGGCGCCGACTTTCTTGGAGTTTGCCTGCAGGCCTTCTTCATCGATGACCTGCAGGACCGCTCGGCCGGCGGCGCAGGAGGTTGGACTTGCGCCATAGGTGTGAAACGAGAATTTCCCTGCCAGCGCGTCGGCCACATGGCGCTGGGCCACTACGGCCGCCAGCGGGAAGCCATTGCCGATTCCTTTGGCCATGACGACGATTTCGGGAACCATGCCATGGGCCTCGAAGCCCCAGAAATTGTCGCCGGTGCGGCCAAAGCCGGACTGGACCTCGTCGATGATCATCAGCCCGCCCCGCCCGCGCACCTTTGCGGCGGCGGCGGCAAGATAGCCAGCAGGTGTTTCGACAACCCCGCCATAGCCCTGGATGGGTTCCACAACGAAGCCCGCGAGTTTGCCCGAGGTGGCGTATTGGATGGTCCGGTCAATTTCCGCGAGGTAAGCCTCCGTGTCATCGCCGAATATGCCTCGGTAAGGGTCCGGATTGGCCACATGGTGAATGCCGGTGAGGAGGGGGATGTTGTGGCGGAAGCCGCTTATGCCGGTGAGTGACTGGGCGCCGATGGTGGCGCCATGATAGGCATTGCGCAGCGCCAGCATGTCGATATTGCCGGTGAACTGCTGTGCCATGACGAGGGCGAGATCTACAGCCTCGGTGCCGCTGTTGGTGAAGTGCACTACCCAGTCGTGGCCTTTGGGCATGCGGGCGGCGAGTTCTTCGGCAAAGTGGGCGGGCACCGGATGGTAGAACATGGTGGTGCAGTGCTGGAGTTGTTCCATCTGCTCCCGGACAGCGGCTGTGACGGTGGGGTGGTTGTGGCCAACCGAAACGCAGACGTTCATGCCCAGGAGATCGAGATATTTCTTACCAGTTTCATCCCAGAGGTACTGGCGGTCGCCCTTGGCAAAGATGAGGGGGGACTTGTAGGGCACAAAAGCGCGCTGGGAGGCGGCGTAATATTTTTCCCGCTTGGCGACAATTGCCGCGGTTGACCAGTCCGTGTCGAGCTTTGCCATGATCTGCCTCCTGTGCCTGACGGGCACAGTAGTGACCCAGCGGCGGAGCGGCTAGCTCCAGAGGGACCTTAACGCTGAACCATGCGTCTCGCCGGAAAAGAAACGGTTCGTTAACCCTGAGAGGCCGGGACCCATCTTTCCACCCGACTACGCTGAACTGATTGAAATTCGCGTGATGAAAGCTGGATCCCGACGTCCAGCCAAAGCGAGGCTAGCGCCTTGCCTTGACGTGGTTTGCTTGTAAGGACGAAAGGCTTTTAGGGATGTCTAGTGCGTGACCGCTGCCAAGGCATGAGAGTTATCAGGCTCGATCAGGCCAATCAGGGCACCGGTTGAATCTGTCACCACCGCAAGCTTACCCACACCAGGAACACGTGTATTGGGCCGCATGACCTCGCCGCCGGCCTTGGCGGTGTCATTCTCGGCCTTGTTGATATCGCCCACCGACATATAGGTCATCCAGTGCGAGGGAACCCCGGCATAGTCAGGTGCTGTCAGTTCAAAGATGCCGCCTACAGGTTTTCCGTCTTTTCGGGCAATCCAATAGGCGGCGCCGTCGGGAAGCGGAGATGCTTCAAATTGCCAACCCAGGGTGCGGCCATAAAAGGCGAGCGCAATTTCCGGTTCCCAGGTGTTGAGTTCGTGCCACCAGTTTCGTTGCGGCATGGTCATTGTGAGATTCTCCCTCTCGAAGTTAATGATCGTGTCGCCGTGAGGGGAATGTCTATCGGCTGATAGGCTTTGGTGTGGCTCAATTGGGGGTAAATTGCGGCAAGTTGACCGGGGGCTTTAAAACGGCATTAAGTTTTTGGGCTTCATAGTGTTGGGATTGCTTGCGAAACAGCTGGGCAGAGTATGAGTAACGGTACGAGTATTTCTTCTGATTTAATTAATCGGCGCCTGGGCGGCGGCGGGCAAAAGGTCTTTTATGAACCCGAATTGGCCACTGTGGAGGAAGACCAATCCGATGGTTCCGGCCTGTCGGGTGGATTTATCGCGTTGATTGCAGTGCTGTTTGTGGCGGTGGGCGGTGGCACCTATTATTTCGAAAGCCTGGGCCTGTCCTGGTATGACGTCGAACTGGTCGTTGGCGACCTGTCGCGGTTCAGGCTGTAGATTCGTTTCAGCGGGCCCCTGAATCGCCCTGTTATTCTGGCTCTGCGCCATTATTTTTTGTGCCTTGCAGCAATAAACCCCTGATTGGCTAAGCTTTTGGCCTTGTAGCGCAAAATTCCCTGATTCAGGGGTTGACGCGGGGTATGGGCCCAAGTAGAACCCGCCTCGTTCTCAAGCGTCAGGCAGTCTGGGTTTCGCACCCTTAAACGCTGGCGAGTGAACAACAAACGACATTCGAGGTCATGCCTTTAGGGACTTTGTTCTTAAGGGCCTCTGGTTTTGAGCACTGCGGGGTCCCGAGCCGGACCCTCGTCAGTGTTTTTGGTCATGTGCAATCCGGTTCAACAGTTTATACGAAGGTAGATCAGGCCCGATGCCGACAATCAACCAGCTCATTCGTAAGCCACGCAGCGTTCCGAGTTATCGCAACAAGGTTCCTGCCATGCAGTCGTGCCCGCAAAAGCGCGGCGTTTGCACGCGCGTTTATACCACAACGCCGAAGAAGCCGAACTCGGCGCTGCGGAAAGTCGCCAAGGTGCGGCTCACCAACGGCTTCGAAGTCGTGAGCTATATTCCGGGCGAAGGCCATAACCTGCAGGAACACTCGGTAGTGATGATCCGTGGCGGCCGCGTCAAGGATCTGCCAGGTGTCCGCTATCACATCATCCGCGGTATTCTCGATACGCAAGGCGTCGTCAAGCGCCGCCAGCGCCGGTCGAAATACGGCGCGAAGCGTCCGAAGTAAGGCGAGGGGAGTCATACATGTCACGTCGCCATAAAGCAGATAAACGCGTCATCAACCCGGATCCGAAATTCGGCGATCTCGTGGTTTCGAAGTTCATGAACAATCTCATGTACGAGGGCAAGAAGTCAGTCGCCGAAGGCATTGTTTACGGCGCCTTTGAAAAGGTCCAGGCCAAGGTCAAAAGCGACCCGGTCCAGATTTTCCACCAGGCCCTTGAAAATGTGGCTCCGGCCATCGAAGTGCGCTCACGCCGCGTGGGTGGCGCAACGTACCAGGTTCCCGTGGAAGTGCGCACCGAGCGCCGCCAGGCCCTGGCCATCCGCTGGATCATCATTGCCGCTCGCGGCCGCAACGAAAACACCATGGTTGACCGCCTTTCCGGCGAACTCATGGATGCCGCAAACAACCGTGGGTCAGCCGTGAAGAAGCGCGAAGACACCCACAAGATGGCCGAAGCGAACCGCGCTTTCAGCCACTACCGCTGGTAATTCAGGACAGACAAGATTATGGCCCGCACACACGAACTTGCAGACTACCGGAACTTCGGCATCATGGCCCACATTGATGCCGGCAAGACAACTGTGACGGAGCGCATCCTTTTCTATTCCGGCAAGAGCCACAAGATCGGCGAAGTGCATGACGGCGCCGCCACCATGGATTTCATGGAGCAGGAGCAGGAACGCGGCATTACCATTACGTCGGCTGCCACCACCACCGTCTGGAACGGCAAGCGCCTGAACATCATCGACACCCCCGGCCACGTGGACTTCACCATTGAAGTCGAGCGCAGCCTGCGCGTGCTGGATGGTGCGGTTTGCGTTCTGGATTCAAACCAGGGGGTTGAGCCGCAAACTGAAACGGTCTGGCGCCAGGGCGACAAGTACCAGGTTCCGCGCATCGTGTTCTGCAACAAGATGGACAAGACCGGTGCTTCCTTCAAGCAGTGCATCGACGACATCAAGGAGCGCCTGGGCGCACGCCCGGTTCCGATCCAGCTGCCGATTGGCGCTGAAGCCGAATTCAAGGGCATTGTTGACCTCGTACGCATGAAAGCTGTGGTCTGGGAGAACGAAGCTCTCGGGGCAAACTATCATGACGAAGAGATTCCCGCCGACATGCTCGATGCCGCCAAGCAGGCGCGCGCCGACATGATCGAAGCCTGCGCCGAACTCGACGAGCAGGCGACGGAAGACTATTTGAACGGCAAGGAGATTTCCAACGAGACCATCAAGAAACTGCTTCGCAAGGCAGTTCTGACGGCTGCCTTCTTCCCGGTTCTCTGCGGCTCAGCCTTCAAGAACAAAGGCGTTCAGCCGCTTCTTGACGCGGTTGTTGACTACCTTCCTTCGCCGCTTGACCGTCCGGCGATCAAGGGCATCGACGTGAAGACCGGCGGTGAAACCACCCGTCCGTCATCCGACAAGGAGCCGCTTGCGCTTCTCGCGTTCAAGCTGATGGACGACCAGTACGGCATTCTCACCTTCTGCCGCATCTATTCCGGCGTGCTTGGAAAAGGCACCTCACTGCTCAATTCCACCCGTGACAAGACCGAGCGCGTGGGCCGCATGGTTCTCATGCATGCCAACAACCGCGAAGAAATTGCCGAAGCCCATGCGGGCGACATTGTGGCCCTCGTCGGCCTGAAAGACACACGCACCGGCGATACGCTGTGCGACCCGGCCAAGCCGGTCATCCTCGAAAAGATGGAATTCCCCGAGCCCGTCATTGAAATGAAGGTCGAACCCAAGACTAAGGTTGACCAGGAAAAAATGGCGGTGGCGCTTTACAAGCTGGCTGCCGAAGATCCTTCTTTCCGCGTTTCCACCGACTCCGAGTCCGGCGAGACGATCATCAAGGGCATGGGCGAGCTTCATCTGGATATCAAGGTTGATATCCTGAAGCGCACCCACAAAGTTGAAGTGTCAGTTGGCGCGCCGCAGGTTGCCTACCGCGAAACCATCACCCGCAAGACTGAAGTCGACTATACCCACAAGAAGCAAACGGGCGGCACGGGTCAGTTTGCCCGCGTCATTCTCGAAATCGAGCCCAATGAAAAGGGCAAAGGCTACGAGTTTGAAAGCCAGGTTGTGGGCGGCACGGTTCCGAAGGAATATATCCCCGGCGTTGAAAAGGGCCTGAACTCGGTCATGGGATCGGGCATTCTCGCGGGCTTTCCGATCGTTGACATCAAGATCGCGCTCACCGACGGCGCCTACCATGAAGTTGACTCTTCGGCGATTGCTTTTGAGATTGCGGCGCGCATGGCGCTCCGTGAAGGCCTGCAAAAGGCCGGCGCAATCCTCCTCGAGCCGATCATGAAGGTTGAAGTTACGTCACCTGAAGATTATCTGGGTGGTGTTATCGGCGATCTCAATTCCCGTCGTGGCCAGATCATGGGCACTTCGGCGCGCGGCAACGCGCAGATTGTGAATGCCATGGTGCCGTTGGCCAACATGTTTGGTTACATCAACAACCTGCGCTCGATGAGCCAGGGACGCGCCAGCTACACCATGCAGTTCGACCACTATGAACAAGTCCCGGGCGCAGTTGCCCTGGAAGTCCAGAAAAAATACGCTTAATCCAAATTTGTTTAACGGAGCACTCCGATGGCCAAAGAGAAATTTCTTCGCGACAAGCCGCATTGCAACATTGGGACGATTGGCCATGTTGACCACGGCAAGACCTCGCTGACGGCAGCGATCACCAAGGTCCTGGCGGAGACGGGCGGGGCGACGTACACGGCCTAT
>JAEUMI010000059.1 GCA_016792825.1 Hyphomicrobiales bacterium
AGGCCAAGCTCCTGCATGGCGCTAGCGTTCACCATTGGTCATCACCAGGTCATCACGATGAATGATTTCATCCCGGCCTCTATAGCCAATGGTTTGTTCGATGTCAGCGGACTTGAGACCCGCAATCCTTGCGGCATCGCCGGAATCATAGGCGACAAGGCCGCGGGCGATTTCAAACCCTTCAAGGGTCACTACGCTCACCGTATCGCCGCGAGCGAAGGTTCCCTTTACCTGCCTGACACCGGCGGGGAGCAGGCTTTTACCCTTGCCCAAGGCAGTGCGGGCGCCGTCATCGACGATCAAGCGGCCCACGGGCTGCAGGGTGCCGGCGATCCAGCGCTTCCTTGATTGGAGCGCCGACAGGGGAGCCAGAAACCAGGTGCAGCGCTCGCCTTCAATAATTCGCCTGAGGGGATGGTCTTCATGGCCAGAGGCGATGACCATGTTGCAACCCGCTCCGAGGGCAATTTTCCCTGCTTCGATCTTGGTCACCATGCCTCCCGAACCGACACCGGAAACGGGTTTTCCGGCCATGGCCTCGATCTCGGGGGTGATTTCCCTGACTTCCGGAACGAAAGTGGCGCCGGCCCGGTCGGGCGGGCCGGAATAGAGGCCATCAATATCCGAAAGCAGCACCAGGCAATCGGCCGACATCATGGAGGCAACGCGCGCCGCCAGCCGGTCATTGTCGCCGTAGCGGATTTCAGAGGTGGCCACCGTATCATTTTCATTGATCACCGGAACAGCACCCTGGGCGAGAAGGGTGGTCAAGGTAGCGCGGGCATTAAGATGGCGGCGGCGCTCTTCGGTGTCGGTCAAAGTCACCAGCACCTGGGCCGCCACGATTTTTTTTGTACGGAATGCCTCCGACCAGGCTTGAGCGAGGGCAATCTGGCCCACGGCTGCGGCGGCCTGGCTTTCTTCAAGCCGCAACCTGCCTTTGGGAAGGCCAAGGGTGCGCCGGCCCAGGGCAATGGCGCCGGAGGAGACGACGATGATGTCGGCACCGCCGGATCTGGCCGTTGCAAGGTCATCGATAAGGCTTGAAAGCCAGGCGGATTTCACTTCGCCAGTGTTGGCTTCAACCAAAAGCGCCGAGCCGATCTTGACGACGATGCGCTTGGCCGCTTGCAGGCGCTGCTTCACGGATGCCAATCCTCCAGTGCAACGCCCTGGTCCTCCTGCTTCCTTGCCGCCTTGCGGTCGGCCTGAATGACGGTGAGCAGGCGCTTCATGGTGTCATCGACATTCTTTCCGGTGGCGCCGGAAATCAGGATGGGGGTCCTCTTCAGCTTTTTCTTGAAGTCTGCAAGTTTCTTATCCAGGTCCTTGTCGCTGATGGCGTCAATCTTGTTGAAGGCGATGATCTCAGGCTTTCCTTCGATCCCGGGACCGTAATCTTTCAGTTCCTTGCGGATGATGCGGTAGGCCTTCACCGGGTCGTCGCCGGTCACGTCGATGAGATGCAGCAGAACGGCGCAGCGTTCGACATGGCCGAGGAAGCGCGTGCCGAGGCCAGCGCCTTCGTTGGCGCCCTCAATGAGGCCCGGAATATCAGCGAGGACAAAGCTGTTGCCGCCGGCTTTCACCACGCCAAGCTGGGGATGCAGGGTGGTGAAGGGATAGTCAGCAATTTTCGGCTTGGCGGCGGAAACGGCGGCCAGCAGTGTTGATTTTCCGGCATTGGGCAGGCCGAGGAGCCCGGCATCGGCAATGAGCTTCAGGCGCAACCAGATCCATCTTTCCTCACCCTCGATGCCCGGGTTGGCGTGGCGGGGCGCGCGGTTGGTGGCGGATTTGAAATGGTGGTTGCCGAAGCCGCCGTTTCCGCCCCGGGCAATGCGCACGCGGTCGCCGAGTTTGGCGAGATCGGCAATCAGGGTTTCATTGTCGGCTTCATAGACCTCGGTGCCGACGGGAACCTTGAGCACGATATCGTCCGAATTTGCTCCGGCGCGCAGACGTCCCATGCCGTGGCCGGCAGTGCGGACCTTGAAGTGCTGCTGGTAGCGGTAGTCGATGAGCGTGTTGAGGGCATCGACGGCTTCCACCCAAACGTCTCCGCCATTGCCACCGTCTCCGCCATCGGGACCGCCCATTTCGATGAATTTTTCGCGCCGAAAAGACACAGCACCGGCGCCACCGTCACCGGAGCGGACATAGATTTTTGCTTCATCAAGGAATTTCATGGGGCCTTGTAACCGTTTGTGGGCGCCAATCCTAGAGCATATCGCAGTGCAGCATTATTTGGTGCGACGCCACATAATGGTCACATTTTCCCAGTTTACCGGACATCTTCCCCAACATTGATAATCATTAAAATAAAAGGAGCCAGTCTATCCAAGTTTAGTTTTTTGGTGCGGTTATAAAACTTAAGGATAAAAATGAAAAATAGACTCATTGCAGGACTTTCGGCCGTTGTATTTTCTGCGGCTATATTCACAGTAACAACAGAAGCTGGCACAAAATCCAAAAATAGTCTTTCCACGGAGCAAGTCAAACCGTCGAAACGCCAGAAGAGCCGCAAGGCAGGGGTTACACCGGCAACGACGGACCGGGTGGTGGGCCTGATCAAGGACATGGCGCCGAAATACGGGGTGCCGACCTGGTTCGCCTTGCGCATCGCCAAAGTTGAATCGGGTTACAATCCCAACAGCCGTGGAGCCGCCGGGGAATACGGCGTCTTTCAAATGAAATGCGCCACCGCCAAGGGCATCGGGTTCTCCGGCAATTGCTCCGAACTGCTCAATGCTTCCACCAATGTCGAGGTCGGCCTCAAGCATTTGCAGATGGCGATGAAGCTTTCGAACGGCAACCTCAAAATGGCGGCCTCAAAGCACAATGGCGGGCTTGGCCGCAAGAGGCTGGTTCATCACTACGTCGCAATGGTTTTCTAAGCCCGGCAGGTCATGCGTAAAACAAAAGGAGAGGCAATCGCCTCTCCTTTTTCAATTGGGCCTGAAGGGCTGCTTACTCAGCGGCTGTCTGCGGGACGACCGAGACAATCTGCTTGTTCTTCTTGGTGCCGCGAAACACAACCTTGCCGGGGACGGTTGCAAAGATAGTGTGGTCCTTGCCGATGCCCACGCCGGTGCCGGGATGCCAGGTGGTGCCGCGCTGGCGAATGATGATGTTGCCGGCGATGACGTCTTCGCCGCCGAAAGCCTTCACGCCAAGACGCCGGCCTGCGGTATCGCGGCCGTTGCGGGATGAGCCGCCTGCTTTTTTATGGGCCATGGGGTGTTACTCCTTTTCCGTCTTGGGCTTGCGCGGCTTGGCGGCAGCCTTCTTGGGCTTTGCCTCGGCTGCGGCTTCTGCAACCGGCGCGGCGGCAGCTTCCGGTTTGGCCTCAGGCTTGGCTTCGGGTTTTGCCTTGGCCTTGGCCGTTGGCTTTGCTCCGCCGGTCAGAATCTCGGTAATGGTCACACTGGTCAAGTCCTGACGGTGGCCATTGCGGCGGCGGTAATGCTTGCGCCGGCGCTTCTTGAAAATGATGATGTGGGGCCCGCGGGCCTGCTTTTCGATCTCACCGACAACGGTGGCACCGGACAGGAAGGGGGCGCCGATATCCACGGTTCCGCCATTGGAGACCATGAGGACCTCGGTGAAATTCACCTGGTCGCCGGCCGCGCCGTCGAGCTTTTCGATGAGGATTTTATCATTGGCAGCAACACGGTATTGTTTGCCGCCCGTCTTGATGACTGCGTACATTTGATAGCCTTTTTCATTCCCCGCGCCCTTTGGCGCCGCTGCAAACTCATTAAACAGCGGGCTTTAGTGCCTGATATTACAGGCTTTTTCGAGTTACCGGAGGCAGCGCATGGACGCATGGCGGAGTTGCCCCCGACAGCGCTGGGCGGTTTCTAGGGAAAGGGTGCGGAAATGTCAAGGAAAGGGCATTTACCTGAAGTCGGGCTTGCGCTTCTCCCGGAAGGCCGCAACCCCGGTTTTGAGTTCATGGCCATCCGCAACAGCCAGACCCCCAAGAGTCTCCAGGGCACGTTCGACGTCTTCGCCTTCAGCGGCGTTGATCAGCATCTTGGTGACCGCGGTGGCAAGAGGGCCGCGGATGGCGAGTTTGGCTGCCATGAGCTTGGCCGCGGCGAGGCCTTCGCCCTTGGCCGCAACGGAATCGACAATACCAAGCCGCAGGGCCTCATCGGCCCAGAAGATTTCCCCCAGAAGCGCCATGCGGCGGACGGTTTGCGAGCCGAAGCGGCGCACGGCGCGCTGGGTGCCGGACCAGCCGGGAATAATGCCAAGGCCGGTTTCCGGAAGGCCGAAGTTCACTTGGGGCTCGGCCACGCGGAAATCGGCTGTCGCCGCGAGTTCCAGCCCGCCGCCCAGGGTGTGGCCATTGAGCGCGGCGATGAGCGGCACGCGCAGCCTGGCCAGGGCATCAAACGCGCGGTGGCCGTGGCGGATCCAGGCGAGGCCGAAATTCTCTGGCGACCACTTGCTCCAGGCTTCAATGTCGCCGCCGGCGCAGAAGGATTTTTCGCCTTCGCCGGTGATGATGCAGCAGCGGATTGCTTCCATGGCATCGACCATATGGGCGGCGCGTTCCAGGGCCTGCACCATGTCATAGTCGAGCGCGTTGAGTTTTTCAGGCCGGGCGATGGTGATGATGGCCAGATTGCCTTCGAGGTTCAGTTTGATGCGCGCATCGCCGGTGTCAGGCATGAAGTTTCAATCCCATTCTGGCTGGCTCGAACAGGGCGCGGCTCATGGGTTGCAGCTTAGGCGAAACGATGAGCGGAAATTCGGCCTGATCGAGAATGTTGGCTTGCAGTTCAACACCCGGCGCAATCTCGGTCACCACCACGCCTTCGGGCGTGAGCTTCATGACACAGCGTTCGGTGACATAGGTTATGTCCTGGCCCTGGGTGACGGCGCGTTTGCCGGAGAAGGAAATCTGCTCCACTTCGCGCACCAGTTTCTTGACCTTGCCCTCCTTTTCAATGTGCAGCCTGCCGTCACGGATGTCCATCTTCGCGCCGGCATTGAAGAAACCGGAATAGACGATTTTTCTGGCGCGCGAGGTGATGTCGACAAAGCCGCCGGCGCCGGCGGTGACATGGGGCCTGACACCGAGCTTTGAAACGTTGACGGAACCGTGGGAGTCGATCTGCAGGAAGGAGAGCAGGGCGCAGTCAAAGCCCGCGGCCTGAAAGTAAGTGAACTGGGAGGGCGAGGCGACGATGGCCTCGGCATTTGACGAACAGCCGAACTGGAATTCGAGGAGCGGAATGCCGCCCACCGCGCCCTGCTCGATCACCCACGTGGTTTTGCCGTGGAGGCCTTCCTCGAGGAAGATGCGGGGGACATTGGCCGACACACCAAATCCAAGGTTTACGGCCCAGCCCTCTTTCAGTTCCTGGGACACGCGGCGAGCGATGGCCTTGCCGGTGCCAAATTCCATGAGGCTGAAGGAGTCGAGCGGTTTGAATTCCTCGCCGGAGATGGCGGGATCATAAGGGGTTTGGGTGGTCTGCCATTGCTCCGGGACCTCGACGATGAAATCAACCAGGATGCCCGGCACGTAGACATCATGGGGCTTCAGGGGCCGGTCGCGGATCACGCGCTTTACCTGGGCGATGACAATTCCGCCGTTGTTATGGGCGGCCATGGCTAGATCGAGCGCTCCGAGATAGGCGCCCTCATGCTCATAGGAGAGGTTGCCGCGCTCGTCCGCCGAGGTGGCGCGGATGATGGCGACATTGGGAATGATGGCGGGGAAATAAAGCCACTCCTCGCCTTCGAAACCGATTTTCTTCACGATGGGCGCAGTGGCGGCCCTGGCATTCATGGCGCAGCCCTGGTGGACGGGATCAACAAAGGTATCAAGGCCAACCTTGGTGAGCACGCCGGGACGTTTGGCTGCGGCTTCACG
>JAEUMI010000277.1 GCA_016792825.1 Hyphomicrobiales bacterium
CGCAAATGCAAATAGCGGTTGAAGACCAGGTTCGCCACCCGCTTCTCGCCACGGCGCCCCAAGTCCATGAGCAGAAAGGCAAGATCATAAAGCACATCTATGGTGGCAATTTTCTCGCTAAATTCGATGGCGTCAAAGAGGGTTGGCTTGCCTTCCAGCAAGACGATATTGCCGCAATGCATGTCGCCATGGCAGCGGCGGACCAACCTTTGCGCACTTCTCTGATCGAGAAGCGGACGCAATCTCGTCAGATGAGCTTCATTGAGGAGCTCGAACTTGCCGGCCTCGTCCACCGGAAAAATATCCGGCGAGTCGGCAAAGGCTTTCGAAAGCTGCAGGCCCAGCCCCGCCATGATTTCGCTACCCGGCGTGTCGCGCTGCGGCGCAATGACATGGGACTCCGCCACCATGCGGGCAAGTTCCTTTGCCGTTGCATCGGTGATGCCACCCGCCTGCGATGAAAGCAGCGCCTGCTGATCGAACCGCTTCATTACCAAAACCGGCTCGCCGCGGATTTCGTCGATGCGCAGATATACCGAGGGGGCAAAAGGGCGATTTATCTCCAATTCATGGGCAAGCACAGCCCTGCGCTTTTCAATCGTAGAAAAATCCAGATAGGGAAGCTTGACTGCCTTCTTCATCTTGAAGGCGCGGTCACCGACGAGGAAAACATGGGCGGCGTGAGTTTCGATGTGTTCGACGGGTTGCCCGCCGAATCCCCACGTCTCGCCGCGCATGAATTCCGCCTGATCCATGGCGCTAAACTAGCATGGCCCCGGGGCCGCGTCGTTGATTGGAATCAAAATTGCTCGTTGGTTCCGGCTCAGGCGCCCGTCTTGGCGTTCTGTGTTCATCTCTTTCGATCAAGCAGGATGTCGAGCATTATTTCTGGGCGATTGAGGAAGTCTCTGGTCACTTGATAATGCTCTGTGTCTTCATAGAGCACGCGGTCAAGGCCCTTAGGGCCAATCTGGTAAATCCACGCATCTGGATAGGCCATGAGTATTGGTGAATGAGTGGCAATGATGAATTGAGATTTGTCGGAGATCAAATCATGCATTCGCGTGAGCATCGACATTTGGCGTGATGGCGAAAGCGCTGCTTCCGGTTCGTCGAGAATGTAAAGGCCGTTTCCCCGGAAGCGGTTTTCAAGCAATGCGAAGAAGGACTCCCCGTGCGACTGACTGTGCAGTGAAAGTCCCCCATACGAATCTATAATAGGCGGTGATCCGGGTTCTTCATCAAGCTTTTCGATTTCAGTTGCTACATTGAAGTAGCTTTCAGCACGAAGGAAGAACCCGTCTTTGGCCCGTCGGACCGATTTTGACAGGCGTACGTATTTGTGAAGATCGCTATGCGAGGAGTGGGTTTTGAAATTGAAGTTTTTCGACCCGCCTTCAGCATTGAAGCCCCAGGCAACCGCGATTGCTTCAATCAAGGTGGATTTCCCGGAACCGTTCTCTCCGACCAGGAAAGTAACGTTAGGATGGAATTCGAGTTCCTTTAATCTCGATACTACAGGCAAGGTAAAGGGAAAGGCGGACCTGTCCTCAATCCGATCCCACAGCAGTTCAGCCCGCAGAAGATAGTGCTCGGCTTCGAATGACTTCATGCCGAAATCATATCGGTTCATGCCTGTTTAGAGCAAATGCGCCAGGTCTTGATGGTTAGCGGCTAGTTTCCCCGGCGGCGCTCGCGTTTGGCCGCACCTTCGGCGGCGGTGTCGATGCCTTTGGCGAGGACCGAGACAGGGCCGAGGCGCTGTTCCACAAGTTCAATCGAAGGGCGCGCACCCTTGGTGTAGCTCTCCAGCGACTTTCGCATGGCCGCCAGATGTTCCGGTGACGTACCGCAGCAGCCGCCAATGATCTTGGCGCCTGAGTCAAGGGCGATGCGGGCGTAGTCGGCCATCAGTTCCGGGGTGCCGGTGTAATGGATGTGGCCTTCCTTGTATTGCGGAATACCGCAATTGCCCTTGGCCACAATGGCCGCATCGGGGCGGGCTTCGCTGATGCCAAGCACGGTCGCCACCAGTTCGGATGCGCCGACGCCGCAATTTGCGCCAATCGCCACGGGCTGGGTGCCGAGCGAAGCGGTCAAGGCGCCGAAAGCCTTGGGGGTGATGCCCATCATGGTGCGGCCGTTGGTGTCGAAGCTCATGGTAGTGACAAGCGGCAGGCCAGCCTTGGCGGCACCTTCGACGGCGGCGCGCAATTCTTCCTCGGACGACATGGTTTCAATCCACAGCACGTCAACGCCGCCCTCCTTCAGGGCCATGGCCTGCTCCTCGAAGGCGGAAACACCCTCCTCGTGGGGCATGGTGCCGACGGGCATGAAGATTTCTCCGGTGGGGCCAATGGAGCCGCCGACATAAACGGTGCGGCCGGCCGCATCCGCTTCAGCGCGGGCGAGTGCCGCGGCGGCCATGTTGATTTCGCGCACCCGGCCCTGCTCATTGTGCAGTTTCAGGCGGTGGCGGTTTCCGCCAAAAGTGTTGGTGAGAACGATATCGGCGCCAGCCTGGATGAATTCGCGGTGGAGCTTACGCACCCGCTCCGGATGCTCGAAATTCCACATCTCCGGCGCATCGCCCGACACCAGGCCCATCTGGAAATAGTTGGTGCCGGTGGCGCCGTCGGCCAGAAGCCAGGGACGGGAGTTGAGCGCTTCGGTGAAGGTCGGTCGGGTCATGGGAGCCTCGGGAAATGAATATAAAGAAGTCTTTATATGATTTCAAAAGGCTTTGCAAAGCCCATTTCCCGCGTGCATTGCAGGCCTGTCCTTCCGCCGCCTTGTTCCGCGACACGAACGGCTTCAGTCTACAGCCTCAGCCTGTTACTTGAGATCGGAATCCATCAATGAAAATGCGTGCCCTTGGCCGTACCGGAATTCAAATTGCCCCGCTTGTCCTGGGCGGCAACGTATTTGGCTGGACAGCGGATGAGAAAACCTCCTTCGCCGTTCTCGACAGTTTCGCCGAAGCGGGCTGCAACGCCGTTGACACGGCCGATGTCTATTCGTCCTGGGCCCCCGGCAACAAAGGCGGCGAATCCGAAACGATCATCGGCAAATGGATGAAAGCCCGCAGTAATCGCAATCGCATGGTCGTCATCACCAAGGTCGGCTCCGACATGGGCGGCGGCCGCAAGGGACTGGGTGCGGCCTATATCGAAAAGGCGGTTGATGCCTCCCTGCAGCGGCTCGGCATCGAGACCATCGATCTTTATCTCTCCCATTGGCCGGACGCAGAAACGCCCTACACTGAAACGCTTGGCGCCTATGAGAAGCTCTTGCAGAAAGGCAAGGTCCGGGCGGTCGGCGCTTCCAATCTTGACGCAAACCAGTTGCGGGAGGCGCTCACCATCGCGCACGACAGGAAGCTGCCGCGCTATGCGGTCCTTCAGCCGGAATACAATCTTTATGACCGCAGCGGCTTCGAGGGGGCGCTGCAGGATCTTTGCGTGAAGGAGGAGATCGGCGTCATCACTTATTTCGGGCTCGCCAAAGGTTTTCTTACCGGCAAGTACCGCGAGAAATCCGATCTTGCCCAGAGCCAGCGCGGCGAAGATGTTGCTGATTACATGAACCCGCGCGGTATGCAAATT
>JAEUMI010000101.1 GCA_016792825.1 Hyphomicrobiales bacterium
GCTTCCGCCAGGCGGGCCTTGCGCAATGCGCCGCTGAGATCGTCATGCTCGGCCACTAATCTGGCTCCCCAAACTCACAAACTGTATCAAAACGGGACAGTACCGTAAGGAACTGGCCGCTTTCAAGTTCAGGTGCAGAAAGGGTGCCAGACCAACGCTCAGACTTCCCTGCGCCCGTCAGTCTTCTTCGACGTTCACCGGCTGCGGGGCCGGCACATTGCGGTGCAGGACAAAACTGGTCACCGCCGGCATGAGCAGCACCAGGCCAATATAGCGGGCCACCTGATGGGCCGCCACATAGGCCGGGTCAAGGTTGAGGGCAAAGGCCATGATCGTCATGGCCTCAAGACCGCCCGGCGCGAAGGCCAGCAGCGTAAGGGCCAGCGGCAGGCCCGCGATCTGGCTGGTGAACAGCGCCCCCGCAACCGCAATGACCATCGCAATGGCAAAGCCGGCAAAGCCGTCGCCAAGCGATATTCGCAGTTCCGGCCATGAAATGCCCTTGAAGCGGAGCGCAATCATGACGCCAAGAATGATGTTGGCCGGGATCAGAATGGAATCAGGCGCACCGCCATGGATCACATCGCCGAGGCCCAGGGCGGCACTGGCAAGTGCGGCTCCCAGAATAAGTCCCGCCGGAACCCTGAGGCGTTCAAACAGCAGGCCCGCCGCAGCCGAAACCCCCACGAGGATAATGATCTCGAAAATGCTGGCAACCGCTGGCGTTGCCGGGAACGCACGAGGGGCCGGCGAAATGTAAACGATCACCAGCGGCAGCGCGGCAATCAGGAAGAACAGGCGCACACATTGCGAGATGGTGACCCGCCGCATGTCCGCCTTCGACGCGCTGGCAAGCAGGATGACCATGGACAGCGCCCCGGGAAGGCTGGAAAAATAAGCCGTGGCCTTGTTCCACTTGCGAAGCCGCTCATAGTAAACCATGCAGGCCCAGACGATGAGCCCCACGGTAACGCCCATGCACACAATGCTCAGCGGCCATTGCCCCGCCCGGTACAAGGTTTCCGAATTCACCGCTGTTCCGGTCTGAATGCCAAGCAGGATGAAGGCCAGGGTCCGCAACCAGTCCGGAAGCTCCAGGGTCTGGTTGGAATAGACGGCGATGATCGTGGCAACCAGGCTTCCCGCCAGCCAGGGCGCGGGAATGCCGATGACATGGCCGAGGGCGCCACCTGCTGTTCCAATAGCCAGGGCCCGGAGAACACTTAAACTTGAAACGGTGTGCAGGTTCATTTGGCCTTCAGGAGCCGGTCCGGAGGATAGGCAGCAATCAGTGGATCGCGCTTGCCGTCCAGCAATTCGGCAGTTGCAAAAAGCCCAACCGCAGGCGCCAGCGTGATGCCCGAATGCATGACCGTGATGTAAAGTCCCTCGCGGTCCTGCGGACGCCCAATCATCGGGAAACCATCCCCTGGCGTTGGCCTGAATCCCACCGTGTGAAAATCCAGTTCCACCTGCTCCGCGCCCACCACCATGTCCTGCACTTTCTGATAGAGCGCCGTGGCCGCACCGCGCGGATCATCGGCGGGGTCAGTTCCCGCGAAATCGGCTCCGGCCACAAGCCGCCCCTCGGACGTCTGCCGCACATGCACCTCCGGCGTCTGCAGCAGCGTATGCAGGATTTCGCCTGCCGGCTTCGAGTGAACCAGAAGACCTGCCGGTGCGCCAATGTCATAGGACAGGCCAATGCTGCCCAGCAGGGATCCAGCTTCGGCCCCCGCCGCAATCACCACCTCATCCGCATGCAGCACCCCGTCATTGAGGCAGACGCCAACCACACGCCCATGCTTTTCTTCAAGCCACTTCACCGGGCTGCCGCGCAAAACCGTGGCGCCCAAAGCTTCAGCGCCCGCGAGCAAAGCCAGAGCCGCGGCCAGCGGCTCCACCTTGCCTTCCTCAGGCACATGCAGGGCAAAATCCGGCGGCTGCTTGATATTGGGTTCAATGCGGAGCGCCCCCGCCCGGTCAACCCGCTTGATGCCGTAGCCCCACGCGCTATGCTCGACCGCATAGGCTTCAAGCTGATCCGGCGGCAAGTCCCAGGTGAGCCCGCCGCACCAGCTCACCTCCAGCCCCGGCACCTCACGGTCAATGCGCCGCCATTCCGCCATGGAGCGGGTCCGCAGGCGAAAATAGATTTCCGGATTGCCCCAACTGGCATTGATCCAGGCCCATGAGTTGCGCGTCGCAACGCCGCCGGGCTGGCCCGCCTCGATCACCGTGACCTCGGCGCCAGCCTTGGCCAAATGCCAGGCGATGGAGGCTCCGATGATGCCCGCTCCTACAACAATGACACGCTTGCCGGCCATAGATTCTCCCGCGCAGATTTCCCTGATTGAGACTGGGTTAGCCGCAAATTCGCGCTCTGGCCAGTGACCGTGATCCGGAAGCTGCCCGCCTCGGTTGAGTTCAGTGAAAGCATCGAATATAGCTCCTCCTGATGAGCAAAATCAAAGATTCCACAGGCCAAACCTGGCTGCAGCGTTTCAGGAAAGCGCGGCGCAAGAAGGTCAAGATCTGGGGGCGCTCCCTGACCCGCAGTCTTGCAAGTTTTCTCGGTCGGCAATCCCTGGTGGGCGATACCCCGGTGCTTGATTCAAGGCA
>JAEUMI010000119.1 GCA_016792825.1 Hyphomicrobiales bacterium
GCCCTGGTCGAGGCCCAGCGGCATGAGTTCCCATTCGTAGGAGCGGCCCACCAGCGAGTAATAGGCCTGGTGCGCCACGTGGCGGGTGAGCCCGAGCTTTTCCGAGGTGGCGAGCGATTTCATCAAATGCCAGCCGGAGAAGTTTGAACAGCCGGTGTAACGGATCTTTCCGGCGCGGACGAAATCATCGAGACAGCCCATGACCTCTTCCTGCGGCGTCATGGCGTCAAAGCCGTGGAGCTGGTAAAGGTCGATGTAATCGGTGCCGAGGCGCTTCAGCGAGCCGTCGATGGCTTGAGTGAGATGGGCCCGCGACGAGCCCACATCGTTGGGCCTGTCGCTGAAGCGGAAGGTGCCCTTGGTGGAAATGATCACCTTGTTGCGGCGGCCCTTGAGGGCAGCGCCCAGCACTTCCTCGGACAGGCCATTGGAATAGACATCGGCGCTGTCGAACATGGAAATGCCCGCATCCAGGCACAGGTCAACGAGGCGGGTTGCGCCGGCGGCATCGGTTGAGCCCCAGGCCTTGAAGAATTCCGTCCCGCCGCCGAAGGTCGCCGTACCCAAGCTCAGGACCGGAACGGTAAAGCCTGACCTGCCGAGTTGCCGATATTCCATTGCGTCACTCCATCCGATTGAAAATTTGATTTCTTATGCAACCGCATAAGCCTTGGCGATTTCCGCCCCGATACGGGCGTTGTGCCGGACCAGCGCCATGTTGGCATTGAGCGAACGGCCGCCGGTCACTTCCGCCAGCCTGGCGAGCAGGAACGGTGTTACATACTTCCCGGTGATGTTCTGCATTGCAGCTTCGGCCACGGCCTTTTCGATCACGGGCGCAATCTCGGCGGCCAGAATTTCATGTTCCGACGGAATGGGATTGGCGACAACAATGCCGCCCTTCAATCCCATGCCCCATTTCGCCTTCATGAGGCCAACCACTTCTTCTGGCGTGTCGCAGCGCATGGGCACCGCGTGGCCGGAGGCGCGCGAATAGAATGCGGGGAAATCATCGGTGCCATAGCCCACGACGGGAACGCCGAGGGTTTCCAGTGTCTCGAGAGTCAGCGCCAGGTCCAGAATGGCCTTTGCGCCAGCCGTCACTACGGCCACATTACTCTCGGCGAATTCCATCATGTCGGCAGAAATATCAAAACTCTTTTCGGCTCCGCGATGCACGCCGCCAATGCCGCCGGTGGCAAAGACATGAATGCCGGCCATGGCGGCAATGCGCATGGTGGAGGCTACTGTCGTGGCGCCGTCGACTTTTTGTGCCATGACAAACGGCAAATCCCGCGTCGACACCTTGGTGATCTTTAGTCGATCCACGGCGAATTTTTTCAGTTCTGAGGTGGTCAAGCCAACTTTTATGGCACCGCCAATGATGGCAATGGTGGCAGGTACGGCGCCCGCCTCACGGATAATGGCTTCCACCTCCTGGGCCATTTCGAAATTGGCAGGGTATGGCATGCCGTGAGCAATGATGGTGGATTCCAAAGCCACCACGGGTTTGCCGCCAGCCAGCGCGGCCGAAACTTCA
>JAEUMI010000143.1 GCA_016792825.1 Hyphomicrobiales bacterium
CCGAAACCCGCGGCGTCGATGCTGGCTTCATTGCGGGGAGTCCGGCGGCTTCAGTGAGCCACATGGATTTGGCCGCCGATCTCAACGACCCGAAGAAGGTGCGGGCGCTGTTTACCTGGAACAACAACATTGTCGCCTCCAGCCCCGGCACGAAGGCCATCCGCAAAGGCCTGGCGCGCGAGGACCTGTTCACCGTTGTGGCCGACCTGTTCATGACCGACACCGCGGTCTATGCCGACTATGTGCTGCCTGCCGCCAGCTTCCTGGAATTCGACGACATCATCTTCCCTTATTTCCACGACACGGTGTCAGCCCAGGCGAAGGCGGCGGAGCCCTTCGGCCAGTCGCTGCCCAACCAGGAAATCTTCCGCCGGCTTGCCAAGGCCATGGGCTTCAACGAGCCAGAACTTTTCGAGAGCGACGCCTCGATGATCGGCCGCCTGCTGGCGCAGACCTCATTTGACGGTGATTTCGGCGATTTGAAGAAACAAGGCACTGCAAGGCTTTTCCCGGTGCCGCGCGTGCAATTCGAGGGTCTCACTTTTGCGACGCCATCCGGCCGGATCGAAGTGCGCAGCGACCGGTTGGTGGAGCAGGGTCTCCCGCCGGTGCCCGTGGCCCATGCCGACGAAGTGCCGGAAGAGGGTCGCCTCCGCCTGCTCACGCCAGCCGGCGAATGGCTGATGAATTCAAGCTATGGCAATGACCCGAAAATCGCCGCGCAGCTCGGCCCCGCCAAGGTGCACCTCAACGCCAAGGACGTGGCGCGGCGAAATCTTGCGCAAGGTGAGGTCGTGCGGCTGTCGACAAAGGCCGGCACCATCGAGTTGACTGTGAATATTTCCGCCGACGTCCCTGAAGGCGTGGCGCTGGCCCACAAGAGCCGCTGGCCCAGCCTGAGGAAGGGCGGGTCAAACATCAACATCCTGAACCCCGGCTTGCGCACCGACATCGCCGACAGCACTGCGGTTCATGGCCTTGAAGTGGAACTCGTCAAGCTCGGAGGTTAACGCCGGCCATCCATGGCCGTCTGCATGGCCGCAAGGACCAGCATCATTTCCGACTCGATGGTTTCACTTGTGACCAGGATTTTGGTGGCCAGCGCATCCCGGTCGCCATCGGCCTCCAGCGGAATTGCCGCCTCGTCGCAGACCGTTTCAAAAATGTTTTTGAGCATTGCCAGGCGCTCAGGGCTGAAACCGCGGGCCGGATGCCGGACGACAGCCTTTTCAAAGCTAAGGGACCTGTTCATGGCGCGCGCTCCTCCCGGGAATGAGTATGCGGCGCGGGAAACTATACAAGTCCAATTCTACGAAAATTTGACGAGGCGCGAATGGCCATTGCAACACTGGAGCGGAAGGCCCCCATCAAGGATCGAGGCCCTCCAACTGTTGCGCAGGGAACGCTGGTTAAACCAGCTTACGGGTCGGACGCCGGCGCATCGGCAGGCGGCGTCAGCGGAGCCGGCGCTGGCGGCGTCGCGGGCTCGGTGATGGGCGCAGGCGTGATGGTGTTCTGCGTCAGCTGCTGCCCGTCAGGTGTCGTGGTTGAAGTGCTGCCAAAGAAGATGAAGGCACCCACAACCAGGACAATGGCTGCAACGATAAGCGCGATGGTGGCACTGGAGCTGTCGCTCGTATTGCGCACGTTGAAATCGGGCTTCTTGTCATAATTCGTCATGGTCAATACTCCTTTCGGTTTTGCATACCGGACGTCAAATGCCGTGCCGAAATATTGGTTCCACCACTTTTTGGCGGCAGGAGCGGAACAAACCCGGAGCCCAAAAGGTTAGTTTCCAAACCAGTCTTGCTAGAAGGCAAAGCTTATGAAAAACAATGTGAAAAAGGCCGCGTTGAGTCCCAGGCGCGTGGCCGCTGCGATTGAAAAGCTCTTGGATCATGCGGCAGCGGACGTCAACAAGGGGCGGAAATTCTGGATGAATCTTGCCTCTGGCCGCGCCGATGCCCGCAAGGTTTCACGCTAACATGGAACTTATCGTTTGACGCTGCGTTGAGTCCGGTACGTGGCAACGACCGTGAATCTGGAGGAACCAATGGACAGCGCGACCCCTAATCAGAATGTGGCTCATCTGGTTGACTACCTCGGTGAAACCAAGCATTTGCCGCACGACGACCAGATCAAGGGGCTCTATGCGCGCTGGCCGGACATCACCCCTGCGGAATATGTCACCGCCCTCAAGCTTTTCCACAAGCGCGAACGCGCTGCCCGCAAGCCTGTGAAGCGCAAACTTCCGCAAATCCTCTCCCGCCTCAAGGACAGATCCGGCTCCATGACCAAGGCCACCTTCATGGGTGTGTCATGGAAGAAAGTGGGCGGCAGCTGGTGCGGCAAGGCAAGCTGGAGCCTGTGAAATGACCGGCAAGCAGAAATCGAAAACGCCCATCGAGCGCGAGGAAAACGAGGATCTGGAAGTGGACGAGGGCCTGCCTGAATCCGGCACCTCGAAGGCCGAAGAAGGATTGGCGGAAACGCCGGAAAAGACCGGCGGCGAGCCCAAGGTGGTGCGCCGCAAGTCAGCCAACGATGTGTCCAACCCCGAAGCGGTCATCGAGGAAATGCGCAACCAGGACGCCTGAACGCGTCTGCCCGCGCTATCAGCAAAAACCCCGCCACTGTGCGAGTGGCGGGGTTCTTTCGATTGCGGGCCAAGTGGGGACCTGTAAAACCAGCAATCAGCGCCACAGGATTGTGTGCGGCGGCAACACCCGGTCTGTTTCCATTT
>JAEUMI010000235.1 GCA_016792825.1 Hyphomicrobiales bacterium
CACGCGCCGTTCTTTGGCTGGGTGCATGATCTGTCCGCCGCCGACCCCACCAACCTGTTCACGCTCTTCGGCCTCATTCCCTGGTCACCGCCGCTTTTCCTGGTCCTTGGCATCTGGCCGATTCTCATGGGCGTGACCATGTGGGTGCAGATGCGGCTGAACCCCACGCCGCCCGATCCGGTGCAGGCCAGCCTGTTCAACTGGATGCCGGTGATCTTCACCTTCATGCTGGGAAGCTTCCCGGCGGGTCTGGTGATCTACTGGGCCTGGAGCAACTTCCTGTCGATCCTCCAGCAATCCTACATCATGAAGCGCCATGGCGTTGAGATTGACCTTCTCGGCAACATCCGCGACAGCCTGCCCTTCCTGAAAAAGAAGCCCGCGGCCACCACTTGACCTCGCGCTTCACCAGCGACCAGCTCCTGGCGGGCCGCCGGCTGTTTTCGGCCCCCTCCACCTTCATGCTGGGAGTGGCGGCACTTCACCAGCTGCCGCCGTCCACGGGCGTTGAAATCGCCTTTGCCGGCCGTTCCAATGTCGGCAAGTCTTCCCTTATCAATGCCCTGACCGGGGTCAGGGAACTGGCCCGGGCCTCCAACACGCCGGGCCGCACCCGCGAGCTCAATTTCTTCAACATCGCCGATGCCCTCACCCTTATCGACATGCCTGGCTACGGCTATGCCAAGGCGCCGAAGAAGGAAGTGAAGAAATGGCAGTCCATGCTGCGCGGCTATCTCCGGGGAAGGCCCGGATTGACACGCGCCTTCGTGCTGATTGACGCGCGCCATGGGGTGCTCGCCGCCGACGAGGAAATGTTCGGCCTTCTCGATGAAGCGGCCGTCACCTATCAGCTCGTCCTTACCAAGATCGACAAGCTCAAGCCTGCCGAAGTTGAAAAGGTTTATGCGGAGACTGAGGCTGCCGCGAAAAAGCGCGCCGCCGCCTTTCCGCTGATCCATGCCACCTCGAGCGAGAAACTTGCCGGCCTGGAAGACCTCCGCGCCGAAATCGCAGGCCTTCTTTAACCCCGGTAAACTTCAATCTTGGCAAGCCCGGCAATTGCCCTATAACGCCATGCCATAACTGCTGGAATCCCGCCATGACTGACATTCCAATTCCCGAAACGGCCCGCATCCTCTCGGAAGCCTTGCCCTTTCTGCAGCGCTATGACGACCAGATCATCGTGGTGAAATTTGGCGGCCATGCCATGGTTGACCGCAAGCTGTCCCAGCAGTTCGCCCGCGACATGGTGATGCTGAAGGTCTGCGGGCTGAACCCCATTGTGGTCCACGGCGGCGGCCCCCAGATCAACAAGATGCTCGACAAGCTTTCGGTGAAGGCGGAGTTCCGCGAAGGCCTGCGCGTCACTGACCAGGAAACCATGGACGTGGTGGAAATGGTGCTGGCGGGCTCCATCAACAAATCCATCGTCGCCTCGATCCAGCAGGCCGGCGGCCGCGCCGTGGGCATTTCCGGCAAGGACGGCAGCCTGATGATCGCCGAACGCTACGTGAAGCAGAAGACCGATGCAAAAACCGGCCGGGTTGAGAACGTCGATTTTGGCTTTGTCGGCGAACCGGCCCGCATCAACATTGAAATTCTTCAGACCATCATGAAGAGTGACGCCATTCCGGTGATCGCCCCCATCGGCGTGGGCTGGGAT
>JAEUMI010000237.1 GCA_016792825.1 Hyphomicrobiales bacterium
TTGGAGAGCGTCGTCACCTGGTCAAAGGCCGGGCCATTGATGCAAAGGGCATGGACATCCGACGAGATGGTGTCGGGATAGAACCCGTTTTCCAGCATGATGCGCGCCACCTTGAAGGAAAACGAGCCCATGCCGTGGCCGATATCAAAGAAGACCCCGCGCTGGCGTGCCGCAAGCACTTCCGGGCGCACCCGGCGGTCGCTGGTCGTTGGCGTATTGGGAAAAGGCCGGAAGCAATGGGTGAGCACGTCGCCCCTGCGCAGCCGCTCCACCACTTCAACGTAGGACGGTGGCGGATCATCGATATGCACCATCATCGGCATGCCCGCCGCTTCGGCCACCTGCAGGGCATATTCGAAGGGCACCATGCCATGGATTCCGGAAGCCCAGCGCCCGAGCCGGACCTTGATGCCGACAATCAGGTCGCGGTTGGCCGTGGCCACTTCCACCGCCGTTTCCGGATCCATCAGCCGCAGCTCTTCGCTTTCGCCCACCATGATGCGGCTGGAAAAGCCGAAAATCCCCGCGTGTGAAATATGGAGATAGGCCAGGATCCTGACCGCCGATGGCTCGATCACATGTTTGCGGAAGCCGGCAAAATTGCCGGGCCCGGCCGAGCCCGTATCGATGGCCGTGGTTACAGCGCTCTTGCGGCAGAAATCCTCCGCATCGATGCCAAGCGAGGTGCCGCCCCAATAGACATGGGTGTGCATGTCAATGAGGCCAGGAGTGACGATCAGGCCTGACACATCGCGCGCCTCGACGCCCGCCGGGACCGCAATGGTTTTCGCAATGGCCGCCACCTTGCCCGCCTGGAAGGCCACATCCATTTTCGCGTCAAGGCTTTGCCCCGGATCGACGACATGCCCGCCCTTCAACACCAGATCATACGCCGCCATGCTGCCTCCGATTACCCATGGCGCAACTGGAGACGATTGCCCGGATGATGTCAATTCCGGCTTAGGATGTGGCTTTCTGCTGTGGCGCGGCGGCACGGACCCGCACGGATTTGCGTCGCTGCTTGAAACGCTCGACCGACAGGCGGACGATAAAATAGCAGGCGGCGGCGCAGGCCAGTCCAAGCAGGGTTCCGCCGATGAGCATCGGAAGGAACACGGGCTCGATCCGCTGAAAAAGCTTCTCGGCAAACTCCATCATCCCGGCGCTTACGGCACTTTCAGGAACCGCCGGCAGGTCAAGCAGCACCTCCCCCTTCGCTTCCCGCCCGAGGAGCGCGGCACCGACATTGTAAGTCGACAGCCAGATGAAGGGAAAGGTCAGCGGATTGCCCACGACTGTGCCGATGGCCGATGCCAGGATGCTGGAACGGAGCGCAAAGGCGATAAGCCCGGCCAGAATGAAATGGAGGCCGACAAAGGGCGTGAAAGAGGCAAAGGCGCCAGCCGCGAAACCAAGCGCAATCGCATGCGGGCTGGCCTTGAGGCGCGCCATCCGGTGCACGACATAGCGCCACGCCCGGCTCAGGCCCATCTTCGGCCAGATCAAGTTGCGTACCCTTAGCCAGAACCCTGGCGACTTGCGGCGCAAAAACATCCCGTCCACTTCGATCCGAAAAAGCTGCTAGTGCCCATGTAGGTATAAAACATAGGAATTAAATAAATAAACCGTGAAAATCGCAAGGCTGGCCCACCCCACGGTGCCAAATATCCGCGACCGCGGGCCGAATTGCAAGCCAATGATCGCAATGCCGGTCATGATCATCGCCGAGATCGCCGAGACTGCGTGGGCTGGCGACACATGCGCCAGAAGCGGCCCGGGCAGGTAAAGCCCATCCTCGATGGCCAATATCAACATATTGAAGAGATTGCTGCCGAGAAGCCCCGCAACCGCCATGTTCAGGGCCCCGTAGCGCACAGCCGCGATGGTTACGACGAGTTCGGGCAATGACGTGGCGCCGGCGATCAGGAGGGTGCCGACAAAGGTGCGGTTCCAGCCCATGATGTCCGCTATGGCGCTGCCGGCAAAAGGCAGGGCGACGCCTGCAACGGCGATTGCAGCGGCAGCGGCGGCGTAACGGCGGGCCGCCATCGCGAGGGTCACGTCCGGATGCCGGCGCGCCACGTCCTCGCTGAACTGCTCGCGATGGTCCCGCTCATAGACGAAAACGGTGCGCATCGCCCCGACATAGAGCAGCAGCATGATCGGCGTCGAAATCCCGATATGCCCCAGCCTTAACCCGCCCCCGTTCTGATCGACCATGATGGTCAGCGCAACAAATCCGATCAGCACGATTCCAAAACCGCCGGAAATGATGTGTCCCCGGTTGGCGCGGCTGTAAACCGGTTCGCCGCGCAGCATGAAATCGACCACGATCAGGATGGCAAGATTGAAGACGCAACTGCCAAGCGCGTCACCTGCGGCGATGTCTGGCAGGTCCCAGTAGGTCACTGCGCTGACTCCGGTCACCAGTTCCGGCAGCGATGTGACGGTGGCAATCAGGACCAGCCCTATCCAGCCGCCGGAGAGATTGGTCTTCTCTGCAATGATGTCGCCGTTGCGTGATACATAGGGGCCCGCAACGGCAATCACCGCGGCGATCGCAATGAACATGGCCCAGTAGGTCAGCGCCTCAGACATCTACAGTCATTCACATCGCTCGCTCATCTCCCAACAGTGGCGGCGCCGAAGCCAAGTCAGATCCTCCGGGTTACTATCTAATGGGACATCAAGACCGGCAGCGCGCAGTCATGAAGCATTTCGCGCGTCACGCCGCCGAGGATAAGTTCACTCCACCGCGAGCGGCCGTAAGCCCCCTGGACGACCAGGCCCGCGCTGGTCCTGGCCGCGTGCTGCTTGATGAGGCCAGCTGCGGTGTTGCCGTCAAAGGTGAGCGGCGTAACGGTTATCTTCTTCCCCAGGAATGTGAGCATCCCGGCAAGGGCGTTCGCGGCGGGAACTTCGTCCAGTTCCTTCTCGCCGACAACAGTTGCGATTTCCAGCGTGTTTGCCTGGCGCAGCAGCGGAATTGCGTCCCAGACGGCGCGCGCCGCGCCTTCGCTGCCATCCCACGCGATCAAGATATGGCTCAACGAAATCTCGGAGGAAAACCCGTTAGGGACGACAATGACCGGCCTGCCACTTTCAAAAAGAAGGGGCTCGATCAGCGCTCCCGTAAGCGGCTCGCTGGGACCGCCCGCTTCGGCAAAGACCAGGCCATGGATTCTGGCCCGTACCGCACACTGGCCTGTGATCTGGCCGAGACTGCCGCTCAAGATCTCGGTGTGGACTGCTGAACCGGAACCACGGGCAAGATCGGCGATCTGTCCACTGAGCGCCTTTGCTGATTCCCTGCTGCGTTGACCTTCCTCGGCTACAACGCGGTCCACGATTCCTGAGCTGAGGGTGTTTCGAACCGAAATCTCCAATGCGCCAATAGCGACCGAGAGCTGCCCGTCAAGTTTTGCAGCCAGTCCAATAGCCGTCTTCATGGCACCCAGTGACTTTGGAGTTGCGATATCGGGAGCGATGATGCCGTAGAAGATTGGAAATAGCATGCTTGTGGTTCCTCTTGTATACTTGCCAACACCTACAATGACCTGTTGGAGGTTATATTGACATGGATCAACCGGGGCAATGAAACTCCGCCGGACCAGCTCCAGCAAAATCACTTCTGCGCCACTTGATTTCCATATGAGTGCTGGGACATGCGAACTGCTTTTGCCGTCCTGAGTCTGGCCCTTGCAACGAGCCTCGCCTTGGCAGACGACAGCTTATGGTCCAGCCACGACTATGTGGATTTCTATTTCCGCCACTACAACGGCCACGTGCCGCTGCCGCATTTGCGCGACGAAACGCAGAAGGACCTGTTCAGGCATCTTACCGATCCCGGCAAAATCACCCGCATTCAGCGGGCCCTTTCCTCCGCACCATGAGCGCCCCGACAAAGGCCAGCGCCGACAGCGCCGCCCCGGCGAACAGAACCCAGATCACCTGGTCATAGCCGCCCATGAGCGACCACAGCACCGCGAGCGCGAACGGCGTTGCCGCCTGAACCGCGAAATTGATTCCGGCGAATGTGCCCTGGAGCGCGCCATAGCCTTCCCGCCCCAGGAACTCCGGCCCCGCCGTTGCCTGCACGATGGTCTTGATGCCCATGCCGCCACCATAGAATATGGCAAACCAGTAGAGCAGCGGCGAACCCGGCGTGGCCAGCATGAGCAGCACCAGTCCGATCACCGGGAGCGACGTTCCCGCCATGCCCGCAAGCCTCACATCGATGCGCTTCTCGAGCGCGAAAACCACAATGCGCCCGATGACCTGAAACGGCCCCACCAGCGTATAGGCCGCAATGATCATGGGGAGCGCAAAGCCGCGCTCGGTGAGCAGCGGGATGATGTGGAAGGTGAGGCCGGTGAACATGAAGGCGTGCGCCCCGTAGCTCAGCGCCAGAAGCCAGAACACCGGTGTGGCCATGGCCCGGCGCACCCGGCCCTTGGGCACATTCGCTTTGCTGACCACAACCCTCTCATTCGAGCTTCCCAGCACAAACCAGTGAATGAGAATGCCAAAGGGAATCTGGATTGCCGCAAGGACCATGAGGGCCTGACGCCAGTCGGAAACATCAACAAGAAATTGCGTGAGCGGAATGAAGGCGGTGCTGGCAAGCCCGCCGAGCAGCGTGATGGTGATGATGCCGCGCCGGTAGTCATCCTTCAGTTCCCGCGCCATGACGGCAAACACCGGTTCATAGAGCACGCAGGAAAACACCGCCCCCATGGCAATCCACACGGCATAGAGCTGCCAGAGTTCCGTGACCTGCGACCAGGCCAGAAGCAGCAGGGCGGCCGCCGTCGATCCCGCCGTCATCAGCACCCGACCGCCATAAACATCAATGGCGCGGCCGACAAAGAACGAGGCAAAGCCCGTTGCCGCAAGGCCCGCCGACAAGGCGCCATTGATCGCCGGGCTGGACCAGCCCATTTCGGCCGCCATCGGCCCGGCGATGACCGCGAAGGCGTAATAGAGCGAACCCCAGGAAACGAGCTGTGCGAATGCCAGGGGCAATACAAAGCCCCAGCGGAATGTCATCAGCAGCGGCCCGCCGCCGCACAGCCACAGCCGGACTGGCCCGCGTCCTTGGCAATGGCATCAACCGTGCAGCAGGCATCGGCCCGCGTCAGGGAAGGCCCGCCGCAACAGCCGCCCTCATCCTTACGCCCAGGGCCTTCGCAAACGCCGGTTTGCGGCAGAACGAGTTTTGTATCGAGCGCTGCTTCCATGTCGCCATCCAGGGCGGCCACAATCGACCGCACCTGCTCATACCCCGTGGCCATGAGGAAGGTGGGGGCGCGGCCATAGCTCTTCATGCCGACAATAAAGAAATTATTTTCCGGCTGCGTCAACTCCCTCACGCCATGGGGCGGAACATCGCCGCAGCTATGCTCGTTGGGATCAATCAACGGCCCGAGCTCACGGGTGCATTCCAGCCACGGATGCAGGTCAAGCCGGATTTCGCTGAGCATGGAAAAATCCGGGCGGAACCCCGTGGCGACGATCACCTCGTCGGCGATGATTTTCCTGCCCGCCTCATCGGTGATTTCGATTGCATTTTCCGTAAGCCCAAAGCCTTGCACGCGGAAGGGCGCTTCCACCGAAACAGCCCCGGCTGAAATTGCCGCCTTGGCCCGTCCACCCAGCGCCCCGCGATTTGCCAACTGGTCATCCGCCCCGCCGCCAAAGGTCTTGTCCGTAGGTTGCGAGCGCATGGCCCAGATGATCTCCGTCGCCGGTTCCTCTTTTTTGAGCCGCACCAGATTCAAGATCGAATCCATCGCCGAATGGCCCGAGCCGATCACGACAATGCGTTTGCCCGCATAGCGCTTGCGCGCTTTCCCGAA
>JAEUMI010000244.1 GCA_016792825.1 Hyphomicrobiales bacterium
CGCCATTTCCGCCACGTCATTGAAGAGCGCATCGACCAGTACAGCCATAATGCGGACCATGAGGGCTCCTTGGCCCGCGTGGCGGCGGAGTAAGATCATGCATCTCGCTGAAGTCAATATTGGCAAGTTCAGGTATCCGACCACGGATCCGCGCATGGCCGAGTTCATGGACAATCTTGATCGGATCAATGCCCTGGCCGAGCGCTCGCCGGGATTTGTTTGGCGCCTCGTGGGCGACAACAACAACGCCACCGATCTCCGCATTGGCGATGACAACGCCGTGAACATGTCCGTATGGGAATCGCCGGAAGCGCTGGAGCACTATGTGTTCAAGACGGTCCATGTGCAGTTCTACAAGAAGCGCGCCGCCTGGTTTGAGCTGATGGAAAAGCCCCACATGGTGTTCTGGTGGGTTGAAGAGGGCCACCGGCCGGACCTGCAGGAAGCGCTGGACCGGTTGGAGCATTACCAGAAACATGGCGCGACCGAATATGCCTTCGGCTGGGCTGAAGTGATTGACAAGGAGCGCTGGCACACCCAGCGCTGCGCTTGAGAGGCGAGACGGGATGCCCAGGATAAAAATAGACGGCGTTGAGATCGAGATCGAGAACGGCACCACGCTGCTGCAGGCCTGCGAACAGGCCGGCGCCGAAGTGCCGCGCTTCTGTTTCCATGAGCGCCTGTCGATTGCCGGCAACTGCCGCATGTGCCTTGTTGAAGTGAGGGGCACGCCGAAGCCCCAGGCCTCCTGCGCCATGTCGGTGAATGATTTGCGCCCCGGCCCCAACGGCGAAGCGCCGGAAGTTTTCACCCGCACCCCGCAGGTGAAGAAGGCCCGCGAAGGCGTCATGGAATTCCTCCTCATCAACCACCCGCTGGATTGCCCGATCTGCGATCAGGGCGGCGAATGCGATTTGCAGGACCAGGCCATGGCCTATGGCAAGGCCTACAACCGCTTTGTGGAAAACAAGCGCGCCATCGAGGACAAATACATCGGCCCCCTGGTCAAGACCGAGATGACCCGCTGCATCCAGTGCACCCGCTGCGTCCGCTTCACCACGGAAGTGGGCGGCGTCGAGGAACTGGGCGCCACCGGCCGCGGCGAGGACATGGAAATCACCACCTATCTCGACAAGGCCATGACCTCCGAACTGCAGGGCAATGTCATCGACCTTTGCCCAGTTGGCGCTCTCACCTCGGCACCCTATGAATTCAAGGCCCGGCCTTGGGAACTGCGCAAGACCGATACGATTGACGCCATGGACGCCTTGGGCTCCAACATCCGCGTTGATGCCCGGGGTTCCGAAGTCATGCGCATCCTGCCCCGCACCCATGAAGACGTGAACGAGGAATGGATTTCCGACAAGACCCGCTTTGTCTGGGACGGCTTGAAATCCCAGCGCCTTGACCAGCCCTATATCCGTGAGTTCGGCAAGCTGCGCGCCGCCTCCTGGTCCGAGGCCTTCGCAAGGATTACCCAGCAGGTGAAGGCGGCAAAGCCCGAACGCATGGGCGTCATCCTGGGCGACCTCGTCGGCGCCGAGGAAGCCTTCTCCTGGAAGCAGCTTGCAACGTCCCTTGGCATCAAGAACATTGATTGCCGCCAGGATGGCACGCCGCTGGGCGAGCAGGGCGGCCGCGCCGGCTATCTCTTCAATTCCAGCATCGCCGGCATCGAGGAAGCCGATGCCATCATGCTGATCGGCACCAACCCGCGCCTCGAAGCCCCGGTCCTCAACGCCCGCATCCGCAAGCGTACCCTGAAGGGCGGCTGCGTCATCGGCGTGATCGGCGAACAGGCTGACCTCACCTACAAATACACCTACATGGGTGCCGGCGCTGAAAGTCTCGCAACCCTGGCCGAACACGCGCCCGCAAAAGCCCAGAAGCCCATGTTCATCATCGGGCAGGGCGCACTTGCGCGCGCCGATGGCGCGGCCATTCTGGCGCTGGCCGCCAAGGCTGCTGCCGCAGTCGGCGTCGTCAGGGGAGACTGGAACGGCTTCAACATCCTCCACACCGCCGCCGGCCGCGTCGGCGCGCTTGATGTCTGCGCCCTTCCAGGCGAAGGCGGCAAGGGCACTCGGGGCATTCTCGCCGCCGCAAAGAAAGGCGACCTTGACGTATTGTTCCTCGGCGGTGCTGATGAAATCAATACAAACGAACTGGCCACAACCTTTGTGGTTTACATGGGAACCCATGGCGACGCCGGAGCCCACCGCGCCGATGTGATCCTGCCCGCGGCGGCCTACACCGAAAAATCGGTGACCTATGTGAACACCGAAGGCCGCGCCCAGATGACCACGCGAGCCCATTTCCCGCCCGGCGAGGCGAAAGAAGATTGGGCCATTCTGCGCGCCCTGTCGGAAGCGCTTGGCGTGACGCAAAGCTGGAACAGCCTGGAAGAACTGCGCCGGGTTATGTATGCCGTGGCGCCGCACCTGGCGGCTCTCGACCAGCTTTTCCCTGCCGATGCGGCGGCCCTTTCGGAACTGGGCCGTGGTGAAGGCAAGACCACTTCGGCGGCCTTTGCCTCGCCGGTCAAGGATTTCTACATGACCAACCCCATCGCCCGCGCCTCGCGCACCATGGCGGAATGCTCGGCCGTGAAGAACGGCCGCAAGATGCAGGCGGCGGAGTAGATCATGAATGAGATGATTATTCTCGTTGGATTGATTGCACTGCACAGTGTCGCGCTGCTCATCGCACTGCTCATTGTTGTCTCATTCCTGATCTATGCGGACCGCAAGGTCTGGGCCGCTGTCCAGCTCCGCCGCGGCCCCAATGTGGTGGGGCCCTGGGGTGTGCTGCAGTCCTTCGCCGATCTGCTGAAATTCGTCTTCAAGGAAGTGATCATTCCCGATGGCGCCAACAAGGGCGTCTTCGTGCTGGCTCCCATTATCAGCGCCGCCCTGTCGCTTGCCGCCTGGGCTGTGATCCCTGTGGCCGAAGGCTGGGAAGTTGCCGACCTCAATGTCGGCATTCTCTATCTCTTCGCGCTGTCGTCCCTTGGCGTTTACGGCATCATCATGGGCGGCTGGGCTTCGAATTCGAAATATCCCTTCCTTTCGGCGCTTCGCTCCGCCGCGCAAATGGTGTCCTACGAAGTCTCCATCGGTTTCGTGATCATCACCGTACTGCTCTGCGCCGGCTCCCTGAACCTCACGGAAATCGTCAAGACCCAGGAAACCGGCCTCGGCACCATGCTGGGCTTGCCCAATTCCTTCCTCGACTGGTATTTCATTCCGCTCTTCCCGATGTTCATTGTCTTCTTCGTATCGGCCCTGGCTGAAACCAACCGCCCGCCCTTCGATCTCGTGGAAGCGGAATCGGAACTCGTGGCCGGCTTCATGGTGGAATATTCCTCCACGCCTTACCTTCTCTTCATGCTCGGCGAATATGTGGCCATCACCCTGATGTGCGCCATGACCACCATCCTCTTCCTCGGCGGCTGGCTGCCGATCATCGACGTGGCCGTATTGAACTGGATCCCCGGCGTCTTCTGGTTCATGGCCAAGCTCTGCTTCGTCTTCTTCATGTTCGCCATGGTCAAGGCCATCGTGCCGCGCTACCGCTACGACCAGCTGATGCGCCTTGGCTGGAAAGTGTTTCTGCCCCTGTCGCTCGCCTGGGTGGTGATCACCGCAGGCGCCCTGGTGGCCTTCGGATGGCTGCCATGATGTATAATCTCTTTGGAGCCCTGGTGTTTCTGGTGATCGGCATCATCGATGTCATGTTCATGCAGCGCATGGTCTATCCGCAGATGCGGCGGCGCCATGAGGCAGCCAAGGTGACGGGCTCGCAGGGGCGGGACCCGGCGCTGTTCATGAACGGGATCAGGTTTTTCAGCCTTGTCGTGCTGCCTGTGGTAGGCTTCATGCTGGGCGGCACTTTTGAGGCAATGTTTGGGTGAATGACCGATGAAACTTGAACAAGCCGCCCGCGCCCTTTTCCTCAAGGAATTTGTTTCAGCCACCTGGCTGGCGCTGAAGTATTTCGTGAGCCCCAAGGCCACTTTGAACTATCCCCATGAGAAGGGGCCCTTGAGCCCGCGCTTCCGCGGCGAGCATGCGCTCCGCCGCTATCCCAATGGCGAGGAACGCTGCATTGCCTGCAAGCTGTGCGAAGCCATCTGCCCGGCTCAGGCCATCACCATCGAAGCGGGCCCGCGCCGCAATGACGGCACCCGCCGCACCACCCGCTACGACATCGACATGGTGAAATGCATTTATTGCGGCTTCTGCCAGGAAGCCTGCCCGGTGGACGCCATCGTCGAAGGCCCGAATTTTGAGTACGCCACGGAAACCCGCGAGGAGCTCCTGTTCAACAAGGAAAAGCTTCTCGCCAACGGCGACCGCTGGGAACGCGAAATTGCCCAGAACATGGCGCTTGACGCGCCATACCGGTGAGGGAGGGACAGTAACATGGTAGCAGCCTTATTCTTCTATCTCTTCGCCAGCGTGGCCATCGCCTCCGCCGTGATGGTCATATCCTCGCGCAACCCGGTGCATTCCGTGCTTTTTCTCATCCTCTGCTTCTTCAATGCCGCCGGCCTGTTCATTCTTCTGGGGGCTGAATTCCTCGCCATGATCCTGGTCGTGGTCTATGTCGGTGCCGTGGCCGTGCTCTTCCTCTTCGTGGTCATGATGCTGGATGTCGATTTCGTCCAGCTCCGCCAAGGCATGCTGAATTACCTGCCGGTGGGCGGCACCATCGGGCTCATCGTCCTGGTGGAACTGGCGCTGGTTGTCGGCACCTGGGCCATTTCGTCAGACGCCCTGACCGCCGCGGCTGCGCCCTCGTCGGGCGATGTCACCAATACGGAAGCGCTGGGCCAGATCCTCTACACCAAATATGTCTATTTCTTCCAGGCTGCGGGCCTGGTGCTTCTCGTCGCCATGATCGGCGCCATCGTGCTGACGCTGCGCCACAAGCAGGGCGTCAAGCGCCAGGACGTTTCGGTGCAGGTGGCGCGCAATCCGGCAACCGCCATGGAAGTCGTCAAAGTCAAACCAGGGCAGGGGATCTGACCATGACAATCGGCCTTTCACATTATCTGACCGTTGCCGCAATTCTCTTTACAATTGGCATTTTCGGCATCTTCCTCAACCGCAAGAACGTCATTGTCATCATGATGTCGATCGAGCTCATGCTGCTGGCTGTGAACATCAATCTTGTGGCCTTCTCGGCAGCGCTGCATGATCTTGTGGGGCAGGTGTTCGCCCTGCTTGTTCTGACCGTGGCTGCCGGGGAAGCGGCTATCGGCCTCGCCATTCTCGTCACCTACTTCCGCAACCGCGGTTCCATCGCGGTGGAAGACATCAATCTCATGAAGGGCTGAAGCGAAAACCAATGTATCAGCTGATCGTATTTCTTCCCCTGATCGGCGCGCTCATCGCGGGGCTCGCCGGCACCAAGGTTTTCCAGAACCTTGGCCGCGACGCGGATGTCTATGGCGATCACACGGCCCATGCGGCCCATGTGGCTCACGCCCATGACGATCACCACGGCCACTATGACGGCCCTGCCTGGCCCATGTATCTCACCACCGGGCTGCTTTGCGTATCCGCCGTCCTGTCATGGATCGTGTTTGTCGGCTTTCTCCATGAGGGGCACGACGCGAAAGTGGAAGTCCTGCGCTGGGTGAATTCCGGCGCCTTCACCGCCAACTGGATGCTGCGCATCGACACGCTGACCGCCGTCATGCTGGTGGTGGTGAACACCATCTCGGCCCTCGTGCATGTCTATTCCCTTGGCTACATGAGCCATGACGAGCATCAGCCGCGCTTCTTCGCCTATCTCTCGCTCTTTACCTTTGCCATGCTCATGCTGGTCACCTCCGACAACCTCCTGCAGATGTTCTTCGGCTGGGAGGGCGTGGGGCTCATGTCCTATCTGCTCATCGGCTTCTGGTACACCCGTGAAAGCGCCAATGCCGCCGCCATCAAGGCCTTCGTGGTGAACCGTGTCGGCGACTTCGGCTTCGCGCTGGGCATCTTCGGCTGCTTTGCCGTGTTCCAGTCCATTGAATTCGACACCATCTTCGCCGCCGCCAGCACCCAGACGGGCAAGACCATCCATTTCCTGAGCTGGGAGTTTGACACGCTCACCACGCTCTGCCTGCTGCTCTTCATGGGCGCCATGGGCAAATCAGCCCAGTTCCTGCTCCACACCTGGCTGCCGGACGCCATGGAAGGCCCAACCCCGGTCTCGGCCCTGATCCATGCCGCAACCATGGTGACCGCCGGCGTGTTCCTCGTGGCCCGCCTGTCGCCGCTCTATGAGCTCGCCCCCCACGCCAAGGAAGTCGTCGTCATTGTGGGCGCCATCACCGCCTTCTTCGCCGCCACCGTGGGCCTCGTGCAGAACGACATCAAGCGCGTCATCGCCTATTCAACCTGTTCTCAGCTCGGCTACATGTTCGTGGCCCTTGGCCTTGGTGCTTACGGCGTTGCCATATTCCATCTTTTCACCCATGCCTTCTTCAAGGCGTTGCTGTTCCTGGGCTCGGGCTCGGTCATTCACGCCATGTCAGGCGAGCAGGACATGCGCAAGATGGGTGGCTTGGCGCCCCATATCAAAAAGACTTGGATACTGATGGTGATCGGCAATCTCGCTCTTACCGGTTTCCCGCT
>JAEUMI010000245.1 GCA_016792825.1 Hyphomicrobiales bacterium
GCCGCCGCCGTCATCAGGAACATTTGCAGGGCTGTCGCAGCGATCTGCAGCGGAAACTTTTCGCGCCGCCCCATGTCGCTCACAATGCCCAGGTCCTTTGTAAAGATCTCGACAGCACTTCGCGGCGCATAGTCCCCATCAAGAATACGCGGCACCCGGTTTTCGAACATCCAGGAGTTGCCCGCCGAGGCCGTGATCACCTTGTAGACCGTCGGCAGGTCAAGCCCCAGCTTCTTGGCAAAGGTCACGGCTTCACAGGCGGCGGCGATATGGACCCCCGCCAGCAACTGGTTCACCATCTTGAACGAAGCGCCAATGCCCGCCGCATCGCCAAGCTCATGGACCGTGGCGGCAATCGCATCGAGCGCCGGCCGCGCCCGCGTGAAGGCCTCAGGAGTGCCCGAGGCCATCACCGTCAACTGGCCGAGTGCCGCCTTTGCGGCACCGCCGCTGATCGGCGCATCAAGATACAATAGCCCCAGCGCTTCCGCCTTGGCCGCAAGCCGCCGCGCATCATCCGGCGCCATGGTGGCAGACGAAATGATGACACTGCCTTTCTTCATGGCCACCGCCGCACCGTTCCCACCAAACAACACCATATCGGTCTGCGCCGCGTTCACCACCACAACGAGCAGTACGTGTGCGTTTTTCGCAACTTCAACGACGCTCGCGGCACTACTGCCTCCCGCTTCAACAAATTTTGCGACAGCGGCCGAATTAATGTCGAAGCCCGAAACCTTGATCCCGCGCTTCACCATGGATTGCGCCATGCCGAGCCCCATGGAGCCCAGGCCGATGACTCCGGCTGCCAGTATATTCTGTGTTGTCACGATTGAACTGCTCCTCAGGGAAACCGCCGCTTCAGGTCCGCCAACTGTTCTGGCGTCAGGTAACGCGTCGGCCGCCCGTGAAGCAACAGGTAAAGCCGTGCCGTCTCTTCAAGCTCTTCGATGGCATCGACGGCGGCGGAAAGCGACGAACCTGAAACCACCGGACCGTGATTGGCCAGAAGCACCGCGGCATGCTTCGCCGCATATCGCCCCACCGCTTCTCCCAGGGTCTTGTCGCCCGGCGCGTAATAGGGAATGAGCGGCAGCCTGCCCACCCGCATCACGTAATAGGCGGTGATCGGCGGCAGCACATCATCATGGTTGATGCCGTCGAGGCAGGATACGGCAACGGAATGGGTGGAATGCAGATGCACCACCGCCCCGGCGCCGGCCCGCTCCCGGTACATGGCGAGATGGAGGAAACTTTCCTTGGTCGGCGCGTCTCCGGAGATCAAAGTCCCCGCTTCGTCAAGCTTCGACAGGCGCGCCGGATCCAGCCGCCCCAGTGATGATCCCGTCGGCGTCATCAGCCAGCCGCCGTCGATTTTCACGCTGATGTTTCCGGAACTGCCGAAGGTCAGCCGCCGCTCGAACATGGAGCGCGCCATCTCGACGATAAGTTCGCGCGCCTCGGACTCTTTCATTTCAACGCCTCCAGGGCTTCGCTGAAAAACTCCGGCCCGCCGAAGTTTCCCGACTTCAGCGCCAGCGCATAGCGCGGCTCGCCATAGGAGAGCGTTGCCGGAACGCCGGGCGAAATCTGCGGCCCGATTTCCAGCGCCTTGACGCCCAGCGCCGAAACCACCGCACCGGAAGTCTCGCCGCCCGCCACCACGAAACGCCGCACCCCCGACTTGGCCAGGCCCGTGGCGATGGCCGCAATGGCTTCCTCGATCACTGCGCCTGCCTTCTCCCGGCCAAATCGGGATTGGATTTCTGAAACCTTCTCAGGCGGCGCGCTGGCATAGATCAGCGTCGGCGATGCTTTCAGCTTCTCAACCGCCCAGAGAAGAACCTCACCTATCGCTTTGTCCTTGTTGGAGAATAGCGCTGCGACATCGATGGCAAAGGCGGGATGCTCTGCACTCATGGCAGCCACCTGGGCAAGCGTTGCTGCCGAACTGCTTCCCGAAAGCACAACGCCCCCGCCGCCAACCGGAGCCAATGGCTTGACATTCTCCCGCTTGGACAAAAGCCCCGCCTTCCGGAAATTTTCCGGCAGGCCAATGGCAGCGCCCGATCCGCCCGTGACAACATCAAGATTTGCTACCGCCTCACCGAGATAATGCAGGTCGATATCTTCGATCGCATCGATAATGGCGTGACGGATACCGCGTGATTGCAACTCTGCAAAGGCGGCGGCAATGGCGCCCGCCCCCTGCTTCACCGTCGCATGGGCCACAAGCCCTGTCCTGTGCGGCGTCTGCCGCGCCAGAACATTTACCAGATTGGAATCAAGCATCGGCGTAAGCGGGTGATGCCGCATGCTCGAGTCCGAAAGCAGCACCTGCCCCACGAAGAGATGCCCCATGTAGATCGTCCGGCCGTTTTCCGGGAATGCCGGGCAGGCAATGGTGAAACTGGACCCAAGCTCATCGAGCAGTGCATCCGCCACCGGGCCGATATTTCCCGCATCGGTGGAGTCGAAGGTCGAGCAGTATTTGAAATAGATCTGCCGCGCCCCATGCTGCTTCAGCCAGCGGCAGGCGGCAAGCGATTGGGCAACCGCATCCTTCGCAGGGATAGTCCTGGATTTCAACGCAACGACAATGGCGTCCGTGTCAGGCGGCAGTCCCGTGGGTTCGCCTATGATCTGCACCGTGCGCATGCCATGGCGGCTCAGCGTATTCGCCAGGTCCGTGGCCCCCGTGAAGTCATCGGCAATGCACCCCAGCAGCATTGATCAGGTCGCCGCGACGCGGATCACCGCATAGGGCCCAAGCTCAAGGCTGGAAACCTTATTCATCTTTGTTCCGGGCTTGGCCAGGTAGTCCGGGCGTTTGATCAGCCCATCGAAAGTCTTTTCGTCGAGAACATGAACCTGTGCCGCTCCCTTGAAGCCGCCGACCTTCACCGCTTGCTTCTCGCCCGTGAGATTTGCCAGCCACAGCACCGGCCCCGCCTTGCTTTCATGGGCGAGCGCTGCGATTTTTCCCGGAGCGCCGCTTTCCGTTTCAATATGCCTGGCGCCGCTGGCGCGCCCCAGCCCCGCAAGAATGTGATAAACGGGATAGACCGCAGCGTTCCCGCCATCCAAACCCGGCTGCATGTAATTGGCCATGCGGTAGATAAGGCCCTGTGGACCCGTTACCGCTCCCAGCGAAACCGCATCCAGCTTGCCCTTCGCCGCCGCGGCTACCAGCCCCAGATTCCACGCCGCCCCGAACAATCCGCGCTGCCGCGGATCCATGTCGGACAGGCACACCCGGCCATTATCGGGATTGGACGCTTCCCGCGCCCCGTAGGGGTTATCGCGGCAGGGAATGCTGGTTGGCCCCATATGATAGGGCGACGTGCCGATCATGGCGCGCGTCGAGGCAATGATCGACGGCATGGATTCAAGCGTTTCCATGACCGAGAGGTCATCCGCCGCATGCACAATGGGGCATGCGGTGTGGGTGATGAAATCAAAAACGCCCTTGGGCGCCGGCTTCCGGTTCAGCTCCGTGAAATAGGAGAGCATGCCGCCCCCCAGGGTTACACCGGGAAACGCCCTGCGCGCCGCTGCCGCCATCTCTTCATAGGTTGGTCCCCAGGGCCGTGGCGTATTCGGCTGGAAGGATTTGAGGTCATGCATCTGCGTAATCACCACCGCATCCGGCTTGAAACCGGCAGCACGCAGAGCGCCTGCAATGGCTTCGACCTCTTCCATGGCTGGCGCCTTTGCCGGCAGGACAATTTCCAAGGTCGCCGGAATGCCCGTGCGTTCCTTCAGGGCGCGAAACGCCGCTGCCGCTTCCGTCTGGTTTTCCTTGCGTCCGTCAATCTGGAAAACCAACTGCCCCGGCTTCGCAGCAGCAATGAGATCGGCCTTGGCAACCGCGTGTTGGGCTTCCGCCATCGGTACGCCCACGCCAATCGAAGGCATGCGCCCCTTGGCCTTGCCCATCGCCACGGATATTGCCCCGCCAGATTTTGATGATGCCTTTGCTGTGGGCTTCCCGGAAATCGTAAGCGTCACCGACTGGGTGAAGGCCTCGCCCTTCTTCAGCGTATAGGGCCACGGATCAAGCAGGGAGCAGACATAGGTTTTGTAGGAGGCATCCATCCAGTTCCGGTGGTCCTCCATCTCGAACTTGTTGCCCTCCATCAGCACCGTGGCGGTGACCCCGGGCATCACCGTGTGCTTCAGCGAACGGATCTCAAAAATGGGCTGGCCCGGACTGATGATTTTCGGAAAGTTCCGCTTTTCGCGGCTGCCATCCACATGCACCACTTCGACGGGTTTGCCCACCACCCCCTCCAGCGGATGCAGGATGACAAACCCCGAGCGATTGGTGAGAAAATCGCTGAGCGGCGTCCCCACGGCAGAAAATGCCAGCCTGCCATCAGCGTTCGCTTCGATCTTTGCCTGGTACTTGAGGGACTGTTCCGCGTCGCTGCAGGTTGCGTCATAGCTGATGGAGAAGCCGGTCCTTCCCTGTTTGATCTTCAGGTTTGCTATAGCCGGCCCATAGGTGCCCCAGTTCTTGTCGCGCAGCAGATAGGCGATGCCGCGCAGGACTTCCACGCCACGGTAGCGAATGTAGCGCAGCGCCCCATTGTCGAACATCGCAGTGATCGGGCCGGCTGCCAGTTCGCGGCGCTTGCCGTCCGCTGCTTCCGTGCCAAAAAGCTTGACTGCGCGGCTTGCCTTCTTCGGGGCCATGGCTTTACTCCGGTTCAGATGACTTTTTCGGTTTGCGGATCGATCACAATGGCGCGGGCCATGTCGATGTCGATGCTGATTTTCTCACCGGGCTTGCTCACGTCGCGCGATTCAAGCTCGGCGACAACGCTCTTGCCGCCGAGCGGAAAGGCGACCTGAACCCGCGAGCCGGTGGGCTGCACCAGCTCGACCGTGACCTTGACCTGCGCATGGCCGATGGCGGCGGTCTTGCCGGACAGGGCGACGTGCTGCGGCCTGATCCCGAGAATGACGGGTTGCTTGGCTTTTCCCTGCCGCTTGCCCACGAGCGCAAGCTTGTTGCCGTCGGACAAAACGGCGGTATTGCCGTCAAGCGTCGCCGGAATGAAATTCATCTTGGGGCTTCCCAGAAAGCTGGCGACGAACAGATTGGCCGGGCGCTCGAACAGGTCAAGCGGCGAACCCAGTTGCTCGATGCGGCCATCGCGCAGCAGTACGATGCGGTCCGCCAGGGTCATGGCCTCGATCTGGTCATGCGTCACATAGATCATGGTGCGCCCAAGGTCCTGGTGCAGGCGCTTGATTTCAACCCGCATGTCATCGCGGAGCTGCGCGTCGAGATTGCTCAGGGGCTCGTCGAACAGGAACAGGCGCGCGTCGCGCACGATGGCCCGCCCGATGGCAACCCGCTGGCGCTGCCCGCCGGAAAGCTCGCGCGGCAGGCGTTTCAGCAGGGGCCCGATGCCCAGCATCTCGGCGGCATTGTTCACCCGCTTGTCGATTTCGGCAGTGGCGAATTTTCGCGCCCTGAGGCCAAAGGCGATGTTCTCAAACACATCCATATAGGGGTAAAGCGCGTAGTTCTGGAAAACCATGGCGATGTCGCGGTCGCGGGGCCGCGCCCAGGTCACATCCTTGTTGCCGATTTCAACCGTGCCTTCGCTCGCCTCTTCTAGTCCAGCAATGGTGCGGAGCAGGGTGGACTTGCCGCAGCCCGATGGCCCCACCAGCACCGTGAACTCGCCCGAGGGCACTTCAAGGTCGATGCCCTTCACCGCATGGAAGCTGCCGTAATACTTGTGGAGGCCGGTGATTTTCAGGTCTGACATGATCTAGCCTTTGACTGCGCCCATCGAGATGCCGCGCACCAGATAGCGCTGCATCGTCGCGACCGCGATGAATACGGGAATGGTGCCGAGCACCGACATGGCGGCGATCTTAGCCCAGAAGTTGGACTGCCCGCCGAAATAATGGGTGACCTGCACCGTGTAGGTGGTGACCTCGGTGCGCGTCAGCACCAGGGCAAAGAGGAACTCGTTCCAGGCGAAGACGAAGGTGAACACGGCGGTGGCGAAAAGCCCCGAGCGCGCCATCGGCATCACCACCTTCCACAGCACCTCCCAGCGCGAGCAGCCGTCAACCAGGGCGCTTTCCTCCAATTCAAGCGGAATGTCCTCGATGTAGCCGCGCATCATCCAGATCACGTAAGGCAGGTTGAATGCGGTATAGAGCAGGATGAGGCCGAAGAACGTGTCGACCCAGCCGAAAAACACATAGAGCAGGAATACCGGGAACACGATTGCCACGGGCGGCATCATGCGCTGCGAGATGATCCATACCGCCAGGTTTTCTCCGCCCGTCTTGAAGCGCACCAGGCTGTAGGCTGCCATCGTGCCGAGGATCATGGCGAAGAACGTCGAGACACTGGCCAGGATCAGGCTGTTTAGAACGGTCTTGGCATCGCCGTCCTTGAACAGCACGAAGTAGTTGGAGAACTGGATGCTCTTGGGATACCAGACCGGCGGGAAGGCGAAAATCTCGTCCGGCGTCTTGAAGGAGATGATGAACAGCCAATACACCGGGAAGACGAAGATGACGACCAGCAGGCAGGCAATGAGGTAGCGAAAGGCGAGGCGGACATCCTTGCGGCGGTGAAACGGAAGCGATTTCATTTTGCCAGCCCCATCCGTCTTATGGCCCAGGTCACCACCACCGTCAGGATCACGATTACAAGAAAGGCAATGGCCGCCGTATAGCTCGTCTCGAACTGCTTGAAGCCCTGCGAATAGGTGTAGACCGAAATGGTTTCCGTCATCGTGCCGGGGCCGCCCGCCGTCAGCGCCCAGATGATGTCGAAGATGCGCACCAGGTCCAGGCCGCGGATCAGGATGGCGATGGCCATCACCGGCCAGATTGCAGGCAGCACGATGCGCCGGAAAGTGCGGAAAAATCCGGCGCCATCGATCGAGGCCGCTTCCGTCTGCGACTTGTCCACATTGGAAAGGGCGGCAAGCAGGATCAGGAACATGAACGGCGTCCACTGCCAGATCTCGCAGAAAATGATGGCCGGATAGACCAGCTTCGGATTGAGCGTCCAAAGTGCGGTCACCGGATGGCCCGCGAACCATCCCAGTACCTGGTTGATAGGGCCGAAGCGGTTGTCGAACAGCAGCCGCCAGGTGGCGCCCGCCACGATGGGCGAAATGATCGTGGGCAGCACCAGCAATGATATGAAAATCTGCCGGCCTGGCATCCTGTCCAGAAACAGGTAGGCCATGGCAAGGCCCAGGAGCAATTCAATGGGAAGCGCAATGGCGGTGATCAGCAGCGTGTGGCCAAGGGCGGCCCACAGGCGCATGTCCGAGAACAAGTTGGCGTAGTTGTAAAGCCCCGCGAAGGATGTGTCCGTGTCCATCATGTCGATGCGCATGAAGCTCACGACCAGCGAGTAAAACAGCGGGAACAGGCCGACCAGCAGCAGCAGGAAGATCGCCGGCGTCAGCAGCCAGTATCTGAAATTCCGGTCGGGATGGGCATGAAGGGCGGTTGCAGCGGCCACGGCGTTCCAATCCAATGGTGAAAGAAGAAAGGCCCTGCCCGGGTTACCGGGCAGGACCATGATGATAGCCGAAACTACATTTTTGGATAGGCACCCGACTTCGACGCCCAGTCGGCATAAACCGCCTTCTGCTTGTCGACGCCGATCTTCTCGGTGATGGCATCCCATTCAGCCGCAGCCGCGTCGAGGATCGCTTTCGGATCCTCGCCCGCCCACAGCTTCGACACCGACTGGCGCAGCACTTCTTCGTACTTGTCAGTCTGCAGGAGCGACAGGTCGAGCAGGCCGTTGTTGGCGCCCGCCTGCAAGGCCGCGAGGTAATCCTTGGCTTCCGGCCACAGGGCCGCATAACCCGGATCGGTGAAGTGCGAGTCGCGGAACGGATCGCGCAGCGCGTAAGGCAGCTTCACCCGCTCAAGGCTGACCGATTCACTGTTCAGCCACTGGATGAACAGATAGGCGGCTTCCTTGTTCTTGGACGCCGAAGAGACAGACAGGCAGAAGCCCGCCGCCAGTTCCGGATGCCCGCCCGGCGTCATGGCATAGCCAACCTTGCCGGCGATTGTGGATTTCGGCACCCAGCTCATCACTTCCTGGTCCGTGCCGTAGCTTGCGGCCCAGCGGCCGTAAGGCGGCCACGAGATGGTCATCGCCGTCTGGCCCTGCAGGAAGGCTGCGAGGTTTTCAACGAAGCCCCACTGCTCGACGCCTGGAGGCGCCCACTTGTTTTCCGCAACCCAGTCGGTGAGGACCTTGATGCCCGCATCGCTGTTGATCGTGGCTTTCATCGTGTCGGCATCGAAGAACTTGCCGCCCTCGTTGCGGAAGCGCTCCTGGAACATGAAGTTGCCGTATCCCGATTCACGGAAAAACGCCGCGCCATAGGGCTTGGCGCTGGTGAACTCGGTGATGAACTGGCCGACCTGGTCGAAATCCTTCCAGTTTGTCGGCGGCACCGGCAGGTCGGTTCCGAACTTCGCCTTGTAGGCCGCCTGAAGTGCGGGATCGCCCAGCACGTCGGTACGGTAATACATGACGAACACGTCGCCATCGTCCGGGAAGCCGTAGATCTTGCCGTTCACCATCATCTGGTTGTCGCGGTAGGTGGGGGCGATCTTCTGCAATTCGTCGCGATAAGCATATTTGTCGACAAATGGATCGAGAACCTCAAGGGCGCCCGCATTCACCAGGTCGGGCATCCAGGCCGGGATCACGTTCAGCGCGTCATAGGCGCCCGCCCCTGACCGGAAGTCCTGCATGATCTTGGTGAACATCTCGGCCACCGGAACCTCCACCACCTTCACGTCGATGCCGGTGAGTTCCTTCCACTTGGGGCCGGAGAAGTTGAGCGGGTCGAGCGATTGCAGGCCCGCTTCCCAGACGATGGTGATCGTCTGTCCCGAATATTGCTTGGCGGCATCAACAGCCGCCTGCGCAGCGTCCGCGGCCCAGGCCGGCCGCGTGAATGTTCCGGCAAACCCGGCCGCGAGGCCGATCTTGCCTAAGTCGCGTCTTGTTACCATGTCTTCCTCCCAGTTATGAATGCAAGCCTCAGGCTTCCATTCTCGTATCCCCGCTTGGTTGCGGGGAATTTCCATTATGTGAAGCGCTTGCCGTAAGCCTCCAGTTTTGACTTGAATCCGGCCCTTTCGAGCACTTCACGATTGACCACCCCACGTGGAATCCGGCCCTGCTGCACATCGAGAACGGCGCGCACATCGGCAGCGCCATTTCCGGCAAAGCACTGGTCGGTCCAGCATAGCGCGTGCGGTGCCAGGATCACATTGTCCAGCTTCAGGATCGGATCATTCACGTCAGGCGGCTCCGTCTCGAAAACGTCGAGCCCCGCCCCAGCGATCCGGCGGTTGGTGAGAACTTCGGTGAGCGCTTTCTGGTCAACAATGGGCCCGCGGGCCGTATTGATGAGATAGGCAGTCTTCTTCATCTGGCCCAGGCGCTTGGCGTTCACCACATGGCGGGTCTCTTCCGTCAGCGGGCAGTTCACCGTCAGGATATCGGCCCGGGCGAACAGGTCGTCCATGTTCACAAGCTCGATCCCGAGTTCCGTCGCGACCTTCGGATCGGCAAAGGGATCATGGGCGATGAATTTCATGTCGAAGGGCTTGGCCATGCGGAACATTTCCGCCCCGATATTGCCAACACCCAATGAACCCAGAGTCTTGCCCACAAGGCCAACGCCCATATGGTCGCCCCGCGCCGCAAAGCCGGCGGCACCCTGCCGCGCCAGCTGGTCTTTCACCATCAGCTTGCCGGTGAGCGCCAGGATGAAAGTGATGATCGAAACTGCAACCGGGCGGCGCACCCCGTCCGGCGTGATGCAAAGGGCAATGTCGCCCTTCGTGCAGGACGCCACATCCACCGTGTCATAACCCACGCCAAAGCGCGCCACGACGCTGAGCCGCCCGTTTTTCGGAACGCTCTCCGGGGCGAAGCGGTGGATCAGCAGGATAAGCGCATCGAAATCCTCAAGCTGCTCGGCCCGCAGCGGATTGGCCGACTCGAGAAATTCCATCTCGACGCCGGGCGCTGACGTGAGCGGCGCCAGGTCGAAGTCCGGGAATACCGGCGTGCCGTCGGGCTTCTTGAAATCACCGGACAATGCGACGCGGAACGGAGCTGTCATGGCTTGCAGCCCGCACGCAGGGTGTTCATCGCCTGGGTGAGCGCATCGCGCAGCACCCAGACATCACCGGAGTAGCAGCAGAAATCAAAGCCCTGTTTGAAAAGTGCAATGCCAAGATCGGTTGTCGGCACCAGCCGGCCCAGCGATTTCTTGTGCTTCTTGGTGGCGGCGATGGTCTGGTCAATCGCCTTGAGGAATTTCGGATTGTCGAACTCGCCGGGAATTCCAAGCGACACCGAAAGATCGAAATGCCCGACCCAGAGCACATCGACGCCGTCAACCGCGGCGATGGCATCGGCGTTCTCGGCTCCTTCCGCCGTCTCGATCTGGCAGAACAAGGTAGTGCGCTCATTGGCGCCCGCCAGTTTTTCCGGCACGGAGCCGCCGCTGTAATTGTCATGCGCCACGCCCAAGGCCACGCCGCGCTTGCCCATGGGATAATATTTCATGCACTCGACTACCGCCTTGGCCTCCTTGGCGTTGCCGACCATGGGGATCATGATTCCTTCCGCCCCCATGTCGCAGGCCCGCGCGATATGGTGATATTCCTTCGACGGCACGCGCACGATGGGCGCCACGTCGGCGGCTTCGAAATAGCGGATGGCGCTCTTCACCGTTTCAAAGCCGAAGCCCGAATGCTCAAGATCAAAGAGGACAAACTCGCAGCCCGCCGCCTTCACGATATGGCCGATGCCCGGCGTGGCAAATTCCACGATGAAATGGCCGAGCTTGAGGTTCCGGTTGCGGGCCATGGTCTTCAGGTTGTTACGCGACATGTTTCTCTTTCATTTTATCAGTCAGGGAGCTTGCGATCCTTCGCAGGCCAGATTGTATTGGGCGACGGTCTTGGAAATGACGAGGGCTTCGCTTTCGCGGTTGAACACCTCGAAATGCCGGGTTTTCAGATGGGCGTCGAAGGCGGCGCGGTCATCATAGATTTCATAGAGAAATACCTTGTCGCCGGAATCCGTGGGCACCAGCACGTCGAAGCGCCGGCAGCCCGGCTCGTCGGCGCAGGAATCCCGGGCGTTCCTGTCGATGAGTTTGCGGAAGGCCGCCATGGCGCCGGGCTTCAAAACGAAATCAACGGTGATGACAAAGCCGCTCATCGCGTCGCCTCCCGCACTTTCCAGTAGAGGTCGGAAACCTGCTCGAGATGCTCGCGCATTTCCTTTGCCGCCCCATCCGGGTCGCGGTCGGCAATCGCCTCATAGATCGCCGCATGGGCCTTGTAGGCCAGCTTGTTCTGGCCGGGATAGCTGAGCGTCACATGGCGCTGGTCAACCAGCCATTCGACGATGGCCGAATGCAGCGTGGTATAGATCGGGTTTTTCGGCACCGTGGCGATGGCGAAATGGAAGGCCACGTCCGATTGCTCGAAGCGCCGGATGTCGCCAACCGATTCACGGTTGTCATCAAGGGCGGCCTTCACCCGGGCAATGTCGGCGTCGCTCGCCATCTGCGCGGCATCGCGCACCAGACCGGTTTCAAACAGGATGCGCGCCTCCTGGAAATGCCTGATGCCTTCCGAGGCCGACAGCAGATAGCGCGCACTGCCCGCCACCGAATGCATGACCGCCTGCACCGAAGGGATGGCCACCTGGGCCCGGGCCCCGGGGCGCATTACAAGTAGGCCCATGCGCTGCAGATGGAACAACGCTTCGCGCACCGCCGGACGCCCCACCCCGAATTCCTTCATAAGGTCCCGTTCCGACGGCAATTCCGCCCCGGCCGGCAGATCATGATCGCGGATGCGGCGCTCCAGCACTTCGGCAACCTGCTCGAAAAGCTTGGCCCGCTTGATCGCGATCATAGTGGTATACCTGTCATACCACTACCTTGCAGAAAAAGAATTCGCGAGTCAACGGCCCATGGCGAAGGGCTGTGGACTGCACGGTTCACATCAAGAAATTCCTCCGTCTACGGATGATTATGAGGTGTGCGTGCGTCAACTCATGGCGGCCGCCTTTCCATTTGGAGGAAAGAAGGTGGAGGGGATGTCCCCGCCCTGGCTTCAAGCCTGCATATGCTGGTGGAAAGTGTGGCTTGGGTGGTTAGGCTCAAAGCCCGGCCCCCGCGCACGCCCTTTTCGGAAAAGCGTTCGCGGAGATTGAGAGACGCAGCGGTTTTTGCCTCGGGGTCATTCTTGCAGAGCCTCAGATCGCACGGTGTCCATAGTTTGCCGCTGAGGTTGTTTAGCCATCTAAGGCGCGGGGACCGTAGTGTCCCCGGGTCTTGCCCTAAGCTCCCGATGGAGTGGGGCGCTGTCTGTCCCCTCTCCCGCAGGCGCTGCACATGGTTCCGGCAATTTCGAGACGCTGTCGACACTGTCCCCTCCTTTCCGGAACCATCAACAGAACTTATAATCCTAGAATAGGAACATGTCAAGGGGCCTAGGAAAATAAATTTCGGCGCCCCAACCCACGCTCCGGGGTCGGGCTTGACCCGACCAACCCGTGGTTCAGGCGGCCCCGATGTTTAAAGTCGGGGGGGTCGGGTCATGCCCGACCATGGAGAGACGGGGGCGTGGGCCTACCGGATGCCGA